>DASSOM010000342.1:0-13284 GCA_035700625.1 Vicinamibacterales bacterium
CGCAGCCGCCGCATACGATCCCCGCCGATGGCGGTACGCCGGCCGCGGTGCCGGTCTCGGGACAAGTGGCAGGGCGCCTGTTCCCGAGCTTTCTGCCGGACGGACGTCATTACATCTATCTGGCGGTGGGGCAGGCTCGGCGCGGCGACGCCGCGTCGCTGCGCCTCGGGACGATCGACAGCGCCGAGAGCACGCCGCTCGTCGCGTCGGCGGGGTCGGGCATCTACGTCGATCCGGGCTATCTCATGTTCCGCCGCGAGCGGTCGCTCGTCGTCCAGCCCTTCGATCCGGTGCGGGGGGAGCTGACCGGCGCGCCGGCCGCGCTCGTGGATCCCGTCGGGTACAACGCGCTCACCTATCAGACGCTCGTGTCGGCCTCGACCGCCGGCGTGCTGGCGTACGCCGCGACGATGCCGGCGGCGCAGCTCGCCTGGTTCGACTCGGAGGGACGACAACTCGGCCCCGCGGCATCACCGGCGCGCTACAACAGCCTGTGCCTGTCGTCGGACGGCAGTCGATTCGTCTACGACGCAGCCGATACCGGTTCGGACAACCTCGACTTGTGGTCGGCGCCGGTGGGCGGCGGCGCGCCCGAGCGGTTGACGTTCGACGCGAGCGTGGACTTCTACGGCGTGTGCTCCGATGCCGCCAACGAAGTGGCATTCGCGACGCTGCGCCACGGAGCGCCGTCGATCTATCGCGTGCGGACGAACGCGCCGGGCACCGAGATGCCGTTCGTCCGGCTGCCGGCGCCGCTGCTGCCCACTGACTGGTCGCAGCACGGCCGGATGGTCGTGTTCTCGCGGTTCGACGGGCAGACGCGCTGGGACGTGTGGGTGCAGGCTGCGGGCGCGGGCAAGGCCTCGCCGTTTGCGGCCACCGCCGCGGAGGAGCGGAACGGACGGCTGTCGCCCGACGGCCACTGGATGTCCTATACCTCGGACGAAACCGGATCGTTCGAGGTCTACGTCCAGCCGTTCCCGGCGACCGGCGCGAAGTGGCAGATCTCGCGGGGCGGCGGGCAGCAGGCGGTCTGGCGTCCGGACGGACGCGAACTGTTCTACGTGTCGCGCGATCGGCAGATCGTCGGCGTCGACGTCGCCACGTCGGACACCACCTTCCGCACCGGTACACCGCGTGTCGTGATCGGCGCACGCGTGGGCGGCTGGGAGCGGACGAACCAGGGCAGCCCGTACGCGATCACGCCGGACGGCAAGCGGATTCTCGTGATCCTCGACGCCAACGCGGCGCGGCCGGTCGGCCTGATTCTCAACTGGCCGGGATTGCAGAAGTAGATGTCGGAGGTTGGAGGTGACGGATCAATTCCTCCCCAGCGCCACGAGCGGCTCGACGCGTGATGCGCGGCGTGCGGGCAGATACGCGGCGGCGGCGGCGACGACGACGAGCAGCGCGGCGCCGGAGATGTACGCAAGCGGATCCATCGGCGGCACGGAGTAGAGGAGCGATCGCAACGCGCGTGCGGCGGCGTAGGTGAGCGGCAGGCCGATGAGGCCGCCGATCAGTACGAGCACGAGCGCTTCGCGCAGCACCAGCCAGAGCACGTGGGTGCGCGCGGCGCCGAGCGCGAGGCGCAGGCCCAGTTCCGAAATCCGGCGGCTCACCCCGTACGAAATCGTCCCGTAGAGGCCGAGGCAGGCGAGCAGCAGGGCCACGCCGCCGAATGCGGACGTGAGTTCCGCGACGATCGCATCCTGCGAGATGCTTCGCTCGACGCGTTCGCCGAGCGTGGCGACGCCGTAGACCGGCAGCTGCGGCTCGGCTGACGCGAGCGTCCGCCGCAGCGTGTCGGCGAGGGCGGCCGGATCGCCAGCCGCGCGCACTTCCAGGTCTTGCGCGATGACCGGCTCTCCGCCCTCGACCAGGTGATACGCCATGTTCGGCGTCGTTTCGCGCACGTCGCGATACCGCGCATCCTCGACGACGCCGACGATGACGAACGGCATGTCGTCGTCGCCATAACCCCAGCGGCGGCCGATGGGATCGGTGGTCGCAAAGAAGCGGCGCGCGAACGTCTGGTTCACGATCGTCGCATGCCCGCCGGCGCGGTCCGCCTCGGTGAACATCCGTCCGCGCAGGAGGCGCAGGCCGACCGTGGCAAAGTAGTCCGGCGTGACGAACTCTTCGTTCGTCCGGAGCGGCTGGTTCGGATCGCCGTCGAATCCTTCCACCCCGAGGCTGCTGACGTGCGAGGAGCCGGCGAGCGGACCGTTCTCCGAGAGGCTCGCCGAGAGCACGCCGGGAATCGCCTGGACCCGCTCGACGATCCGACGATAGAGCGCCTGCTGTTGGTCGGTCGAGTAGCCGAGCGAACGGACGTCGAGGCTGGCGGTCAGCACGTGCACGCGATCGAAGCCGATGTCGGCCGATGCGAGCGCGCGCAGGCTGCGGACGAAGAGCCCGGCGACGACGAGCAGCAGCAGGCAGAACGCCATCTGCGCGCCGACCAGGAGCTTGCCGACGAGCAGCGTGCGGCGGCTGGCGCCGACGCTTCGCGACTCCGTCTTCAGCGCCTCCACGACCGCGCCGCGCCCCGCGCGCAGCGCAGGTACCAATCCGCAGAGCACGCCGGTGAGGAGCGAGACGCCGAGCGCGAAGCCCAGGACACGGGCATCCAGGTGCGTGTCGAGCGTCACGATCTCGGCTCCGCCGGCGCCATTGATCAGCAGCGCGAGCAGGAGGTCGCGTCCCCAGACCGCGAGGCCGAGCCCCGCCGCTCCGCCGAGGAGGCCCAGCAGCAGGCTTTCGACGAGCAGCTGCCGGACGAGCCGGAAGCGGCCGGCGCCGAGCGACGCCCGGATCGCCAGCTCGCGTTCGCGCGCGCTGCCGCGCGCGACGAGCAGGCCGGCGACGTTGCCGCAGGCGATCACCAGCAGCACGCCCATCATCGCGAGCAGGACGTAAAGGGGGGAAGACGCGGCGGTGCGCAGGCGCGAGACGCCGCGGGCGGCGGGAAGCAGCGCGACCTGTTCGGCCCGCGCCCGCCTGCGGTCATCGGGATCCGTCAGGCGCGCTTCTGCCTCGGCGTGCATCTGCGCGGTGATCCCGGCGGCCATCGATCCGAGATCCGCGCGCGACGGCACACGGGTGAAGATCGTCAGCCACTCGATCGTCTCCTGCGGGGGCCACGGCTTCGTCGTGTCCGCGTTGTCGTGCGAGCTGGAGTTGCCGGCGTAGTGCACGGCCGGCTGCATCATGATCGGAAGCCATGCGTCCGGGCCGCGCGTTGCGAGCAGCGTTCCGAAGAAGCCGGGCGCCGTGACGCCGACGATGGTGAACGGCGTGCCGTTGATCGTCACCGTGCGGCCGATCGCATCCGGCGCCGCCGCCATCCGCCGCCGCCAGTACGTATCGCTGATGACCGCGACGGGGTGCGCGCCGATCCTGCGGTTGTCGTCCGGCGTCAGCAGCCGGCCAAGCTGCGCCCGCTGCCGCAGCGACCCGAAGTACTCGCCGGAGACGAGCTGCACGATCCCGCGTTCCCCCGTGCTCCCTTCGTCCGTGTCGAGGCGCATCTGCATGACCGCGTTGCTGCTCACGGCGAACGCCTCGGCGCGCCCCGCCAGCCGGTCGCGCGTTCGTTCGAACGATGGCCACGAGAAGCGCTGGGACGATCCGGTCGGCGACTGCCGCTCCGCGACGAACAGCTGCTGCGCGTCGGGAACGGGCAGCTGCCGCAGGACGATGGCGTTGATGAGGGCGAAGACGGCGGCGGATCCCCCGATGCCGAGCGCGAGCGAAGCGACGGCGACGACGGTAAAGAGCGGCGTGCGGCGCAGCGTGCGCGCCGCGAAGCGGAGATCGGCTGCGAGATCAGCGAGCATGGATGCCCGGCAGTGCAACCGCTATGCCTCGCGTATGCCTGCGTCCATCAGGCCATTTGGCCCTGCGTTTGACCGGATGCGAACAGGGCCCGTTCGGGATCGAACGGTTGGTGTCAGCGAGGCTCCAGCAGCTCGAGACGATTGCCGAACGGATCGAACACGTAGAAACGGTCAAAACCGTCGAGCGGTTCATCGATGACGGGAGGGAACCCCGCCGCCTTGCAGCGCGCGGCCAGGTCGCCGAGGCCGCGCACGAGGAAGGCCGGGTGCGCCTTCCGCGCGGCGTGAAAGTCGCGGTCGACACCCAGGTGCAGCCGGAGCCCTCCGCCGCGGAACCACACGCCGCCGCGCGCCGCAAGATTCGCAGGCTTCGGCTCCTCGACCAGACCGAGCACTCCGCCGTAAAACGCCCGCGCGACCGTCTCCTGCCCGGCGGGCATCGCGAGCTGCACGTGATCGAGTCCGAGGATGTCGCCCACCGGGTGTGCGTCCGACTACGGTCCGATCGTGTGCGCCGCCGCAGCCGCTGATAACGCGGCGAGCACCGGGGCTGTTATGGCGAACCGCGTCATCGATCGTGTCCCCCCGCGTCCGGCCTCGGGTTCCAGCCTTCCCTGAGCAGTTCGATTCGAGACACGAGCTCCTCGAAGAGCGCGCGCGTCTGGCTCATGCCGCGCTCGGCGGTCTCCCGTATCTCGTCGCGGAGCATGTCGCCCAGTCCGCGGATTTCCTCGTGGAGCGAGCGCAGGCTCGGCATGTCGGGTGTGCGGGGGCCGCCGCGGATGGCTTCGAACTCGGCGCGCATTTCGCCCCGAATGTCCGCGAACTCGGCGCGCATTTCACCGCGAACGCTCGCGAACTCGCCGCGCATCTCACGCTGCAGCGACATCAGACTCGGCGTGTCCGGGGTGCGCGGGCCGCCGCGGATGGCTTCGAACTCGTCGCGGACGGCGTCGAACTCGCCCCGGATGGCAGAAAATTCAGCCCGCATCTCATCGCGAACGTGCGAAATCTGCGTACCGAGGGCGTCCACTCGGCCCGGAAGTTCTTCGAGGGATGTCACGCGTCGCTCGAGGCTATGTACCCACTGGTCAAGGGGTTCTGGCGCCATGTCTCCTCCCGTCGGACGCGCAGCGCGCTGCGCCCGCCGACGGGAGAAGTTGCCAGAGGTCTGCCGGACGCCGACGACGGTAGCATCGTCTGACAGTTGGGGCAACAGGAATGGACGGCCGAGCGGGGAATCGCGACTGAATCGCCAATCGGCAATCCGCCGCTACGGCAGCACCAGATGCCGCGGCACGCGGACGACGAGCGTGCCCGCGATCTTGTCGTGCCACGTCTGCCGCTCCGGATCCTGCAGCATCCAGAAGCACCCGATGCCGAGCGCGGCGATGGAGAAGACGCTCGTCAGGCCGCGCACGAGCGCATCGACGAACCGCAGCGGCGCGCCGTCGACACGCACGACGCGCAGACCGACGATGATCCCTCCGAGCGTCGTGCCGCGCCAGGCCCAGAACGCGATGTGGTAGATGAGCAGCAGGAGCGGAAACCAGCCGTCATCGCGCCCGAGGTCGAGCAGCTGGATGGCAATCGCCACGAGGATGCAGTCGAGCGCGAACGCGGCGGCGCGATCGAAAAAGCCCGCGCGCGGATACACGGTGAGGTCGCCGGCGAATCGCGGAAGCGCGGGCGCCGCGGCAGCGGATTCCGAGCCCACCTCCGTTGCCTCCACGACGGGTGTGACGGGAATCTCTGCCCCCTCGACCGGCAGAGGCGCGACCGCCGGCACCGCCCGCTTCCGTTCGCGCGCGGGTTGCTCGCGGCGGACGGCGACGCGGAACGCGCCCGCGGCCGCCCCGACGCCGAGGACGCCGACGAGCGCCCACGCGAGAAGCCCGACGACCGGCACCATGTACGCGACGCACAGCAGGGCGAAGCCGATGAGGAGGGACCGCGTGGCCGGCAGCGCACCGCGTTCCGTCGGTTCCGGCACCACTCGCTGACCAACGGCCCGTGCGACGCCGACGTTGCCGATGATCGTCCCCGCGATCAGCGCGCAGATGACGAACGGCACCACGAGCAGGCCGACGACGGACGCCGCGAGAATGCCCAACACTGGCAACGTGAGCACCAGCACGAGCAGTCCGACGATCAACATGCCGAGCGGACGGGTGCTCACCATCGCGGCGCACGCGGCGACGGCGCGCTCGAAGAAGAGATTCAGGCCCAGCGCGACGATCAACGCGAGTCCGATGAGTCCCCACATCCACGGCAGGCTGGGGACGATGACACGGCCCCAGAACAGGCCGTGCGTCACCCACGGAATACCGCTCTGGAGCATGTGCTCCACACCGATCGTGCCGATCGCAACGTGCGAGTCACCGGGCGAGAAGCCGGGTGGAGCGGTGAGCGTGCCGCCGATGACGACGAGGTCGTGCCGCACGGACGCGCCGGCATCGATCGCCGCGCTGCCGCCGATGACGACGACCGAGCCGTCAACGCTCGCCGTGCTCGCCAGCTTCAGCGAACCGAGCACGACGACGACATCGTGTTCGACGTTCCCCTCGATCGTGACATCGCCCAGGACGACCGTGACCTGGTCGGCCTGTTCGCCGGAGCCGACGGTGTAGTTCTGCCCGACCCGCACCACGACCGAGTGGATCGTGAACGTCCGGTCCGGCTGAGGGGCAGGACTCGCGGTGGGGGGGGCGGCAGGCGGCGGCGCGTCCGGCGGTGTTTGGCCGGCGATGGCGCGCGTCGAGACGGTCATGGCGATCGCCGAGACGAGCGCGGCGATCCGAATCCGCATGCGTGATGTCATGGCTGCGAGGTTCCTCCCAGAGCAAGCCGTTCGACGAGCGTCCACACGAGTGCGAGCGCGAGCGTGAGCGCGAGGGCGAGCGCGGCCAGATACGTCGCCAGCGGCTGCAGGACGGCCTGCCAGAGCACGCGCGTCACCGCCGCGGTCTGATCCGCGCGCTGCGCGATGGCGCCGGTCCGTTCGGCCACCGGCCCGGCAGCGGCCAGTGCCGCGGCGACCCACGGCTGCAGCATCGGCGCGAGAAGCCAGGCGCCCGCGCCAATCGCGCAGAGTCCGGCCACGACGGCCATCCTCCACGTCCACGACCACGCGGCCCAGCCTCGCGCCGGCCGCGGCGCCGCGGCGCGCGTCGCCGCCAGCACCTTCGGCAGCAGCGTCCGTGGCGCCGCCGGATACGGCAGCCGCTTCAGCTCCCGATCCACGAGCTCCTGGAGATCGATCGCGTTCATGTCAGATCCGCGAGGACCGTCTTCAAGCGGGCGCGGCCGCGATTGATGTCGGTCTTCACCTTCGCCAGCGACACGCCGAGCGTCGAGGCGATTTCCTTGTAGCTCATGTCCTCGAAGTGGAAGAGCACGAGCGGCACGCGCTGATGATCGGGCAGCGCGCGGACGGCGCGCTCCAGCAGCACCTGCCGCTCGGCCCGTTCGCTGGACGTCGCCTCGTCGACGCGCGCGGCCAGGGACGCGGCGTAGCTGCCCGACGCCTGCTCGTCATCCAGCTCGCTGAAGAATTGCCAGCGACGCCGATACCGCGCGAGGTGGTTGAGGCACAGGTTCGTCGTCACGGTCTTGAGCCAGCCGGCCGCCGTCGGGCTCGCCGCGAGCGCGTCGAACCGCTCGAACGCGCGCAGGAACACGGTCTGGGCGACGTCCTCGGCCTCGGCCGCACGGCCGAGCAGGCGCGCGGCGGTCGCGAACACCATGTCCTGGTATTCGCGGACGAACGCCTCGAACCGATCGGCGTCGGTCATGGCCGGCTGATGGCATCCCCTACGGCCACTGGGGATCCAACCCCGCAGAGGGGAGAAAGTTGCAGATGAGGGGGCGGGCTCGCCTCAGCGCGCCCCGAACGCGTTCCTGAAGAGTGCCTCGATGGCCGTCTTGCCGTTCGGATGGAGCTGCCGCGTGCCGGTCCCCGTGAAATGCGGATGGGTGATGAGGGGGACGCCGGACGCCTCCCACGCATCGCCGGTCCACTCGAACCAGCCGTCCTTCTCCTGATCGAAGACGAACAGCGGCTTGTTACAGAGCTTGGCGAACTCCGCCCCCCAGCCGGTCCCGCCGCGGACGGTCTGATCGTCCTGAATCGCGCCCACCACGTAGATCTCCTGCCCGTTGTTGACCTGATACCAGAGCGTCTGGAGGATTTTGCGCAGCGTCGGACTATCGGTGTAGCGCCGGTGCATGAGCCGCGACACGTACGCGAGGCTCACGTCGCCGGCCTGCAGCTCCTCGTGATTGAGCACGCGGATGCCGCGTCGGCGCGCCTCGGTGTGCCCGTCGAACGTGAAGTTGACTTCCTCGATGCCGTGGCGCTCGGCGCGCGCGCCGAATTCCGCTTCGGCGCCAGGAGCGGCGCCGCTGAACAGGATGCAGTCGGATGGATTCATAGTGAGCGACCAGCTGCCAGCTTCCAGCTTCCAGCTTATTTGGTGCGCCGCTTCGCGGCGGTCTTTTTCTTTGTTGTGCTTGACTTTGTTTTGCTTGACGCCTGCGCTTTCTTGCGCGGCGACGCTGATGCAGCACGTCGCGGGGACTTCGCCACGGGCGTGGAGCGGCCGGCCTTGAGGGCGGCGGCGCGTTCGATGATCTTTGCCAGCATCGCGCCGGCTTCGCCTCCCGTGGCGGGGCGGCCGCCGCCGCGGTTCGACTCCCACACGTCCGGTCGATCCTGCGCGAGGATGTCCTCGAAGTCGCCGTCGCTCTTCACGCTCTTCGGCGCGAACTCGGTGATGTCCAGATCGCCGGCCCAGTCGTCGCGGTGCTTGATCAGGAGCCACGATCGATCGCCGGATCCGCCGGGATAGCGTCCGCCGGTGCGGACCAGCACCCACGACCCCTTCAGCTTGTAGCCGTCGAGCGTGAACTTCAGGTCCCCCTTCTTCAGCGCCGCGTCGACGTCCGGCGACTCCGGCGTCCACGTCCCCTGATCCCAGAGCATCACGATGCCGGCGCCGTAGCCTTCCGGGATGACCCCTTCAAACGTGCCGTACTCGATCGGATGATCTTCGACGTGCATCGCAAGACGCTTCGTCTTCGGATCGAGCGACGGACCTTTGGGAACGGCCCACGAGAGCAGCACGCCGTCGTGCTCGAGACGGAAGTCGTAGTGCAGGTGGCTGGCGAGGTGCTTCTGGACGCAGAAGAACCGGGGCGTCGCGCCCTTCTGCGTTCGCGCGCGCTCTGCCGCCAGCTTCGGATCACCCGCGGGCTCGGGCGTGGATGTGAAATTGCGCTTCTGCTTGTATTTCTCGAGAACCATCAGCGGACGTCCACCATGAGCTTCTTGCTCGGCTTGATGAGCAGGAACATGATCGCCGATGCCGCCAGCACGACGAGTGCCACATAGCCGAACAGCGTGTTGAGCGGCATGGAGCTGAAGAACCCCGCGGCCCATCCGGCCACTTTGTTCCCGCCCGCGTTCGACAGGAACCAGACACCCATCATCAGCCCGACGATGCGCAGCGGCGCCAGTTTGGTGACGGCGCTCAGCCCAACCGGGCTCACGCACAACTCGCCGAGTTCGGAGATGAAATAGGAACCGATCAGCCACCACGGGCTGACGCGAATGCCTTCGCCGCTCGCCATGGCGCCTGCCGGAATCAGGATCGCGAACGCGAGCCCCATGAACAGCAGGCCGATCGCGAACTTCGCCGGCACGGACGGCTCCCGGCGCCCGAGCTTCACCCACAGCCAGCCGAACACCGGCGCCAGGATGATCACGAAGATCGGCTGCACCGACTGGAACCACGACGAGGGGAAGGTGAACCCGAACATCTGCAGCCGCGTGTAGCGGTCGGCGAACAGGTTCAGCGTCGAACCCGCCTGCTCGTACGCGCCCCAGAAAATCACGGCCGCGAGGAAGAAGATCACGATGGCCCCGATACGCTTCCACTCGTCGAGGCTGAAACCGGCGCCGGCTTCTGCCGTTCGCGCGGCCGCGCGCGTGTCGGCCGTGGGCGCCGCCGGCTGCTGACCGAGCCGCGCGATGCCGTGCTGCAGCCGCTGGCGCCCGAGGATGTACTGCGTGACCCCGAGCGTCATGCCGAAGCCCGCCGAGGCGAAGCCGATGTGCCAGCCGACGCGCTGCGCGAGATAGCCCGCAATCAGCGGTCCGAGGAACGCGCCGAGGTTGATGCCCATGTAGAAGATCGAGAACCCGGCATCGCGGCGCGTATCGTTTTCCGGATACAGCGAGCCGACGAGGGTGCTGACGTTCGGCTTGAGGCAGCCGGTCCCCAGCGCGATGAGCGCCAGTCCCGTGTAAAAGAATGGCAGCGCGCGAAAGGCCAGCGTGAAGTGGCCCGCGGCGATGATGATCCCCCCGAGCAGCACCGTCCGGTATTGCCCGAGCAGCCGGTCGGCGATCAGCCCTCCGAGAATGCCCGCGGCCCAGGCGCTGCCGGTGTAGGTTCCGTAGATCGAGGCGGCGTGTGCGTCGCCAAACCCGAGGCCGCCGGAAGACACGGGCGCCACCATGTACAGAATCAGGAAGGCGCGCATCCCGTAGTAGCTGAATCGCTCCCACATTTCCGTGAAGAACAACGTGGAGAGGCCGCGCGGGTGTCCGAAAAAGCCGGTGTCCACGCGGGGGGCAGCAAGGACGGGGTCGGTCATCGGGGGGCAGTGTATCGTAATTGCCGATTGGCGAGTGTCGATTGAATTGCCGATTGACGATTGCCGATTCGCGAATGGTGCTCAATACGTAAAGGATGGCGCGCGTATGCGGCAGCGGTTGATGGTGGGTCTCTGTGTGGCGACGCTCGTGGGGGCAGGGTGCGCGCGAGCGCCGAAGCCGCGGGGGCCGTGGGCCGTCCCGGACCCGGAGGCGCGGTTTGCGCAACTGGTGCCGCGGCCCGCGTCGCTCGAGCGCCTGAACGGGGGGCCGCTGTCGATCGGTCCGGGCACGATCATCGGCGCCGATGCCGCGGCGCGGCCGGCGGCGGCGCTCATCGCGACGTTGGTCCGCCACGTGACGGGTACGAAGCCGCCGATCGCGGATCCATCCGCGGCGACCGGCGCCAATGCCATCATCGTGACGCTGACGGGTGATGCGGCGGCCAACCCGGAAGGGTACGAACTGCGCGTCGATGCGGGCGGCCTGCGGCTCACGGCCGCCACGCCGGCGGGTCTGTTCTACGGCGTGCAGACGATTCGCCAGCTGCTGCCGGCGGCGGCGGAATACGAAGCGATTCTGTTTCAGCAGCCGCGGCCCGTGCTGCTGCCGGCCGTCCACATCGTCGATCGCCCGCGGTATTCGTGGCGCGGCGCGATGCTCGACGTCGCGCGCCACTTCTTCTCCGTGGACGAGGTGAAGCGCTACATCGACCTGCTCGCGCTGCACAAGATGAACCGGCTGCACCTGCATCTGGCGGACGATCAGGGCTGGCGCATCGAGATCACGTCGTGGCCGGATCTGACGTTGAAGGGTGGGCGCTCGGAGGTGGGAGGCGGCGCCGGCGGCTACTACACGCAGGCGCAGTACTCCGATCTCGTGGCGTACGCCGCGGATCGCTTCGTCACGATCGTCCCAGAGATCGACATGCCCGGCCACACGAACGCCGCGCTGTCGTCGTACGCGGAGCTGAATTGCAGCGGCGTCGCGCCGGAGCCGTACAGCGGGACCGAGGTCGGCTTCAGCGCGTTCTGCGTCGATCGCGACGTGACCTATCGGTTCATCGACGACGTCGTCCGCGAGATCGCGGCGCTCACGCCGGGGCCGTACTTTCACGCCGGCGGCGACGAGGTCAAGACACTTACGCCCGAGCAGTACCGCGCCTTCGTCGAGCGCGTGCAGACCATTGTCGAGAAGCACGGCAAACAGATGGTCGGATGGGACGAGATCGCGGCCGCACGGCTGCTGCCGACGTCCATCGTCCAGCACTGGCGTCCTGAAGCCTCGCGCACGCTGCTGGCCGGTGCGCCTCACCTCATTCTCTCGCCCGCGGACCGCATGTACATCGATATGAAGTACGACGAGGACACGATCCTCGGTCTCAACTGGGCCGGGTACGTCCCGATCCGCACCTCTTACGACTGGGATCCGGATGCACGCGTCCCGGGCGCCGCGCCTGGCGCCGTGCTCGGCGTCGAAGCTCCCCTCTGGTCCGAGACGGTGACGAATATCCACGACGTCGAGTACATGGCCATGCCGCGGCTTGCCGCGCTCGCCGAAGTCGGGTGGACGCCGCAGGCGCGGCGTTCCTGGCGCGATTTCCGCGTGCGCCTGGCGGCGCAGGCGCCGCGCTGGACGGCGCTCGGCGTCAACTTCTACCGCGACCCCGAGATTTACGGGAGATAATGGTGGATATTGCGCGTTCTGCTTCTCTCCACCTACGACCTCGGCCGGCAGCCCTTCGGGCTCGCGTCGCCGGCGGCGTGGCTGCGTGAGGCGGGGCATGACGTCACGTGCATCGACCTGACGCGCACGAAGCTCGATGAAGACGCCGTCCGGCGCGCGGGGCTCGTCGCGTGCTTTCTGCCGATGCACACCGCCACGCGGCTCGCGCTGCCGGTGCTCGATCGCGTCCATGCGTTGAACCCCGGGGCGCATCTATGCGCGTACGGCCTGTACGCGCCGCTGAGCGTCGCCGTGCTTCGGGAGCACGGCGTCGACACCATTCTCGGCCCGGAGTTCGAGGCCGATCTCGTCGCGATCGCGGCCTCCGCCGGGACGCCGACGGACGCGCACGCGCTGCCGCGGCTGAAATTCCGCAGGCCGGACCGATCCGACCTTCCCTCACTCGCACGCTACGCCACGTTGCAGATTGGCGCCGAGCGGCGGACCGTCGGCTACACGGAAGCGAGCCGGGGCTGCAAGCACCGCTGCCGGCATTGTCCGATTGTGCCCATCTACGATGGCCGCTTCCGCATCGTCCCGGTCGACGTCGTCCTGGCGGACGTGGCGGCGCAGGTGGCGGCCGGCGCGCGGCACATCACGTTCGGCGATCCCGATTTCTTCAACGGTCCGGTGCACGCCGTGCGGATCGTCGAAGCGCTCGCGCGCGAGTGCCCGGGCGTCACCTATGACGTGACGATCAAGGTGGAGCACCTGCTGAAGCATGACGCGCTGCTGCCGGTGCTTCGCGACACCGGCTGTGCGTTCGTCACGAGCGCCGTCGAGTCGCTCGACGATGACGTGCTGGCGCGGCTGGAGAAGGGGCACACGCGCGCCGACTTCGAACGCGTGGCGGCGCGCTTCGCCGAGATCGATCTGGCGCTCTCGCCGACCTTCGTGGCGTTCACGCCCTGGACGACGCTGCAGACCTACTGCGACCTGTTGCAGACGATCGATCGGCTCGGTCTCGTGGGCGCCGTCGCGCCGGTGCAGTACGCCATCCGTCTGCTCGTGCCCGAAGGGTCGCGCATGCTGGAGCTGCCGGACATGCGCGCGCGCGTG
>DASSOM010000343.1:0-13366 GCA_035700625.1 Vicinamibacterales bacterium
GTCAGGGAATCGAACGGCACGCTCAAGGCGCCGGGAATGTGCCCGGGCTGCTGGCCGGGGGACCCGGCGCGCTCTCCTTTATAAAAGGATGCGGCGCGCGCATCGACGATCGCGAATCCGGCCATGTTGGCGTGCTGCTGCACGAAGGCGGCGTCCACCACGATCGGCCGGAGCTTCAGCGGCGACAGCGTGCCGCGCGCGACGGGCGGCGCCTCCGTGGTCGTGGGCTGACCCTCGCGCGTCCAGGCCGCGAGGCCGCCGTCCATCCACGCCGTCTGTGACAGCCCGGCGTAGTCGAGCGTGAACATCACGCGCGTGGAGGGCGTCCAGAAATCGTCCGACTGATAGACGATGACGCGCGAGTTGTCGGAGATCCCAAGCGCCGCGAGGCGATCGCGCAGCACGTCAGCCGGCAGCATCTCGAGGCGCAGGCCGTCCGGATCCGAGACGGCGAGATCGCGGCTGAAGTCGACGTAGCGGGCACCCGGCAGATGACCCGCGTCGTAGGTGGTTTTCTCGCCGACGTGCAGCAGCACGAGATCCCGATCGTTCAGGTGTGCGGCGACCCACGCGGGAGAGACGACGAGCGCGTCGCGCGCGGGGGACTGCGAGGTCGCGGTCGCGATGAGCATCAGCGCGGAAAGCAAGATGTTCAATGGGAACTCCAGGCTGTCATGCCGGTCAGGTACGAATCATACGCCTTCTGCGGCATGACGGCGGCGCGCACAGCGCGCCCGCGAGGAGCGGAGCGGGGCATGGGGCCCCCGCGAGCGACGAGCCGTCGTCCGGGGCAGAGCCCCGGTTGATAACATCAAGAGGAGCGTGCCGACTCTACAGAAACGCGCGGCTCAGGTGTGCCAGACCAGGTGAATCGGTACGTCTTTGCGCGGCGGACGTTCGTGACGAGCGCCGGACGGAAGCAGGCGACGCAGGTGCCGCGCGGCCGCCGGACGCTGGGATAGACGACGCCGAGCGAGTCGGCTTCGAGCAGGCGCTCGGCGAGCGCCTGCGACTCGACGTAGCTGACGGGAGCGAGACACGCGCGGAAGGCCGGCGCACGCCGCAGATCGTGGAACGAGGCGCGGAAGTCCGCGAGGTAGTCGTCGTACGTGACGCTGTCGTCGAAGCGGTCGATTTCGGCGAGCTGCACGCTCTTGTGGAACGCGACCTCCGCCTGCGCGGTGGCGACATCGAACGCGGCGTACCAGGCGCCGCGATCGGGACCGTTGAAGCGAGCCCCGAGCGGGTGCGCGTGGCAGAACGCCGCGTTGATCACCGCCGCGTGCGGGACGCCGTAGACGAGTTCTTCGACACCGATGCCGGGGAGGCGCTGCTGTCCGGCGAGCAGCCGATCGTCGGTCGCGCTGTCGAGCTCGAAAATCGCCTGCAGGTGCGCGTCGTTGTCCGCGATCGCGACGAGTATGCTGTCGCCGCGCGCGAGGTGAACCGAGGGGACGAGCCGGTGCGTGTCGTGCTGCCGCACGAGGCGGACCGGCGGCAGCGTCATCAGCCCGCGCGCCGGGCGTCCAGCAGCCGCCGCACCGTCTGCATCGCCGGCAGGCCGCCCCGAATCAGGTACGCCAGCGGCGTCTGCCCCGCGAAGATCGGATTGCGGTTCGGCAGATGGATCCACTCGTCGGCGAGTTTCGGCGA
The DNA here is from genome assembly GCA_035700625.1 of Vicinamibacterales bacterium. GTDB lineage: Bacteria > Acidobacteriota > Vicinamibacteria > Vicinamibacterales > 2-12-FULL-66-21 > DASSOM01. Next base: position 1,654 of record DASSOM010000343.1, read on the forward strand.
GTGCAGCAGACGCAGCGCCTTGAAGATCCCGATCAGGTACGAGATGCGCGTGAGCCGATCGGCATCCAGCAGTTTCCCCGGCGCGCGCTTCATTTCGTAGAACGGGCCGTTGGTCACGCCGCCGAGCAGCGCGCGCGCGTCCTCGTCGCGCACCTTCCAGCGGCGCATGATGTTGAAGAAGGCCTCCAGGGCGGGGCGGGACAGGCGCTCCCGCTCGGCGCGGGCGCTCAGGTCCACGGGCACGCCGGGGCGGTAGCGTCCGGCCGGATATTCCAGCGGCTGAGGCACGGGCAATGACTCCGGATCAGGAGTCTATCGCCTCCGGCTAGCGGCGTCAAGCGCCTGCCTTCCGCTCGACGCGGACGTCGGGCTCGCGGGTTTGGTGGTACACTGAAGATTCGGCAGCCGCACCGCGGTCCGGAACCTGTGCAATCTCAGCCTGCGAACCGCGTCAGGGCCGGAAGGCAGCAGCGCTAAGCAGTCCCTGAAATGTGCCGCAGGCCATCCCGGGCCGCGGTGGGGTTGCCGGATACAATCGCCAATCGGCAATCCAAGTGGCCTATCAAGTTCTTGCCCGGAAGTGGCGCCCCCAGCGGTTCGATGACGTCATCGGCCAGCATGGAGTGACGCAGACGCTGCGCAACGCGATCGGCGCGAAGCGCATCGCGCAGTCGTTCGTCTTTTCGGGCCCGCGCGGCGTCGGCAAGACGACCACGGCGCGCATTCTCGCGCGCGCGCTGAACTGCGAGCAGGGGCCGACCGCGGAGCCATGCGGCACGTGCGACGCCTGCGTCGAAATCGCGCAGGGACGCGACATCGACGTCCTCGAGATCGACGCGGCCACCAACACGCAGGTCGACAAGGTCCGCGAGATCATCGTCGCCGGGCTGGGCATCGCTCCCGTCCGCAACCGCTACAAGATCTTCATCATCGACGAAGTCCACCGCCTCTCGGCCCAGGCGTTCGACGCGCTGCTCAAGTCCATCGAGGAGCCGCCGCCGCACGTCGTCTTCATGATGGCGACGACCGAGATCGGGAAGGTGCCGGCGACGATCCAGTCCCGATCGCAGGTGTTCGAGCTGAAGTCGATCGGCCTCAAGCCGATCGCGGACCAGCTCCGTCGCATCGCGGACGCCGAGGGGATCGCGATCGACGATCAGGCGATCATGCTGATCGCGCGGGCCGGCGACGGGAGCATGCGCGACGCGCAAAGCGCGTTCGACCAGGTGATTGCGTTTGCGGGATCGTCGATCACGGCCGAGGACGTCACGACCGTGCTCGGCCTCGTCCGCCGCGATCTCCTGCTCGACATCGCCGCCGCCGTGGCGGACGAGAACGCCGGCGCCGTCTTCGAACTGGCCGGGCGGGCGGTCGAATCCGGCTACGACCTGCGGCTCGTGCTCCGCGAGCTGTCGCGGGTGACGCGCGATCTGCTCGTGCTCGCCGTGGACCCGTCGCGCGCGTCCGATCCGGAGATTGCCGCCGAAAGCGAGCGGGACGCGCTGGTGGCGCTCGCGGGACGCTTCTCGCGCGAGGATCTCATGCGCGCCTTCGACGTCCTCACGAAGGCGGAATACGACCTCCGCGGATCGACGCAGCCGCGCTACCACCTGGAGATGGCGCTGCTGCGGTGGATTCACCTTCGCAAGCTGACGCCCATCGAGGACGTGATTCAGTCGCTGTCGGGTGGGGGATCGACGGCGCCGACGCGTGCGGTCGGCCGTCCGGCTCCGGCTCAGGCGCCCCCGCGTTCCATCCCCGCGCCGGTCCGCCCCGCGCCGCCGCCGCGTGCCTCCGCGGCCGCGCCAAGCCCGCCCGCTCCAATCGCGCGCGCGGACAAGCCGCGTCCGGCCGCTGCGCCGCCTGCGGCCGATCGTGCGGCCGCCGATCGCACTGCCGCGTCGCCCGCCGAGCTCAAAGCCGCCTTCCTCGGCGAGATCCGGAAGGCGAAGAAGTTCTTTCACGGAACAGTGGTCGCGCAGGCGCAGCGGATTGACGTCGAGACGGATCGGATCGTCTTCGTGTTCGGCCCGCAGCATCGCGCGCTGCGGCAGCAGTTCGATCAGTCGCGGTCCTGGCTCGAGACGCTCGCGTCGGATCTCTCCGGCCGCCGCATCGCGGTCGTCGCCGAAACGAACGGCGCCGCCGCACCCGCCGCGCCCGGCAATGCCGCCGCCCCGGAAGACGCCCGCCGCGCCGCCCTGAAAGAACAGGCGCTCGCCGATTCCGGCGTCCAGGCCATGCTCGACGTCTTCGCCGCCGAAATCACCGACGTCGAGGAACGCTGAACCCTAACCTCGAACCTCGAACCTCGAGCCTCGAATCACCATGAACATCCAACAAATGATGAAGCAGGCGCAGCAGATGCAGGAACGCCTGCAGAAACAGATGGCCGAGCTGCGCGTCGAGGCCACCGCCGGCGGCGGGATGGTGACCGTCGTCATGAACGGCGCCAAGCAGATTCAGTCGCTGACGATCGATCCCGAGGTCGTCTCCAAAGACGATGTGGAGATGCTGCAGGATCTGATCCTCGCCGCCATCAACGATGCCCAGCGGAAGGCAGACGAGGCCATCGCGCAGCAGATGGGCGGCATGATGGGCGGGCTGAAGATTCCCGGCCTCTGATGTCCCGTCCCGATCCGCTGACGCGCCTGATCGAGCAGCTTCAGCGGCTGCCGGGCATCGGCGCCAAGAGCGCGCAGCGCCTCGCGTTCCACATCCTCAAGACACCGCGCGAGGAGGTCGATCGCCTCAGCGACGCGATGCGCGAGGTGAAGGAGCGCGTCACCTACTGCTCCGTCTGCAGCAACATCACCGACACCGATCCCTGCGGCTTCTGCACGAGTTCAGATCGCGACCGCCGCGTCATCTGCGTCGTCGAGGAGCCGGAGAACGTCACCGGGATCGAGAAGACGCGCGACTTCAAGGGGCTCTACCACGTCCTGATGGGCGCGCTGTCGCCGCTGCAGGGGGTCGGGCCGGACGACCTGAAGATCAAGGAGCTGCTCGGCCGTGTCGCCGACGGCGGCGTCGAGGAAGTCATTCTCGCGACCAACCCGAACGTCGAAGGGGAAGCGACGGCCATCTATCTCGCGAAGCTGCTCAAGCCGCTCGGCGTCCGTGTCACCCGCATTGCGATGGGCGTGCCGGTCGGCAGCGACCTCGAATACGCCGACGAGGTCACCATGCACAAAGCGATGGAAGGACGCAGGGAAGTCTGATTGACGACTAGTCCGCCCGGGCCAGCCGCCAGTCGTCGCCCAGCAGGTGGCGCAGCTTCAGGACGAGGCTGATCCAGTACACGTTCGATCCCACCGCCGCGAGGAACACGACCAGCGGAAGCAGATTCACGAGCGAGAGCGCGAAGATGCCGTAGGGCATCGCCGCGCGCGTGGCGACGAACGAGATCCGCCAGATGATCCGGGACCAGCGGGTCGGCTCCGCCTTGAAGCGAGCCTTCGCGATCGCGTGGAGCTTCTCGGGGCGTCCCGCGGTGATCCGGCTGCGCAGATAAATGAGCAGGGCGAACGTCAGCAGCGTTCCCGCGAGCGCCATGGCGCCCAGCCAGTAGAACACCGGCCAGCCGGTCAGCCGCACCGCACCGACGGTGAGCCCGACGAAGATCGCGATGTAGTACGAGTAATCGCCGACGGTCTCGATCCAGCAGCCGAGCGCCGACTCCTGATACTTGAGGCGGGCGATCTCGCCGTCGCAGCCGTCGAGGACGCTGGCCGCGAGCGACAGAAAACCGCCGAGCACGCCCGCCGCGTAGTGGCCGAGGCTGAACAGCCACGCCGAGTAGAACCCGATCGCCACGAGGATGACGGAGAGCTGGTTCGCCGTGAGCGGCGTGCGAATGAGCGCGATGCTGATCGGCAGCGACATGCGCCGGTTGAACCGCGCGAGCTTCGCGTCCGTCGGCTTGTAGCTCGATCGGCGGATGATCTGCTCCTGCGCGGCGAGATCCTCCGCTTGCCGCGCGCGGAGGACCAGCCGCGCCCGCCCGTGTGCGACGTCATCGCCGGACGGCAGCGCGAGCGGTTGCGTCAAGCGTTCGTGAAGCCGCGCGGCCACGCTCTCGATGTCGGCGGCCTCTCGCGCGCGCACGCGCAGGACGCCGGTGACGGGCCAGTCGTCGCCCGCCGCGACGTCGCGCGCATCTTCTGGCGGCGCGGTCAGGCTCGCCGCGTCCTCGAGCAGCGCGGGCGAGACGACGGTGCCCGCGCCGATGATCGTCACCGACGCGGAAGTGGGCAGGCGCGACAGCTCGGCGCGCCAGCCGTCCTCGGACGAGACGATGCGGATGTCCCCGCGGATGTCGCGCGCCAGACGCCCCAGCGTCGAGGCGTCCGCGCCGGTGCTCCAGACGATCACGCGCGCGTAGCCGGCGCGGAACGCCGAACGCAGCACGCGCTCGCCGATCGGCAGTCCCGCGATCGCGGCCGTCTGCGGGACGGTCACCGCCGGATCCGCGGATACGTACAACAGGACAGGACCCTCGGGTGCCGCGTGCCGCCGTGCGTCGACCAGGTCGCGGCGGCGTCCGCGCGGGTAAATCAGCAAACCGAGACCGGCCCAGAACACGCCCCTCAGCCGGCGCGCGAGCGCGAGCGGCGCCCCCGCCGCGGTCGCACCCACGGCCGCCGCGGCGGCGACGCTGTACGCTTCGAGTGCCCCGAGGTTCGCCGGGATGAACGCGGACGCGAAGCTCGCCACCCGCGAGATCGTTTCAATCGCGAGTGCTCCCGTGAGCGAAATCGGGATGCCCATCGCCATCAGCACGAGCCACGCCTCCGCCGCCATGCACAGATACGCCACGATCGTGGCGGTCGTCAGCACGGCCAGGCGGACGCCGTTGCCGCGGGCGAGATCCAGGAGGTGCGCTTCGACGTCCGCGATGAAGCGGGCGGCCCGCCGCTTCGACAGATTCGTGCCGAGCCGACGGTCCATGCGTGCGAGCGCCGCGCTCGCGTAGGTGCCGCGGCCGGCCAGCACCATGCCCGTGAGCGCCGCGATAACCGCGCTGGCGATCGCGAACGCCCGGAACACGTGCAGCGCCGCCGATCCAAGCGGCAGCACGACGATCGCGACGAGCGATCCCGCACCGACGATGAGCACCGTGCCCACGAGATACGCGAGGCGTTCGAGCGCAGCGGCCGCCGTCGATTCGCGCGGGTCGACCTCGTCGGCGAGCAGGACGACTTTTAATGGTTCGCCCGCGATGCCGCGCAGCGTCAGATAGCTGAAGGCCTCGGCCGCGAGGCGCACGCGCGCGAGGCGCAGGAACGAAACGGTGCGCGGCTGCCGGAAGCACCACGCCCACGCCACCGTTCGCGCGAGGTGCCACAGACCGCTGGCGACGATCGACAGCGCCATCGCGAGCGCGAAGCGCCGCCCCGCCGCGAACACGAGATCGAGGTCGATGTAGTAGAGCGTGCCCGCGAAGAGGACGATGCCGATGGCGAGCGCGGCCAGCGAGACGAGGCGGCGCCGCCTGGCCGTCGCGTCGCTGCTCATACGGGTTCGACCGCGGCGCCCAGCACCGACTCGGCCGCTTCGAGATCCGAAGCGGTGTCGATGTCGCACCACGTCGCGCCGTCGATGTCGAGCGCCTGCATCAGACCGCGTTCGGCGAGCCGGCCGATGCCGGCGCTCAACGTCGTGTCGCCGTCACGCCGCGCCGCATCGAGCGCATCGAAGAGCACCGGCGCGCACACGAACAGCCCCGTGTCGAACGCGTCATACGGATGCAGGTTCTTGCCGATCGCCACGATCTGCGATCCGGCGAGCCGGACTTTCGTGGCTTCGGCCGCGGCGGCCGGTTCCATCGGCCGCCCATCGACCGCGAGCAGCGATTCGTCCTCGTAGACAGGCGCGTGGCGCAGACGGTCCAGGACGACGGGATCGAAGATGTGATCGCCCATCAGCAGCGCGAAGCGCCGGCGGCCGACGAGCGGGCGCGCCGCGAGCACGGACAAGCCGTTCTCGAGGTGCCACTCGTCGTTGAGGGCGTAGCTGATGTCCATCCCGGGCGGCGCTCCCTCGTCGATCGCGATCCGCAGCCGCTCGGCTTCGTACCCGAGCACCACGATGGCCGACGAGATGCCGCCGAGACGGGCCGTCTCGAGCGTTCGAAGAATCAACGGCTGACCGGCAACGGTCTGCAGCAATTTGGAGCCGCGGCCCGGCACGGGAAAACGATCCCCGTTGCCCGCCGCCAGCACGACAGCCATACCCACGGGGTCTGGCACACGCGTCACAGCCACCTCGAGTCTGCCGGCCCATGTCCGGCATGTCAGGACTTCAGGAGCGTGAACGTGCGCCGCCCCCGCTTCGGCAACCCGGCCGTTCATTTTGACGCGCGGCGCGGCCGGGTCGTTTCACGCCGCCGCCGACGCCGTCCCACCCCGACGGCATCGGTGCAGAACAAGCATTCGGCATGCCTGAACGGGAGATCAGGAAGGGTCGAACGCCCGAGCCGACCGCAGCCCGTGGCGAACCATGAGCAGCGCGCCCACCGCCGTCCAGAACAGCATGCGCGCCTTGCGGACGATCGCGAGCGTGACGCCGACGGTGGTGCCCAGACCGAGTATCTGCGTGAAGAGCGCGGTCGCCGCTTCGTCGACGCCGACGCGCAGCGGCACGAACTTGAAGACGACGGTCACGAGACGATTCGTCGTTTCGAGGATGAAGGAGGTCAGCAGCGGCGGCGGCGCGCCCGCCATGAGCCACAGCGTCACGTGGACTTCGAGGACGCCGAGCGCGTGAAAGCCGAGCTCGGCGCCGACCAGGCCCGGCAGGCGTCCCGCGTGGCGTGCGGCGAACGAATACATCTGTTGTTCGGCTTGCCGCACGCGCGCGATTGCCACCTCGACGCGCGACCCGCTTCCGCGTGCCCTCAGCAGCCGCTCGAGCGCGCGGCTCACGACGGCGGGACGCTGCCAGACGAGCCAGAGCGCCGCGCCGAACAGCAGCAGGGTGACGGCGATTGCCGCCTCGCCGACGTCGCGGATCGCGCGCGGCAGATCGAAGCGGAACAGCAGCGCCACCATGCCCGCCGCGATCATGGCGGCCGCCGACAGCGCGTAGAGCACGTTCTCGAGCGCGAGCGCGGTCACGCCCGCGGCCAGCGTCACGTGCCGGCGCACGAACGCAGCTTTCGCCGGCTCGCCGACGATCGGTCCGAGCGGCGTCAGGTTGCCGAGCGCGTCGCCGGCGATCGACGCCGCCGCGGCATCGATGAGGCGCAGGCGATCGGGCGGCTCGACGCACGTCCGCCACGCGAGCGCGCGCATCAGGAAGCGCGCGCCGCCGAGGGCGATGATGAGCGCGAGCCCCCAGCCAATCTGCCGGAATCCCGCCCACACCTGATCGAGGCCGACGCGCTGCACGAGCCAGACGAGCAGCACGATGCCGGCCGCGATCGTCACCATGCCCGCCGCGCTCAGACGTCCGCGCATCCGCCTCCATCATACTGACGAGGAACCATCGAACTATAATGAGCGCGCATGCTGCCCGCGGCCTTTCAGATTCCCGCGGCGATCGTCCTGCTCGCCGGCGGTCTGATCGCCTGTTTCGCGGGGTACCGCGTTTTCCGGATCGTTCTCGGCATCTACGGCTTCATCCTCGGTGCGCTGATTGCGAGCTCGGCGATGGGTCCCGAGCACACGGTGTGGATGGTGGTGGCGGCGCTGGCCGGCGGCCTCGTCGGGGCGCTCGTGCTGATCGCGGCGTACTTCGTCGGCGTCGCGCTGCTGGGCGCCGGCGTCGGCGCGCTCTTGGCGAGCCTGATCTGGGCGGCGCTCGGCCGCGAACCGCACGTCCTGATCGTCATCGCGTTCGCGATCGCCGGCGCACTGGGGGCGCTCGCGCTGCAGCGCTACGTGATCGTCGGCGCGACGGCGTTCGGCGGCGCCTGGACGGCGCTGGTCGGCGGCCTCGCGCTTGCAGGTCAGCGCCTGGCGTCCACGGCCGCAAGCACCAAAGGTGTCTGGCTGGTGTATCCGCTGAATCCCGCGCCCGGACAGCGATGGGTGCTGCCCGCGTGGCTCGCGCTCGGGATCGTCGGCACGATCGTCCAGCTCGGGATCACGGCAAGAAACAAGAAATAACAATCGTAAGGGGTGAGTGAGATGGCGACGTTTTCGCGCAACGTAACGGTCAACTGGGAAGGCTCGATCATGGAGGGGAAGGGGCAGATGAAGGCGGGCAGCGGGGCGTTCACGCTGCCGGTCAGCTTCCCGCGCCGGATCGGCGACCCTGAAGGCACGACGAGTCCCGAGGAGCTGATTGCCGGCGCGCACGCCGCGTGCTACGCGATGGCGCTCAATGCGACGGTCGGCCGGAAAGGCGGCTCGATCGCGAAGACCGACGTCACGGCCACCGTCACCGCCGATAAAGGGGAGTCCGGCATCAAGATCACGACGTCGAAGCTGACCGTCGTCGCGCACGGCCTCAGCGGCATTCCGAAGGAGCAGTTCGGGGAGGTCGCGCGTCAGGCGGAGTCGGGATGTCCCGTGTCGAATGCGCTGCGCGGGTCGCTGACGATCGAGCTGGACGCGCGCGCCGACTAGCGCGCGATCCCGCCGGCGCCGGTCAGGGTCGCTTTCAGCGGAGTGCGAGGAGACGCCATGCTGTCAGACCTCCGTTATGCCGTTCGCACGCTCACGAGGACCCCTGGGTTCACCGCGATTGCGGTGCTGACGATCGCGCTCGGCATCGGCGCGAACACCGCCATCTTCAGCGTCGTCGATGCGGTGCTGTGGCGGCCGCTCCCGTATCCGCAGCCCGACCGCCTGATGATGGTCTGGGTCTACAACCCGCGACAGGGGTTCGACAAGGACGTCGCGTCGTTTCCGACGTTCAGTGACTGGCAGCGGCAGAGCCGCAGCTTCGAGCATCTTGCCGCGTATTCCGGCGCGAGCGTCAGCCTGACCGGGCGCGGCGATCCCGCGCAGCTGCGCGGCGCGCGCGTCACGCCGTCCTTCTTTTCGACGCTGAGCGTGCGCCCCGCGCTCGGCCGCTGGTTCACCGAGCAGGATGCCGCGGCCGGGCACGAACGCGTCGTGATCCTCGAGCACGGGCTGTGGCAGTCGCGATTCGGCAGCGATCCGGCGATCGTCGGGCGCACCATCCAGTTGAGCGGCCAGCCGTACGAGGTGGTCGGCGTCATGCCGGCCGGATTCCAATACCCGGATGAGGCGGCGCTCTGGGTGCCGCTCGCCCCCGTCGGACCGTACCAGCAATACATGGAATCGCGAGGCACGTACTGGCTGAGCGTGATTGGACGCCTGCGTCCCGAGACGACGCAGACGGCGGCCCAGGCGGAGATGGACACGATCGCGCGCCGGCTCGAACAGCAGTATCCGGAGGTCAGCGCCGATCAGGGCGTCCGGTTGACGTCGCTGCGCGACGAGATCGTCGGCGACGTGCGGCGCGCGCTGCTCGTGCTGTTCGGCGCGGTCGGCTGCGTGCTCCTCATCGCGTGCGCCAACGTCGCAAACCTGCTGTTGACGCGCGCGACGGGGCGCAACCGGGAGCTCGCGATCCGGACGGCACTCGGCGCCAGGCGCGGCGTCATCGTGAGGCAGCTGCTCACGGAAAGTCTCGTGCTCGCACTCGCCGGGGCGGCCGTCGGACTGCTGCTCGCGGCGTGGGGCGTCTCCGCGCTGCAGCAGGCGGCTCCGACGAACATTCCGCGCCTGGCCTCGATCGCGATCGACGTGCCGGTCCTGCTCTTCACGCTGGCCCTCGCCGTGGTGACCGGTGTGATCTTCGGGGTCGCTCCCGCATGGCACAGCGCGTCGGTGAGTCAGTCGGAGGCGTTGAAGGAAGGAGGGCGCTCGGGCGGAGAAGGATCGCGCGGCCGCCGCATTCGTCACGTCCTCGCGGTGGTCGAACTCGCGGTCGCGCTCGTCCTGCTGGTCGGCGCGGGATTGCTCGTCCGATCGCTCGCCGCGATTGCGCGCACCGATCTCGGCTTCAATCCACGGAACGTGCTGGCCATGTCGATCGAGCTGCCGCGTCAGAAGTACGGCGAGGATGCCCGCGTCGTCCAGTTCTATCAGCAGGTGGCCGAACGCACGGCCGCGCTGCCGGGCGTGCGGTCGGTCGGGGTCGGATCGTCGGTGCTGCTCGGTCGGCTGCCGAACTCGGCGATGTTGTCGGTCGAGGGACGTCCGGTGTCGCGCAACGCGGTAAATATTCCGGTGCCGTACGACACCGTCACGAACGGGTACTTCGCGACGCTCGGCATCCCGCTCACGCGCGGGCGCCTGTTTGGGCCCGAAGATACGCCGTCGGCGCCGGCCCGGGTGATCGTCAACGAAGCGTTCGTCCACCGGTTCTTTCCGTCGGACGACCCGCTCGGCAAGCGCGTTACGTTCGGCAGTCCGGACGACAAGGACGCCCAGTGGCTCACGATCGTCGGCGTCGTCGCGGACACGCGCCGCGGCGGTGTGGACCGGCCGGTCTGGGCCGAGCTGTATTACCCGCTGACGCAGTCGGCCGACTCGCGCCTCACGCTGCTCGTTCGAACCGCCGGTGATCCGATCACGGTGGCGCGCGCCGCGCAGGAGCAGGTGTGGGCGGTCGATCCCGCGCAGCCGGTCGCGAGCATCAGGACGCTGGATGAACTCGTCGCGCGCTCGCAGGCGAACCGCCGCTTCACGATGCTGATGCTCGGCGCATTCGCGGCTGCCGCGCTGCTGCTGGCCGCCGTCGGGATCTACGGCGTGATCGCGTACTCCACCGCGCAGCGCACGCACGAGATCGGCCTCCGCGTCGCGCTGGGCGCCACGCGCGCCGACGTGCTGCGCATGGTGCTGCGCGACGGCCTGCGCATCGGCGCGCTCGGCACCGTCATCGGCCTCGCGGCGGCCGCGCTCGCAAGCCGGCTGCTCGCGGGCCTGCTGTTCGGCGTCTCGGCGCACGATCCGCTGACGTTCGTCGCGCTGCCGGCTGGTTTGATGCTGGTGGCCGTCCTCGCCAGCTGGATCCCCGCGCGCCGCGCGCTGGGCGTCGAACCGATGAGGGCGCTGCGGGGGGAATAGGGCGTCGAAAGCCAGGTTGCGCGCGCGCAAGGACGCAGCCGGCCGATGGCGCGAGTATGGGGCTGCGCAATGGCCAATCTTCCACTCCGTCCTCCCCATCCCGAACGCGTCTGCTGGGGCTGCGACAAGTACTGTCCCGCCGACGATCTCGCGTGCGGGAACGGCACCATTCGGACGCCGCATCCGTGTGAACTCTTCGGCGACGACTGGCTGGAATGGGCGGAGCAGCGGGGGCAGCGCCGCGCGCCGGGCGGCGCCGTTGACACCGACTAGCGCCGTCGCTGCCTCCATTGACATGTCACTCTCATGCGAACATGCTCGCAGCATGTCCAGGACGGTTCACATTCGGAATGTCCCCGAATCTCTGCACCGCAAGCTCAAGACGCGCGCCGCGAGCGCCGGGCAGACGCTCTCGAATTATCTGTTGGAAGCAATCAAGGGGTTGGCGCATCGGCCGACCCGGGACAAAGTGGTGGCGAAAATTCACCGCCGAAGGCCGGTGCGATTGAAAACGCCCGCCGCCGTCCTTGTCCGCGAGGGGCGCGAAGCCCCCGCCGCGCGCCACAGGTGCATCGTCGCGTAGGCGCGCCACGGACGCCAGGCTTCGGCGCGGCGCGCGAGATCGCGCGGCGTGACCGGCACGCCGTTCGATGCCGCCATCT
>DASSOM010000344.1:0-5961 GCA_035700625.1 Vicinamibacterales bacterium
ATGGTCCGTGGGGAGCCTTGCTTGTCTCTGCCAGTCACATGGCCTCCCGAGCGCCGGCCGAAGGCCGGCGTCGACGACACGCGGACAGGCGCAATGGCGCGAGATCCGTCTTGGCTCCTTGGCTCCTTGGCGTGAGACTTCTGGTGTGAACCACGTCCGAATGGGGGATGAATGAAACGACTTGGCGTGATGCTGCTGGCCGTCGCGGCGTTGTGCACGGCCGGGTGCCACCGGGACGCGCAGCCGAAATCGAGCCGGCCGGTGATCGGCGTGACGCTGCTCACGCAGACGCACGCGTTCTACAAGGATCTCGAGCAGGGGCTCCGCGACGAGGCGGCGAAGCGCAATCTCGACCTGGTCGTCGTCTCGGCCGAGATGGATCCGGCGCGGCAGGCGTCGCAGATCGAGGACTTCGTCGCGCAGCGGGTCGCGGCGATACTCGTGACGCCGTGCGACTCCAGCGCGGTCGTGCCGAATCTCGCGGGGCCGGCCGACGCGGGGATTCCGGTCTTCACCGCCGACATCGCCGCGCGCGGCGGCAAGGTCGTGTCGCACATCGCGAGCGACAACATACAGGGCGGACGCCTCGCGGCGCAGGCGCTCGCGCGGTTCATCGGCGATCGCGGGCGCGTGCTCATCATCGATCAGCCGACGGTCGCGTCGGTGCAGGATCGCGTGCGCGGGTTCGATGAGGAGATGAAGCGCCACCCCGGCATCACCATCGTCGGACGCCCCAACGCGGACGGCCAGCGCGCCCGGGCAATGTCGGTAATGGAAGACATGCTCCAGGCGCACCGCGACCTGAAGGGAGTCTTCGGCATCAACGACGACTCGGCGCTCGGCGCGCTCGCGGTGCTCGACGCCGCCGGCCGCTCCGACATCGCCGTCGTCGGTTACGACGCGACGCCGGAGGCGCGCGCCGCGATCGAGCGCGGCGGGCCGCTCAAGGCGGACGTCATCCAGCACCCGAAGGAAATCGGCCGGAAGGCGATCGAGATGATCGCGCGGCACCTCGCCGGCGAATCCGTTCCCGCGACCGTGTCCATCGACGTCGGCGTGGTGGACGCCGCCGCGCTCCAGCATCAGTGACACGGCTGTCGGCACGCGGCGTCAGCAAGTCCTACGGCACCGCGCGCGTGCTGGACGACGTGACGTTCGAGGTCGACGCGGGAGAGATCCACGCGCTGATCGGCGAGAACGGTGCAGGTAAGTCCACCCTCATCAAGATTCTCGGCGGCGCGGTCCGGCCGGATCGCGGCGACGTGCGGCTCGATGACGCGCCGCTGCCGGCCGGCGATCCGCGCGAGGCGCGGCGGCGCGGCGTGAGCATCGTCTATCAGGAATTCACGCTGGTCCCGGAGCTGACGGTGGCGGAGAACGTCTTCCTCGGCCGGGAGACTGGGCGTCCGTTCCTGGATCGCGCCGGGATGCGCCGCGCGGCGCAGGCCGTGCTCGACGATCTCGGCGTGCGCGTCGACGCTGCCGCCAGGGTGCGTGGGCTCAGCGTCGCGCATCAGCAGATGATCGAGATCGCGCGGGCGCTGTCGATCGACGCGAAGGTGCTCATCCTCGACGAGCCGTCGGCCGCGCTGACCGGCCCGGAAATCGACGCGCTCTTCCGCGTCCTGCGCCGCCTGCGGGAACGCGGACTCGCGATCGTCTACATCTCGCACCGGCTCGAGGAAATCTTCGCGATTGCGGATCGCGTGACGGTGCTCCGTGACGGCCGGGTCGTCGCCACGACCGCCGCCGCATCGGCGGGCCGCGCGGATCTGATCCGCTGGATGGTCGGCCGCGACGTGACGGAAGAATTTCCCGCGCGCACGCCGGCACCGGGAGCAGTGCGGCTGGAGGTCGCGCACCTCGCCGCGCCGCCCCGCTTCGATGACGTGTCGTTCGACGTCCGCGCCGGAGAGATCGTCGCGCTGGCGGGCCTGGTCGGTGCCGGACGATCGTCGGCGGCGTTAGCGATTGCCGGCGCGATCGACTGCACCGGCGACGTCCGCCTGTCCGGCCGGCGGGTGCACTTCCGCAGTCCGGCCGAGGCGATCGCGGGCGGCGTCGCGTACGTCACGGAAGATCGGAAGGCGCGCGGCGTCTTTCCGCACCTCGGCACCGGCGCGAACATCACCGTCACGCATCTCGCGTCCTTTGCGCGGTTCGGTCTCCTGCGGCTGCGGCGCGAACGCGCGGCCGCGGTCGACTCCGCCAATACCTTCGACGTCCGCGCGGCGAGCCTGCGGCAGCCGGCGGGCACGTTGTCGGGCGGCAACCAGCAGAAGCTGCTGCTTGCGCGCTTCCTCCTCTCTCCTCCCGCCGTGCTGATCCTCGACGAGCCGACGCGCGGCGTGGACGTCGGCGCGCGCGCGGAGATCTATACGTTCATGAACCGGCTCACCGAGAATGGCATGGCCGTCCTGATGATCTCGTCCGACCTGCCCGAAGTGCTCGGCATGGCGGACCGGATTGTCGTAATGCGCGAAGGGCGCACGGCCGGTGAGCTGACGCGCGGCACGGCCACGGCCGAGCGCGTCATGGCCATGGCGACGGGCGCCGCATGATTCGCCGCTTTCTGTCGAACTACGCCATCTTCATCGCGCTCGTCGTCGAGTGCGTCTTCCTCGCGTTGTCGACCGACGCGTTCTTCACGGCGAACAACCTGTCGAACGTGCTGCGGCAGAACGCGTTCACCGCCATTCTCGCCGCCGGCATGACGTTCGTGATCCTCGTCGCGGGGATCGACCTGTCGGTCGGATCCGTGGTCGGCCTCTCTGGAATGGTCTGCGCCGACGTCCTCGTCCGGGGCTATGGCATCCCTTCCGGCGTCGCGGCCGGGTTGCTCGTCGGCCTCGCGGTCGGCGCGGTGAACGGCCTCGCCACGACGGCGGTCCGCATTCCGTCCTTCATCGTCACGCTCGCGACGATGCAGATGGTGAGGGGGGCGGCGTTCAAGTATACGGATGCGCGGACGATCGCGGGGCTGCCCGCGTCGTTCGGGACGCTCAGCAGCAGCACGTGGTCGGCCGTCATCATGGCCGCGGTGTTCGTGGCGTCGTGGGTCGTGCTGATGCGGACGCCCTTCGGACGGCACGTCTACGCCACCGGCGGCAACGAGGACGCGGCGTGGCTGTCGGGCGTCCGCGTCAAGCGCGTCCAGTTTGCCGTCTTCGTCCTGTGCGGGCTGACGGCGGGCCTCGCCGGCGTCCTCGTCGCGTCGCGCCTCGACGCCGGCTATCCGCGCGCCGGCGAATTGTACGAACTCGACGCCATCGCGGCCGTCGTCGTCGGCGGCACGTCGCTCTTCGGCGGACGCGGGACGATATGGGGCACGCTCGCGGGGGCGTTCTTCATCGGCATTCTGAACAATGGGTTGAATCTGTATCGGGTGAGCACGTACGACCAGTTGATCGTGAAGGGCGCCGTCTTGATCATCGCAGCGTCGCTCGACCGGTGGAGGTCGGAGTGAGAGGCCCGAATCGCTTCGATCAGGGATCCGCGATCAGCGATGCGGGATAGGGATCAGGGATTCGACGATCAGGGATGAGGGATTCGTGATCGGGGATTCGTGATCAGGGATCCAATCGGAGCGCCTCCGCTGCATCGGTGCGCGCGGCGCGCCGCGCGGGCGCGGCCGTGGCGCTCGCCGCGGCGAGCAGAACGACGACGGCGATGGCGAGGATGAGGCGCGCATCGGTCGGCGACAAGCCGTACGCGAGGTGGCGCAGCGTGCGCAGGACGGCGACGGACACGACGACGCCCGAGAACGCGCCGACGGCAGCCACCGCCAGGCCTGAGCGGACGACGTCGCGCGCGAGCGCGCGCGGGTCGGCGCCGAGCGCGAGGCGCAGCGCGAATTCGCGGCGGCGTGACGCCACGGCGTACGACAGCAGTCCATACACGCCGAGCACGACCAGCGCGACGGCCGCGAACGCGAACAGTCCGGACACCGCGGCGTTGAACCGCGGACGCGCCAGTGCGGACGCCGCGCCGTCGGCCAGCGTGTGCACATCGTAAATGGGAAGACTGTCGTCCGCGCGCGCGACGGCGTGCCGCAGCGCCGGCACGATCGCCGCGGCCTCGGCCCGCGACTTCACGAGCACCAGCGTGTCCGGCAGCGCGTATTGCCGGTACGACGTGTAGAAGTCCGGTCCGACCGGTTGATCCAGCGGCCAGTACTTGACGTCGCCGACGACCCCGACGATGACGACGGGATGCTCGGGATCGGTGAAGGCCGAACCGAACCAGACGGATTGGCCGATCGGATCCTCGCCGGGCCAGAACCGCCGCGCGGCGCTTTCGTTGATCACGGCGACGGGTGGCCGCCCGGCCACGTCGCCGTCATCGAGCAGACGTCCGCGCAGCAGCGGAATGCCGATGGTGCGAAAGTAGTCGGGCGACACGTAGTGGCGTCCGACGGCCGGTGCCGCCGCTTCATCCGTCGTCCGCCCCGGAAAGAACGCGAGCGTGCGCGAGCAACGGCTGTCGAACGGCACGCAGCGGTTCACCGCGGCGCTCTCGATGCCGGGGACGCGCTGCACTTCCGTCAGCACGCGGTGGACGATCGCCGGTCCGCTCTCCGGCGGATAACGCGATGCCGGCGGGCTCACGCGGAATGCGAGGACGCGTTCGCTTTCTCCTGCGGCCGGCGCCTCTCGCATGTGGACGTACGACGTGAGCAGCAGTCCGGCGGCAGCGGCCAGCGGTACCGCGAGCGTCACCTGACCGGCCACGAGCCCCTGCATCAGGCGACGGGTGCCCGGCACGCCCGACGAACGTGCGCCGTCCCGAAGGGCCGCACGCGAGGCCGCGCGCGACAGCGTCAGCGCCGGCACGATCCCAATCGCCGCCGCCGTGGCAATCGTCACGCCGATGATGAACAGCGCGACGGCGGGCTCGAGCCGAGGTGCGGCAAAGGCCGCGAGCTGGCCGTAGTCGTTCTGGGGCGACGCGATCACGGCCGGGTCGAGCCTGGCCGCCAGCGGGATGGCCCACGCAGCCATCAGCGTGCCCAGCGCTCCGCCCGCCAGCGCGAGCGCCAGCGCTTCCGTCATCAACTGCCGCGCGAGGCGCCAGCGGGTGGCCCCAAGGGCGAGACGAACCGCCATCTCGGACCGGCGCGCGCCGCCGCGCGCCAGCAGCATCATCGTCAGATTCACCCACGCGATCAGGAGGAGACAGCCGACGGCGCTGACGAGGACCATCGCCGATCGGCGGGCGACCGCGTCGACGCGCGCGTCGCCCAGCGGCCGCGCGAGCGCGCTCCATGAGACGGGCTCGTCTTCGAACGTGCGCGAGAGGTCGAGTGACGGCACGACCGTCGCGAGCTCCAGATTCGCGCGCTCGAGCGGTACGGACGTTTTCAACCGGCCGACGAGATTGATGAAGTGCTGACGCGTCGTCCAGTACTCACCGTAGGTCAGACGCGGCGCCATCGTGAAGGGCAACCACACGTCGGCCGCGCCGCTCAGACCCGCAAAGCCGCGCGGCAGCACGCCGGCGATGGTCATCGGCACCTGGTTGATGCGGACCGTCGTCCCGACGACGTGCGCATCGCCGCCAAACCGTCGGCGCCACAAGCGATCGCTGATGATGACCAGCTCGGGCTCGCCGGGCCGCAGGTCCTCCTCTGGCGTGAACAAACGGCCGGCCACGGGCTGCACGCGCAGCGCGCGCAGATAGCCGGAGGAGATCATCTCGGCCTGCAGCTGCTCGGGATCCCCGGTTCCGGCCAGACTGACGTCCGCGCGGGAGTACGACCCGACGTCCTCGTAGGACGTCAGATGCGGTGCGAGGGCCGTGATGGCCGGACGCGACCACCGAAGCTCCGCCAGCCCGCCGCGCGGCGACGTTCGTGTCGCGTACAGCACGACGAGGCGGTCCGGTTCCGCGAACGGCAGCGGCCGGAAGACGGTCGCGTACAACAGGCTGAAGATGGAGGACGCGGCGCCTGTCCCCAGCGCG
>DASSOM010000345.1:0-4282 GCA_035700625.1 Vicinamibacterales bacterium
GCAGAAGAACAGCCACAGAAGAACACAGAAAAACACAGATTCAGAAGAACGCAGAAACACAGCCACAGAAGAACACAGAAAAACACAGACTCAGAGGAACGCAGACAAACGGCCACAGACGAACACGGAAAAGCAGCCACAGAAAAACACGGAAAAACACAGATGGGCGCGGAGACGGTGACGACCTGCGGGCAGATGATGCGGGCAATCGAGATCGCGCAGCCGGGCGGACCCGACGTGCTGCGGGTCGTGGAGCGGCCGATTCCCGAAGCGGGCGCGGGTGACGTGCTCGTGCGCGTCGCGGCGGCCGGCGTCAATCGGCCGGATCTGCTTCAGCGGCAGGGCAAGTATCCGCCGCCGCCGGGCGCGTCCGACATTCCCGGCCTCGAGATCGCGGGAACGATCGTGTGCGCCGGAAGCGCCGTCGAGCGCTGGCGTCCTGGTGATCGCGTGTGCGCGCTCGTCGCGGGCGGCGGCTACGCCGAATATGCGGCGGTTCCATGGGAGCAGTGCCTGCCCATCCCAGATGGCCTTACCGAACGCGACGCGGCGGCTATCCCCGAAACGTATTTCACCGTCTGGACGAACCTCTTCGACCGCGGCGGTCTGCGCGCCCGCGAGACGGTGCTCGTGCACGGCGGCACGAGCGGTATCGGGACGACCGCGATCCAGCTCGCACGCGCATTCGGGGCGACAGTCTTCGCAACGGCCGGCACTCCCGAGAAGCGCGACGCGTGCCTCGAGCTCGGCGCCGCACGTGCGATCGACTACAAGCGGGAGGACTTCGTCGATGTCGTCCGCGACGCGACGTCCGGCCGCGGCGTCGACGTCATCCTCGACATCGTCGGCGGCGAGTACGCGGCACGCAATCTGGCGTGTCTCGCTCTCGACGGACGATTGGTGCAGATTGGTTTGCTCGGCGGCGCGAAGTCGACGATCAATCTCGCCGTGGTGATGCAGAAGCGCGCGACGATCACCGGATCGGTGCTCCGCCCGCGAACGCCGGCGGAGAAGGGGCGCATCGCGCGCGCGCTCGAGGAGCACGTCTGGCCCAGACTGGGCCGCGGCGACGTGCGGCCGATCGTTGCCGCCGCGCTTCCGCTCGACCGCGCCGCCGAGGCGCATCGAATGCTCGAGGCCGGAGAGGTCATCGGTAAGGTCGTCCTGCTCGCCTGAGCAACCCCGCCCCGCTGTGGCGCTTGTGTGGCGCTCACCGACGTCGACGCCGCGCGCGATTCGCGCTTAATGCTTCAGATGTGTGGACTTGCAGAGGCGAGGCGCTCGAGCCATACCGGCAGCGCGCTTGCAACACCGTTGGACATTGCACAGACGTGCCGGCCGAGCCATTCGGTCGGCCGGCGGGACGCCGGTATGCTGGGGGCTCCGGCGTCCCGTTTTTTATTCCGCCAGCCGCTGCCGCACGCGGCGCGCCCCGTAGTCCACCAGCCGCTTCAGCGCCTTCACACGCTCCGACCGATCGATGTTGGCGCGGTTCACCGCCGCGCGCAGCGTTTCGATCGTCCGATCGTACGTCTGCACGTCCACGAAGAACGGCGTGCCGTCCTTGCCGCCGTGCGCGAACGAGAACCGCGCGGGATCGCGCATGCTCGCCGGCGTGCCGTAGATGATTTCGGACGCCAGCGCGAGCGCGCGCAGCGTGCGCGCGCCCACACCCTCCATGCCAAGCAGCGTCTCGAACGTCGCCGGCGCACGCTCGTACGTCTTCAGCAGCACCTTCTCGAGGTGCGCCGCATTCACATCGGCGAGCATCACGGCATGCCGCCGCGGCATGTCGAGCACCGGCATTCCCTTCAGCGCCGACAGGACGATCTGCGGACGTTCGCGCGACAGCTCCGCGGAATGATCCCGCACGGGCTCGCTTTCATGGGCGACCAGGTTCATCGTCGGCGAAACGGTCTGGGCGCAAACGGCGGCGTGCGGCTCGTCGACGAAGCTGCGCACGCTCGCCGCGAGCCAGTGATACCGGCGCGCCATCCCGTTCGCATCATTCATCCCCTGCTGGACGACGCACCAGCCGCCGGACGGAGTGAAGAAGAACGCGTGGTGATAGAGCTGATAGCCGTCCTGCACGGCCGCGCTGTCGACCTTCGCGGACATCCGGCTTGCGTAGATGAGCGGCGCGGGATCGATCGAGAGCCGTTCGCACGCTGACGTGATTTCGGCAGGCGTCCGGCGCGACACCGCACCCTTGCCGCCGCCGGCGTACAGTCCGAATTCCCGCTCGACGCCCTTGAGCGCCTCCTTGACGGCGCCCGTCACCGTCGTCGTCACACCGCTGGAGTGCCAGTCGAAGCCGAGCACGCAGCCGAACGCCTGGAACCAGTACGGATCGGACAGCCGCCGCAGCATCTCGTCGCTGCCGTACTCGGCGACGACGTGAGCGGTGATCTCGCGCGCGAGCTTCACCATGCGTCCGAACAGCCAGGCGGGCGCGCGTCCGGAGTGGAGCGGCAGATTGGCGGCGCCGGAACGCATGAAGAGGATTGTACCTGGGGCGCTCAGACGTCGAGCTCGACGGCTTCCTCGGCCCGTTCCATGATGAAGCGGAAGCGCGCGGATGGATCTTTCCCCATCAGTTCATTGATCACGCGGTCGGTGACGATCTGATCCGCGATATCCACACGCAGCAGCCGGCGGGTGCGCGGATTCAGCGTCGTCTCCCACAGCACTTTCGGCATCATCTCGCCGAGCCCTTTGAACCGGGTGATCTCCGGGCGGCCGCGGCCGTTGCCGTGGAGCTTCAGGATTCGATCGCGGTGCGCGTCGTCCAGTGCCCAGAACGTGTCCTTGCCGACGTCGATCCGGTAGAGCGGCGGCTGCGCGAGGAACACGTGGCCGCTCGTGATCAGCTGCGGCATGTGCCGGTAGATGAACGTCATCAGCAGCGTCGCGATGTGGTGACCGTCCGAGTCGGCGTCGGCGAGGATGATGATCTTGCCGTACCGCAGCCGCGCGAGGTCGAAGTTCTTGCCGAGGCCGCAGCCGAGCGCGGTGACCAGATCCGAGAGTTCCTTGTTCTCGAGCACCTTGGCGAGCGACGCGCTCTCGGTATTGAGCACCTTGCCGCGAAGCGGCAGGATCGCCTGCCGCGCGCGGTCGCGTCCCTGCTTCGCCGATCCTCCGGCCGAGTCCCCTTCGACGACGAACAGCTCGCTGTCGTCGCGGCCGGGCGACGTGCAGTCGCTCAGCTTCCCGGGCAGCGTCAGGCGGGACGAGGTCGCCGTCTTGCGCGCGACCTCCTGCTGCGCCGCCCGCGACGCCTCGCGCGCGCGCGCCGCGAGGATGATGCGCGCGACGATCGACTCGGCGACCGAGATGTTGGTATTGAGCCAGTGCTCCAGCGCCGGACGCACCTGCGAGTCGACGGCCGAGAGGACCTCGGGATTGTTCAGGCGATCCTTCGTCTGTCCCTGAAACTGCGGATCCTGCACGAACACGCTGAGGACGCCGACGAGCCCTTCGCGGATGTCTTCCGCCGTCAGCGTCACGCCTTTCGGCGACAGGTTGTGCGTGTCGATGAAATTGCGGACCGCCTTGCCGAGCCCCGCGCGGAACCCGTTCTCGTGCGTGCCGCCGGAGCCGGTCGGGATGCCGTTGACGTAGCTGCGCACGTGCTCGTCGGTCGACTGCGTCCACTGCAGCGCGACGTCGATGCGGATGCCGCTCCCGTCCGCCTCGCGCGCCAGCGTGAACGGCGCCTCGTTGACCGGCACCGCCTGCCGGTCGCGGACGATCTTCTTCAGGTAGTCGGCAATGCCCTCACTGTGCTGGTAGGTGATCTTTTCCTTGCGCCCTTCGTCCTCGAACGTGATCCGAATGCCTTTGTGGAGATAGCTCGAGATCTCGAGCCGCTCCTTGATCACGTCGGGATCGAATTCGATCTTCGGAAAGATCGTCGTGTCTGGGCGGAAGAAGACGGTCGTCCCCGTGCCGCGCGCGGGTCCGGTTTTCTTCACGGGACCAGTCGGAACCCCCTGCCGGAACTTCTGCTCCCACAGCGCGCCGTCGCGCCGGACCGTCGCCACCAGCTCCTTCGACAGCGCGTTGACGACGCTGGCGCCGACGCCGTGCAGGCCGCCGGCCGTCTTGTAGTTGCCCGCGTCGAACTTCCCGCCGGCGTGGAGCGTCGTGAAGATCACTTCGAGCGCGCTCTTCTTCGTCTTCGGATGCTTGTCGACGGGGATCCCGCGGCCATCGTCGGCAATCGTGATCGCGTCCTCCCCCTCGTGCAGCGTGACGGTGATCGCGGAGGCGTAGCCGT
>DASSOM010000346.1:0-3789 GCA_035700625.1 Vicinamibacterales bacterium
GTCGTGGAAGAGCGCGACGTCGATGTTGCGCGCGGGCAGCTTCGGATCCGTGAAGGCCCCGAGCACCGTTTTCACGTTCGAGACCTGCGCGGCCGAGGCCTTCTGCAGGATGTGGGGGAAGTACCCCTTGTCGACTTCAACCGCGTAGACGGTTCCGCCCGGCGCGACCGCCTTGGCCATCGGCACGCTGATGATGCCGGGACCGGCGCCGATGTCCGCCACGTTCTGGCCGGGTTTCAGCCCGAGCGACGCGATGATGTAGTCGATCTTCAGTCCCGCGACGCGTTCGGGACGTTCGAGCCGCGCGGTCCAGTCGTCCGCGGGCTTGCTGGCGAGTTGTCCGGCCGAGACGGCGGCGCCCCCGAGGAGGGCCAGCGCGAGCGCGGCCGCGGCTCCAATCCATCGCTGGTGTATGCGCATGCGGCCATCTTAGCGCAAAAAAGGTCTGACCTTTGACGGCTCGCCGTTGACGGGGGCCGACCCTTCTGCTGTAATCGCTCCCGTCATGACTCCCGCGCGGCGCGTCATCGGCGCGCTCTCGCTCGTGCTGCTCGTCGCGGGCCTCGCGGCGCTCGCGTACGCGCGATGGTCGCGCGCGATCGACGACGGCGACGCGGCGCTCGCGCGCGGTGATGCCGAGGGCGCGCTCGTCGCCTACGCCGAGGCCGCCGATCGGTTCGACGCGCATCCGATGCTGCGTCAGGCGTTCAGCCGCGACTACGTGCGCGTCGCGGCCGCGCGCCTGGCCCTCGAGTACCGCCTCGAGCGCTACGATGCGGTCCTCGAGGACGCCGAGCGGTCGCCTGCCGCGGCCGCGCCGCACTTCTGGGCGGGACTCGCGCTCTTCGCGAAGAGCCGGTCCGACGAACGCCCTGAAGATCAGAACGCCGCCCTCATGCGCGCCGAGGAGGAACTCCGACGGGCCGTCGAGGCGTTGCCCTCCGACTGGGACGCCAAATACGACTTCGAACTGGTCTCGCGGCTCGCGGCCGCGCTGCGCAGGCAGCCCAACACGCCTCCCGACGGGTTGATGCAGCTCCTGCGGCCGCAGCCGCGCGCCGGCACGAGGCCGCCCCGGCGGGTCGGCTGATCGACGTCATGAGCTTTCTGCGCACCGATCTCGCCGCGTGGGGACTCGTCCTGCCGCTCATCGCCGCGCTCTGGATGATCCATCGCCACCTGCGCTCGCAGTTTCGCCGTCGCCTGGCGATCGCACCGCGGTTTGCCGCGCTCTCGAAACGCTCGGGCGCTCTGCGCGACGCCGCGGTGCTGGCCGCCGGCGTGCTCGCCGCCGGCGCGATCATCGCCGCGCTCCTTCGTCCCCAGGCGCCCATCACGCGCCTCACCGCCCAGTACGACCGGGCAGATCTCATCATCATGCTCGACCGGTCCGCCTCGATGCGCGCGCACGACGTCCGCCCGTCGCGCGCGTCCCGCGCGTCGCTCGAGATCCGGAATTTCCTCCGCCAGAAGCCGGAGGGCATCGACCGCGTCGCGCTCATCGGCTTTGCCGATTCCGCCGTCGTCCTCACGAACCTGACGAGCGATCTGGACAGCGTCCTGTTCTACTTCGACTGGCTCGAGCGCGACCCGACGACGTTCTTCGGCACCGACATCGGTGCGGCGCTGACGAGCGCGATGGACCTGGCGCGCAAGGACAGCCGCGAGACGCGCAAGCTGTTTCTCATCGTCTCGGACGGCGAAGACCAGAGCGACGGCCTGACGCGTGCGGTGGCGCTGGCCCGTTCGCGCGGCTATCGCGTCAACTGCATCGGAATCGGGAGCGATCAATCGGTCGTGATTCCGGTCGTCAGCGAGCGCGGACGCGAGACGCCGCTGCTCGACGACACGGGCCGGCCGGTCACGACGCGGTTCTCCGAGAGCACGCTGCGCAGCATCGCGAACGGCACCGGGGGGCGCTTCGTCCGATCGTTCACCGGCGACGAGCTCCGGCCCGCCATTGCGGCGATTGCCGACGGGGAGCGGCGCTTCACGGGCTGGCAGACGTCCACGGATCGCCGCGACGTCTATCTCGCGCTGCTCGGCGTGGCCTCGTTTGCCGGCGCGGCGCTGTGGGTGCTGCAATGATGCCGCAGGACGCGCGTTCACCGCTCGGGACCTGGTCGCACGAAGACGCGCTGACGCTCGTCACGCGGCTCGAAGCCGAGGTGGCCCACGTGATCGTCGGCCAGGCGACGCTCATCCGACGGCTCCTGACCGCGCTCTTTGCGGCCATCCCGTTCGCGAACGCCGACGACGGCGCGCCGCGCGCGGGGTGCGGCCACGTCCTGCTCGAAGGCGTTCCCGGCGTGGCGAAGACGCTCACCGCCACCACGCTCGCGCGAGCCATCGACGCGCGGTTCCAGCGTCTGCAGCTCACGCCCGACATGATGCCCGCCGACATCGTCGGCACGCGCATCTACGACGCCAAGAACGCCGCGTTCCGGATCGAGCACGGCCCCGTCTTCACGAACATCCTGCTCGCCGACGAGATCAACCGCGCGCCTCCGAAGACGCAGAGCGCGCTGCTCGAAGCCATGCAGGAGCGGCAGGTGACGCTCGGCGAGCGGACGTTCCAGCTCGAAGATCCCTTCTGGGTGCTCGCCACGCAGAACCCGGTGGAGCAGGAGGGCGTCTACTCGCTGCCCGAAGCCCAGCTCGATCGGTTCTCGATGATGGTGCGCGTCGAGTATCCGGACGCGGACCACGAGCGCGAGATGCTCCGCGCGTCGTCGCGCCGTCCCGTGCGGCCGTGCATCGCGCCGTCCGACGTGACGCGGCTGCGCACGTTCATTCGCGACACGGTCGTCGTCGAGGACAGCCTCATCGACTACATCGTCCGCCTGGGCCGTGCGTCGCGGAATCCGGCCGAAGTCGGCCGCGCGGATATGGCGGATCTGCTGACGGCCGGTATTTCACCGCGCTCGTACCAGCACCTGCTGGCGCTCGCGCGCGTGACCGCGTTCCTGCACGGCCGGGCATACGTGCGCCCATCCGACGTGAAAGAGATCTTTCTCGATGCCACGAGGCATCGCGTCATTCGCAGCCTGCGCGCCGAGGCGGAGAACGTCAGCGTGGACGCGATCCTCGAGGCGCTGCTGCGCCGGGTGCCGCTCCTGTGATTCCGGACCACATCATGCGGGAGCTGCGGTTCATCGAGCTCGCGACCGCGCGGCGGATGCGATCGCTTCGCGCGGGGTCCTTCACGAGCCGCAGCCGCGGCGACGGCTTCGACTTCGACGAGCTCCAGCCGTATCGGGCCGGCGACGACGTGCGGCGGATCGACTGGAACGTCACCGCGCGCCTCGACGCGCCGTTCGTGCGGCACACGCACGCCGAACGCGAGCTCAACATGGTGATCGCGATGGACGTGTCGCGCTCGATGGCGCTCGGCACCGCCGCGCGATCGAAACGCGAGACGATGATGTTCATCACCGCGTCGCTCGTGTTCTCCGCGCTTGCCGAACAGGTGAATACCGGGTTCGTCGCGTTCTCGGACCGCGTGCTCGTGTCGTCGCCGCCGCGCCGGCGGCGCGCTGCCGCGTGGGCGATCCTCGAACGGTGCTGGGCCGCGGCCGACGAGGGCCGGTCCACCGCAATCGTGCCCGTCGTGCGGCATCTCCTGCGCACGCTGAAGAGCATGAGCATCATTTTTCTCGTCTCGGACTTCCTGACCGACGAGGAGCTGTTCGGCGGCTCGGAGCTGCGGATGCTTGCCTCGCGTCATGACGTCATTGCGGTTGTGCCGCAGGACGCCTTTGAAATGGCGCTCCCCGCCGGGCCTGGATA
>DASSOM010000347.1:0-28911 GCA_035700625.1 Vicinamibacterales bacterium
GACCCCGCAGGGCCCCGCGGCAGACCTGACCCCGAAGCCCACCGCCGCAGACCTGACCCCGGAGCGCACCACCGCAGACCTGACCCCGGAGCACACCGCCGCAGACCTGACCCCGAAGCACACCGCCGCAGACCTGACCCCAGAACACACCGCCGCAGACCTGACCCCCGGAGCACACCGCCGCAGACCTGACCCCCAGGGCGCGGGGTCAGCCGACGGGAATCAAGGGCAGCCGGCGGACGGCGGCGCGAAGCTCGGGTAAGGGGTTCAGCCGGCGGTCGAGCAAGTGGCGCGGCGCGACGTTGCCGATCGCCCGCAGCATCGACCGTTTGATCTCCGGGTGCTCGACCTCGAGCTCGGCGATCAGCCGCTTCACGCGCTGGCGCTGCAGGCTCAAATCGCCGCATGCGCGGCAGCAGCAGCCGATGATCGGCAGCGCCTGCTCCTGGGCGTACGCGCGGCACTCGGCCTCCGTCACCTCGACCAGCGGCCGGACGACGACATGCGCGCCATCGTCCGAGACGAGACGGGCAGGCATCGCTTTGAGCGTACCGGCAAAGAACAGGTTCAGGAGCAGCGTCTCGATGAAATCGTCGGCATGATGGCCGAGCGCGATCTTCGTCGCGCCCACCGTCGCGGCGAGGCGGTAGAGCACGCCGCGGCGCAGGCGCGCGCACAACGAACACGGTGTCGCGTCCGCGTCGAGGATGTCGTCGATCGCCTCCCCGATGGCGGTGTGCTCGACGTGCAGCTCCCACCCGCGCGCCTTGCACGTCTCCGCGATCGCCTCGTGCTGGAAGCCCTCGTAGCCCGAGTCGACGTTGACGGCCACCAGGGTGAAGGCGATCGGCGCGCGCCGGCGCAGCACATCGAGGATCTGCAGCAGCGCCCAGCTGTCCTTCCCGCCCGACAGCCCCACCATCACGCGGTCGCCGTCGACGATCAACTCATGGTCGATGATCGCTTTGGTCACCTTTTTCGCGAGCCGAGCTTCGAGTTCTGATCGATACGCCATAAGCCACAGAGACAGCCACGGAAAAACAGCCACGGAAGAACACAGAAGAACACAGACAAGACGGGCGAGTCACCTCATTCTAACAACTGCCGTACGGTGTCGGACCACGTCAGCGCCGCCGCGGTGGCGTGCGCGGCGTCGCCCAGGCGTTCGGCGAGCGCGCGATCGTCGATGAGCAGCCGCAGATCGGCAGCAAGCGATTCCGGCGTCGGGTCGCAGATCAGACCGTTCTCCCCGTTGCGGATCAACTCGACCGGTCCACCGGAGTCGCGGCACGTAATCACGGGTTTGCGGGACGCGAACGCCTCGACGGTGATGAAGCCGTAGTCCTCCTGGTACGTAGGGAAACAGACGGCACGGCAGCGCGCGAGATGATCGAGCAGTTCGCGTTCGGACAGGCGGCCGGCCAGCGTCACGCGGCCCGAGAGGCCGAGGCGATCGATGAGCACCTCGAGCGCCGCGCGCTCCTCTCCCTCGCCGGCGATCACGCATCGGACGCCGGCCGCGACGCGCTCCGCCAGCGCGTGCAGCAGCAGGTCGGCGCGCTTGAGCGCCGTCAGCCGCGAGACGAACAGGATGTAGCCGTCGTAGGCGTCGCAGCGGTACTCCCGCACAGGCGCCGGCGGATACAGCACCGTGGAGCGAAGCGACGGCCAGATCGCCAGCCGCGCCTGAATCGTCTTCGACTGCACGAACAGTCGTGACACGTTGTGCGTCAGCAGATACCGGT
The DNA here is from genome assembly GCA_035700625.1 of Vicinamibacterales bacterium. Lineage (GTDB taxonomy): Bacteria > Acidobacteriota > Vicinamibacteria > Vicinamibacterales > 2-12-FULL-66-21 > DASSOM01. The sequence goes on from DASSOM010000347.1 coordinate 1,746, forward strand.
CCGCGGCGTGGATGCCCGCGCGCCGGATCGATTCCTTCACACGTCCCGCCGGGCTCAGGTGCATCCGGAACCGATCCCACAGGTCGTAGTACTCGCGCATCGTGTGATTCAGCCAGCACACGTGGCGCGGATGCCGCACGGCATAACTCGGATAGCGCAGGCTGATGACGCGATCGATCCGCCGCCCTTCGGTCGACGTCACGTCGGTGAGCCAGGTCGCAAGATACGCGGAGGCCTGGCGCCCGAACCGGTTCTGAGGTGTGACGACGATCTGGGCGTCGTGGCCCGATTCGCGCAGCGCGCGCACGAGCTCGCGGGCGATGACCATGTGCCCGCCTTCCGCCATCGGCGGGCTCGAGGTGACGACCGCAACCCGACTCATGGCAGCTCGAGCATCGGATGGACGCGAACACCCAGCCATCGGGCATCGCCGGCCCCGCCGTAGAACACCGGCGAGAACCCGGTGCTGCTCGAAATGGAGGCGACCCAGACAAGGCGCTGCTGATACGGAAAGCCCGGCGGCATCGGGAAATTGACCTGCCGTTTCATTCCCGGCTCGAGGTGAACCTTCTGGCGGCTGCCGGCGAGCGTCACCACGGCATCGGTGGCGATCGGCCCCGCCTGCAGCGTGAACATCGCGCTTTTGATCGGACGATCGGTCTTGATCAGGAACTCCGCGCGCGACTCGCCTCGTACCCAGAACGCCTTGTCCGGCTCGCGCGAGTAGGCGTTGTCATCGAGGTAGTAAATCTGAAACCCGATATCGCCGACGCCGGGATTGTCCCCGTACCAAATCCGCACGCGCGACGGATCCGTGTTGATCGGCAGGTCGTTGACGTTCGTCAGTTCGACCGGAAGCCATCGCAGCGGGCCATGCCCGGCGTACCGGCCCGGATGGAACGAGGCGACGAACGGGTTGAGCACGAGCTGCGCCGTGAACAGCCCGCCAATGGCCCACGGCACGATGCCGATCCACGTACGCGCCAGCGGCGGCACGAGGAACAGGAAAATGCCGTACGCGCCCATGAAGTACCGGTTGCCGACGGAGCCGCCGCCGCCGAACCAGCTGTAGGGCTGCGTGATGATGAACACCAGCATCTGCGCGAGGCCCGACGCGAGCACGAGGTACTGCCAGCCGGGGCGCGACCGCGGGGCACCGACGAACAGCAGCAGCGCGAACACCGCCGGGAAGAAGTAGGCGACCAGCCCCGAATAGCGGCCGACGAAGAAGTAGCGGATGTTGTTGACGAGGTTCGTCCAGAACACCGAGCGATCGAAGATGATGTCGGTCAGCGCCTCGTTGCGCGCCTTGGGGGCGCCGACGTCGAACCCGGAATGCGGCGTCTGAAACGGGAACTCCGCGTAGTACGTGCTCCGCTCGCCCCCCTGGTAGTTCCACTCGCCCGATATGGCCACGTTCGCGGCGAACAGTCCTCCCGCGACGACCACGAACATGACGGAGGACGCGGCGAAAGCGGGCCAGCGGCGGCGCCACAGCTGCCAGGCCGCGATGGGCGCGTACAGCAGCAGGTTGGACGGCTTCGAGAACGTCGCCATGCCGAGAAGCGCCGCCGCCGCCACGTCCCCGGACAGGCCGAACAGCCACCGCGTCCCTCGCGGCGACCGTTCGGGCGTGGCGACCTCCTTGTACAGCCAGCAGAAGTACGCGAGGAGGCCCAGCGAAAAGTTGAACAGCTCCGGCGTGATCCAGACGAAATAGACCGGCACGACGGAGACCATCACGAACGCGACGGCAATCAACGCGGCAGCGGCCGCGGACATGCGGGCGTGCAGGAACAGATAGCCGCAGAAGACGACGAGCGCCAGCAGCAGCGCGTGAAGAAACAGGAACCCGTTCGTCCCGAGCAGCCACACGAAGGGGGCGGCGACGAGCGGATAGATGAACGATTTGCCGTAGTACAGCCGGCTCGCATCGGGATCCGGCGCGGACCGGATCTCGACGAAGGGCGGCCTCGACGACAGGCCGATGCCCGTGACATCGCGCCCCTTCTTCAGAAAGAGGCCCGATGGGCCCGCGCGGAACTCGCGCCACACGCGCACGAGATCTTCGCGGCGGTAGGCGAGGTCGCCGTCCTCGGCGAGGCTGTGGCCCATCATGTAATAGGTCGCCTCGTCGCTCTGGATGCCGATCGCCGCCTGCGGGAAATTCACGGTCAGCGCGAGGCCGCCGTACACGGTGAGCAGCACGGCCGCGGCGAGCAGGCCGGGCGCCGCGCGCATCGCGGTGGCCGGCGCAGCCACCCGGCTGTCGGCGGGTCCGATCATGCGCGCGCCCCGCTGGTGAGAAACGACAGATCCGCCTGCAGGACGCCCCGCCGCCGCGTCGCCCGTGACACGCGATGCAGGAGCGTGTAGAGCGTCTCCATCTTTCGCACGAACGCGGCGATGTCGTACTGCTGCCCCGTCTCCCGCGCGGCGGCGCCGAGCCGCGCGCGTCTGTCAGGATCGTCAGCGAGCGCGACGATGCCGTCGGCCAGCGCGGCCGCGTTGCGGCGCGGCACGATCAGAGCGTCGCGCCCGTCCGTCAGGACGTCGATCAACCCGTCGGCGTCCGTCGCCACGATCGGCCGGCCCATCGCGAGCGCCTCGAACACCGTGAGCGGCGTGCCCTCCCACAACGACGGAAACACGCTGACGTCGAACGCCGACACGACGCGCGCCACGTCGCGCGCAAATCCGCCGAAGATGAATCGATCGCCGAGCCCCAGCGCGCGTGCCTGCGCCTCCAGCGCGGGCCGCAGCGGCCCTTCACCGAACAGAAAGAACCGCGCCTGCGGACGCCGGTCCAGCACCTGGCGCGCCGCGTCGACCAGGTACTCGTTCCCCTTCGAGTCGTGCAGGCGCGTGACCGTGCCCGCGACGAACTCTCCCGGCTGCACGCCCAGCTCGCGCCGCGCCGCCTCGACGTCCTCCGTCGTCCGCGGGCGGCTGAACTCTTCCAGCGGAACGCCGAGGTACACCACCTTCACCCGCTCGGGCGGCATCTGCCGCGCGCGCACGACGAACTCCGCCGTGCTGGTGGAGACGGCGATCGCGATGTCGGTCGCGGGGGCGAGCAGCCGATCCGCCACCTTCTGGAACCACGGCGTGTCGGTGAGATTCGCGTGCTCGTGCAGGATCGTCGGCAGTCCGCGCATCATGCCCGCGATCCGTCCGAACGTGGTCGCGCCGTAGCCATGCAGGTGCAGCACGTCGATCTGCTTGCGATCGATGACCTTCAGCAGCGCGGTGAGCGTCGCCGGATCGAACTTCGACTTGTGGAGATACGTGATGTCGATGCCGAGCGCGTCGAGCGTCTCCTCGGAGAGGTCCTTCCGCCGCAGGCTCACGAGCGAGACGTCGAAGCGCTGCGGATCGAAGCGCGGAATCATCCACGCGAAGAGGCGTTTCACACCGTGCATCCGCGACCCTTCCCACCCGAGATGGTCGCAGACCTGCAGGATCCGCAGGCGCTCCCCCGGACGCCGCGCCGCCGGGACGCTGGCGTTCGTCATGATTGTCCGGCGCCGGCGCGCTGCCCGATCGTCCGCGCCGGCACGCCCGCGGCGATCGCGCCGGGCGCGACCGCCTCGCGCACCACGGCACCAGCCCCGACGATCGCGAGATCGCCGATCGTCACGCCGTCGAGCACCTTCGCGCCCGCGCCCAGCCAGCACCCGTCGCCGATGCTGATGCCGCTCGAGCGGCGCGCCTGCTGCAGCACGGGCATGTCGGGCCGGCTGAAGTCGTGATCGCCGCCGATGACGTAGCAGTAGGCCGCCAGGAGCGTGTCGCGGCCGATCGACACGCGGCTCGCCGAGAACACTTCGCAGTTGAATCCGATGTTCGCGCCATCCGCGAGGGTGATGTCGCCGTTCTTGCACGACAGGATCGAGTTGCGTCCGACGAAGACGCCGCTGCCGATCGCGATCCCCTGGTTGCTCTCCCCCTTGGCGTCGAGCAGGCAGTTGTCGTCGATCACCACGTTGCTGCCGATCCGGATCTTGTGCGGATGCCGCAGGACGACGTTCTGTCCGAAGACGACGTTGCGGCCGCAGGCGCCGAGGAGCGAGGGATAGAGCACCTTCCGCAGCGCCAGGCCGATCGCGCCCGCGACGTTCTGCGACGCCTGCATGATGAGCTCGTGCTTGATCAGCGGTCCCCAGCCGCGGCGGCCGATCACGAGCGCCGCGTACTTCTCCCGCGCCGAACGCGTCGGCGTGAAGAGATCGTCCTGGGCCCGCGGGATGTCGCTCATAACCAGCCCGCCGATCGATACCAGGCCAGCGTGCGGCGGATGCCATCGCGCAGGCTCACCTGTGGCGCGTAGCCGAGTTCCGCGCGCGCGCGATCGATGGAGAACGCGCGGCTCTTCGTGAAAAAGTCGACCCGCCGCCGATAGAGCGGCGGCGCGATCCCGAACGGCGCGCACACGGCTTCGCAGAGCGCGCCGGCGACCCAGAACGGCCACACGGGGAGCCGCAGCCGCGGCGGGGGAACACCCGCCTCCTCCGCGATGAGGTTCACGAGCTCGTTCAACGTCGGCACCTCGGCCCCGGCCAGGATGTACGTGCGCCCGGCCGCGCGCGGCACCTCGCCGCACAACCGGAATCCTTCGACGAGATCGTCGACGTAGGTGAGGTGATAGTAGATGCGTCCGCTCCCGAGAACGACGAACCGCCGGCGCGCGACGCCGCGAAACAGCTTGAGCAGCCGCCGGTCACCCGGGCCGTAGATGCCGCTCGGACGCGCAATCACCACCTCGACGCCCGTGCGCGCCGCCGACTCGCGCGCGATCCGCTCCCCTTCGACCTTCGCCCGCTGATAGACGTCCCCCGGCCGCAGCGGCGCATCTTCATCGGCGGGCGGCCGCTCGACGTCGCCGTGCACGCCAACCGTGCTGCAGTGGACGACGCGGCGCGCTCCCGCATCCGCCGCCGCCTCGATCACGCGGCCGACCGCCTCGGCGTTGACCGCATAGTACAAGCGTTCGGGCTGCCCGGCCTCTCGATACAGCGCGGCGATGTGGTAGACGACCTGGACGCCTTCGCACGCACGGCGCAGCGCCTCTCCGTCGAGCAGGTCCCCCACCACGATGCGGATGCCGGCCTCGCGCAGCGCACTCGCGCGGCGCTCGTCGCGCACCAGCGCGCGGACATCATCGCCGCGCGCGGCGAGTCCGCGGGCCAGGTGGCCGCCGGTGAAGCCGGTCGCGCCGGTGACTAGGACGCGCAACGCTCCGCCACGATCGTGACCGGCGAGCCGAATCGGCGGTTCAGTCCCGCATGCGCGAGCACGGTTTCCACGCCTGCCGTCCACGGCGCGGATCCGATTCGTTTGTGCAGCGCGATCGGGAGCACGAACTGGCGATGCTCCCCGCGAATCTCGAAGCCGCCGGACCGGAACGCGGCCGCGATCTGACGCGACGAGAAGACGCGATACGCCTCGACGTCACGGTTCACCCACTGCGCGACGGCGCGTGCCCCCGCCTGCAGCGCGGCGGCGCTCCAGCGCGCCGGATAATCCAGCACGATCCGATGACGCGCGACGCGGCACAACTCGCGCAGCGCCTGCCGCCACTCGGGCGCGTGCATCAGCACGCGAAGGCACACCACGTCGTCGAAACTGCGATCCGCGAACGGCAGCGCGTGGACGTCGCCAGGGGCGAACACGACCGGCACCTGCGCATCGGCGGCGCGCTGCCGCGCGACGCGCAGCATCTCGTGTGAGGCGTCGACGCCCGTCACGCGGGCGCCGCGCCGTGCCAGCGCGATCGCGGCGCGCCCCGTCCCGGTGCCCACATCGAGGATGGCGCGTCCCTCGAGCGGCGCGAGAAACTCGGCGATGCGGGCTTCCTGCGTCGCGGCAATCAGCTGGCCGATGGGACCGCTGAACCGCAGCGCGTCGAAGCGCTGCGCCATCGCCGGATCCGCGTACACCGTGTAGCTGTAATGCTCCGGGCGCGGTGGCGCGCCCGCGCCGCGCGTCACGCGACGCCTCCGGCCATTTCGGGCGCTGGCCGTCCGAACAGATGGACGCAGGCGTCGCGCGTCCGCGACAGGTACGCGTCGTAGCTGTACTTCGTCTCGGCGAGCCGCCGGGCGCGTTCTCCCAACGCGCGCGCCTGGTCGGGATGGGCAATCGCCTGAAGAATCCCCCCGCCGAACGCCTCCGGCGTCGCGTCCGTGAGAATCGCAATCTGATCGTCGAGCACCTGCGTATGGGTCAGCAGGCGCGTCGCCACGATCGCCCGCCCCGCGCGCAGATATTGATAGATCTTCAGCGGCGTGTTCGTGCCGAGGCTGCGCGGCGAGACGAGGACGTCGGCCGCATCCAGGAATGCCGGGATCTCGTCCGACGGACGCTGGCCGGCGAACACGACCGACGCGCCGAGCCCGAGGACGGCCGCGCGGTCGCGCACCGCGGCAATCTGCTCCGGCGTCCCCCCCGCGAGCACGAGACGGGCATCCGGGCGCGCCGCCCGCACTGGCACCATGGAGGCCAGCAGCAGGTCGAGGCCCTGATACGCTTCGAACGTTCCGGTGTACAGCACGACCGGCGCGGCCGTGTCGATGCCGAGCGCCTGCCGCACCGCCGCACCCGATCCGGCCACCGGCGCATCGCCCGACCCCGGCGCGTTCTCGATGAGCACCGTCGGCACCGTCGCGTCGACGGCGCGCACGACATCGCTCAGCTGTGGACAGATGACGATGACGACGCGCGAGCGGCGGATCACGAAGCGCTCCAGCCAGCGGAACACACCCGCGAGCACGCGCGAACGGCTGTAGTTGAAGTTCGTGAGCTGCTGCGGCAGGCTCGAATGCATGTCGTAGAGATGCGGCAGCCCGAAGAGCCACGCGAGCACGACGCCGATGAGGCTGCCTTCCTCATGCGAATGGACGGCATCGTAGCGCGCGCGCAGCGCGCGCCGCAGTGCGGTCAGCGTCAGCGCGAGATCCAGCGGCACTTTCGCCCACGACGGCCCGATGCCAATCCGATGGACGAACGGCGGCCGCAGGCAGCGGAACACGCGCAGCCCCGGCAGCGCGACGTCGCGGCCGAACGGGTACGTGACGAGGTCGACCGTATGTCCCAGATCGATCAACGCACGAATCCGATGGTATTCGCTGAAAGGTGTGCCCCGGGGCTCGAAGAACGGCTCCGGCGCGATCATGAGGATGCGCATCGGGAGAACAACGCATTGTAGGAAATGCGCCGCGTACCGTCAACGTAACTGCCGTCCTGTCACCAACATAGGCCGCAGAAAAACACAGAGGCAGCCGCGGAAAAACACAGAAGAACACAGAAGAACACAGAAGGCTCCGTGCTACACTGCCGCGGCGCGGCGTCCCCGCCGCGTCGCATCGACCGCATGTCCGAACCGTCCGCCCCCGCGCCGTCGCGCGCGCGATCGATCGTCGTCGGCGTGATCAAGGCCGGGATCAGCATTGCGCTGCTGGCGGTGCTGCTGTCGCGCGTCGATGGCGCGCGGCTCTGGCAGTACGCGCGGCACGCATCGCCCGTCTGGCTGACAACCGCGCTGCTCCTCTACTTCGCGATGATCCTCGTCAGCGCGTGGCGCTGGGGCCAGCTGCTCGGCGCCCAGGGTGTCGCGCTGCCGTACCGGTTTCTCACGGCGTCGTTCCTCGTCGCCACGTTCTTCAACAATTTTCTTCCCAGCAATATCGGCGGCGACGTCGTCCGCATCGCCGACACGGCCAGGCCGGCCGGATCGCGAACGCTCGCGACCACGGTCGTGCTGATGGATCGCGGGCTCGGCCTGCTGGGGCTTGCCCTGATGGCGGCTCTGGGCGCGTCGGCGGGTCGGTTCGCACCGTCCGCGATGGGGCCCGTCGGTCCGCGCGCGCTGTGGGCGGGTTTCGGCGCGGCGGCGATGGTCGCGACGCCCGCGCTGATGATGCCGGAACGCGTCGTCCGGCTGCTGCAGCCGCTGCGGGTGTTTCACCGCGACTGGGTGGACGAGCGGCTGAATCGTTTAACGGCCGCGCTGGTGGGGTTCCGAGAGGCGCCCGCGGCGCTCGCGTCGTGCTTCGCGGGCGCGGTTCTCGTGCAGGCGATCCTGGTCGGGTTCTATCTCGCCGTCGCGCACAGCATGCACATCCCGGTCGGCTTCGCCGAGCTGGCCGTCATCGTGCCGATCTCGTTCATCGTTCAGATGCTGCCCGTGTCGCTGAACGGCTTTGGCGTGCGCGAAGCCACGTTCGGGTTCTATTTTTCACGGCTTGGCCTGCCGCTCGAAGCCGCGCTGCTCGTCTCGTTCGTCGGCGCGGCGCTCGTGCTGCTGTTCTCGTTGTCCGGCGGCGCGGTGTATCTCACGCGATCCGTGTACCGCTCAGCTTGACCTGATCGTTTCGGCGCAGGCATAGTGCTCGCGCCGGTCGCGCATCAGGTTCTTCCGTCCGGCATTTTCACGAACAGCTCACTGTCTCCCCCGCGCTGGCGGTCCGGCGCGGTGTGTCGATACACGGATTTTCGATGAAGCGATTCGCGGTCGTGGTTTTCCTTGCCGGTCTCATGGCCGGTTGTCACAGCAGCCAGCACTCCTCCCCCGTGGCGCCGGGCCAGATCGCGGAGCAGCAAGCGCCGGTCGAGCAGCCGCCGGTCCCGAAGCCGCCCGCGCCCAAGCCGCCGCCGCACAAGACGGTCTATCCGTCGAACGGTCCGGCGGTGATCCGCTACGTCGCGAGGAAATATCCCGAGCGGCTGAAGGCCGGGGTCAGCCGTGCGACCCGGATCAAGAACATGAAGTTCCTGCGGGATCGCGTCATCGAAGCGGGTAAGTGCGGCGGCATGGACCTTGGTTGGAATCTGAAGCGCGGCGGACCGGAAATCAGCATCGACTTCATTACCGAGCGGCGGCACGGGAAGGTTTACGGGCACGACATCGCCATCGACTACGACAACCCGAAGCGCAAGCTGCAGCTTGTGTGGCGGGGCGGTAAGTACCCGAAGTACAAGAACTTCGGGAAACCGCACTGCGACTGATTGGGCTGTCCGGGCGCCCCTTTCCCGGCCTACAGGTCCCGACGTGATCCGCCGATAAGGGAGGATGCGCGTGGTTGTCTCGCGCGCGGATTCTCCTGCCGGTCAGGGTTCTGCTATCCGAGGGAAGAGCCATGAAGTGGAAGTCGTTGCCATACATGGTGCTCGTGCCGATGGTGCTCGCGGTCGCCGTCGCGGGCTGCGAGGCCGAAAAGAGCGCCAATCCGCTCAGTCCGACCGTCGCCGGTCCGATTCCGGGCGTCAACATCACCGCGCCGACCCTCATCCAGCCGTCGCAGGGGTTCAAATACAAGGACTCGGAACAGCCGATCAAGCTCGTCGTCCAGAACGCGACCTCGAACGGCGTGCGGCCGCTCTACTACACCTTCGAGGTCGCGACCGATAAGAGCTTCTCGAAAAAGCTGTTCAGTCGGACGCACGTCGCACCGGGGGCGAACGGCCGGACGTCGGTGCAAATCGATCGTCTGGACGACGGACGCACGTATTACTGGCGTGCGCGCGCGGAGGATGGGGCGAACACGGGGGGGTTCCAGACCCAGTCCTTTGACATCTATCCGCCGCCGAAACTCGATCCGCCTCGCGCGATCGCACCGGTGAACAACCAGCTGACGTCGAACCGGTCGCCGATTCTGAAGCTGCGCGCGTCGAGCCGCGAGGGGCCGATCGGCAAGGTCAAGTACGAGATTCAGGTCTCCACGAACCAGGGCTTCACGGTGCTCGTGACGAAGGCGACGGTGGCCGAGACCGGGAGTCAGACCAACTACACGGCGACCAGCCTGCCCGAGGGGGAGACGCTGTACTGGCGCGCGCGCGCGACCGACGGGGACACGACGAGCGACTGGATGGCCACGGAGAGTTTCCGCACGCCTGGCGGGGGCGGCGGTTCGCCAAGTCCGTCGCCGGGACCGGCGCCTGGCGGTCCGTGCAACTCCAGCGATCCCGAAACGATCGTGAAGTGCGAGCGGGCAAAGTACGGCCACATGTCGGAAAGCCAGGTGGTCAGCTTCCTGACGTCGACCGCGAAATCGCTCAACCGCAACGGCATCTCCGGTGCCCCGTTCGGGCTCCTCGTCAAGACCGGCGGGAGCAACTGCAACGGCTATTCGTGCGACATCATCTGCGCGGGCAACGGCAGCTCGCAGAAGCAGTGGGACGTGCTCCGGGATGCCGAGGGAGATCAGGATCCGGTGTGGAACAGGCTGTCCACGATCGCGATCCGCACGTGTCAGATCAAGTAAGCCCGAGAGAGGACGTTCGCCCGCGGGGCGGACGTCCTCCTCTTCCCTGCTCCCCTCCAGCCCGTTGATAGACTGAACCGCGTGCAGGCACGCTCGTCACCGTACCGCTCCTGGCATCACCTCGCCGCGCTCTGGGCGATCGCCCTTCTTCAGCCGCTGTTCGATCTCCTCGGCCGCAGTCCCGAGTTCTTCGCCGCCCATCACGCAGGCCGCGCCGAAATCCTGATCCTCGTCGCCGTACTGGCGGTCGCCGTGCCGTTGCTGCTCGCGGCGCTGGTGTGGCTGGCGGACCTGGCAGGCCGCCGCGCGCGCAGCATCGTGCTCGGGACGATTGTGGCGCTGCTGGCCGGGGCGATCGCCATGCAGGCGGCCAGGCACGCCGGCCTCGACACGGCGAAAACGGTGCTTCCGATTGCGGCGATTGCCGGGATCGGCACGGCGATCGCGTATCACGCCTTCAGCACCGTACGCGCCTTCCTCAGCATCCTCTCGGTCGCGGCGCTCGTCGTCCCTGCCTGGTTCCTCGCGCGCCCGCAGGTGTGGCGCCTCTGGGCACCGCACGCGTCCGCGGAGGTTCGCGGCGAGGCCGCCGGGCCGGGTGCAGAAGGCTCGGACACGCCCATCGTCCTCGTCGTGCTCGACGAGACGCCGCTGGTCTCGCTGCTCGACGCGGATCAGAAGATCGACCCGGTGCTCTATCCACATCTGGCCGCGCTGGCGCGGGACGGCGTCTGGTTCCGGAACACGACGACCGTCAGTGACTACACGCGCTGGGCGCTGCCGGCCATCCTCTCGGGCCAGCAGCCGCGCCCCGAGGCCGCGCCGGACGCGCGCGACTATCGCCGCACGCTCTTCACGATGCTCGCGCGCGACTACCGCTTCGAGTCCGTGGAGGCGGTCACGCGCCTCTGTCCGGATCGTCTCTGCGGGCCGGCGATCGCGCCGCTCACGGCGCGACTCGGCATGATCGGCAGCGATCTGAAAATCCTGACGCTGCATCTCCTGCTGCCGAGCGACATGAAGCAGGGGCTCCCGAAGCTGACGGACGACTGGGCGAACTTCGGGGCCGCGGCCAACGCCGCGCGCCGCCGCCGTGCCGCCGCCAGGCGCCATCGCAACCGTCTGCGTCACCTCGGCGCGGGCGACGATCTCAGCCAGCGCGCGGGCATCGCGCGCCGGTTCATCGCGGGCATCTCGCGCGAGGATCCGCAGCCGACGCTGTATTTCCTCCACACGATGGTGTCGCACACGCCTTACGAGCTGCTGCCGGGCGGCCGCACCAATGGCACTCTCTCCGAGTCGAAGGCGCTTCGATTCCCGAACGCGCTTCCCGGTACCTACAAGGAACCGTGGCCCGACGACGAGTGGGCCGTTTCGCAGGTCTACCAGCGGCACCTGCTGCAACTCGAGTACTGCGACGCCCTCATCGGCACGCTCGTGCGCCGACTGAAGCAGACCGGCCTGTACGATCGCGCGCTCGTGATCGTCCTGGCGGACCACGGCGCCGTGATCGAACCGGGCGTGCCGCGCCGCGATTACATGCCCCGGACCTCGGCCGACATCTCCCGCGTACCGCTCATCGTCAAGGTTCCGGCACACAGGCCTCCGCCGGCGGTTCCGACCCAGCTGGTCGACGGACAGCGGATCAGCGACGTGGCGGCGGAGACAATCGACGTGCTCCCCACGATCGCGGAGGCGATCGGCATGCGCGTGCCGTCGTGGGTCGATGGCGTGTCGCTCTTTTCTCCGTCGCCGCCGCGCACCAGGACGATCGCGGTGGATTCCGCCACGCGTAAGGTCCCGCTCGATGCGGCCGCGGTCGATCTCGCCGGTCCGCTCCGGCGCAAGCTGGATCTGTTTGGATCGTCGGAGAACCGCTTCCGGCTGCCACGCCCGCCGCGCTACGGGGATCTGATCGGCAAGACGGTCGCGTCGCTGCGTACGGCACCCGGCGGTGGTCAGGTGACGGTGGACTATCTTTCGGAGTTCGAACGGATGGATTTGGAAGGGGATCCGGTGCCGTTCGATGTCGCCGGCCGTCTCGAACACGCCGACGGCGGCGATCCCGTCTATCTCGCGGTCGCCGTCAACGGCGTCGTGCGCGCGGTCACGCGGACGTGGATGGAGGATCCACAGCACTGGCTCGCGACGCCGCCGCTGACCGCGTGGCAGCAGGGAAAGAACGACCTGCGCATTTTCCTCGTCACGGACGGCGCCGGCGGGCCGGTGCTGCGACAGTGCACCGTCCGCGCCGGCCGCGACGAGAGCTGAAACGCGACCGCGCCGGGAGGCGCGTCGCGGCCCGTCTAAAACCGCATCCGGAATCCCGCGCCGATCTGGAAGCCGCCGACCGTCAGCGAATCGTTGTCGATATCGACCGATCCCCAGCTGTAGCGCGCGAGCAATCCCGCGCCGTAGCGCGGCGTCAGCATGTAGTTCACGTCGAGGCCGAAGTTCAGGCCAACGGTCGTCTCGTGCTCGCGCGAGATGTTGACGGACGCGAGCGTCGGGCCCGGCTCGGCGACCGACACGCTGCTGACGACTTCCTGGCGGACCAGAAAAATCGTCGGCCCCAGCGACAGGCCCAGGTCGATCTTGTCGGTGAACGGCATCATCCACGTGGCGTCGAGATTGATGGCGTGCTCGGAGTGATCGAGGCCGCTGGCGCTCGCGTCGAGCGGACGCGGCCGATCGAAAAAGCCCGGGTCCGGGACCAGCGCGTGCACACTCGAGTCCGAGTCGCTGCCCGTGTACGAATAACCGATGCCCACCGCCCAGTTCTTCCAGAGTTTGTAGCCGCCGGAGATGTCGAACAGCCCGCCGCTCTTCACGGACTGCGACGTCTGCAGTTGCCCGTCCTCGTCGTAGAGGGTGAACGTCGCGTTGCGATCGAGATCGTGCGAGCCGACCTGCACGCCGCCGTTCACGTTGAGGAATGCCCGATCCGTCCACTGCATCTGAGCCGACGCGGGGGCGGCGCTCGCGCACAGACCAAGGGCCAGAATTCCCGCTGTCATCGTCTTCACTCGTACGCTCCTGTGGGGTTGAGGCCGTTCACGCGCTGGGCGGCGCTGCGGCGGAGGTGGCTCATGGTAGCACGAGAAAGCCGTGACAGCGCGCGTTTGCTGTAGTAATATCTGGGCCGCGAACGCCCTTCCCAGCGGGCTCCTTCCCATCGCGAGAGGTACGGTTGATGTTCTTGAAGAAGCTAGCGGTCTGCGCATGCGTTGGTGTTCTTGCGCTCGGCGTCGCGTGTGGCAAGGACGCTCCTTCGCCGGTCTCCCCGAGTGCGACAACGGATCAGGCGGGCGCCGCCGGTCCGGATGCCGTCACGCTGAAAGTCACGGCCCCCACGCCGGTCTCGCCGATCAACAACGCACAACCGGCCGGAGGCGTCGTGCTGGTGGCGACGCGCGCGCAGCCCAAGTTCATGTCGAACATGGCGCTGCGATATGAATTCGAAGTGCTCAACGCGGCCAACCAGGTCGTCTATACCTCGCATGAAGTGGCGGGCGTACCAGCGGGCGGCGATCGCATCTCGCAGAGCGTCGATGGGGTCCTCGCGTATGACGCGCCGCACAAGTGGCGCGTGCGCGCGGTCTACAAGGGAGCGGCCGGCCCGTGGTCGACGCTCGCGGACTTCCGATCGCCGGCGGGCGGCTACATCCGCGGCAACGAGATTTTCGACCCGCTGACCAACGGCGAAACCGTCGGCACCGCCCACGGTCCGACGCAGTTCATCGAGGGCAAGGGCCTCAAGCTGATCTCGTTCGGCAGCTACGTCACCTACGTCCTCCCGGAGACTCTGCAGGAAGGCGAGTTCTCGCTCATGGTCACCGGGATCGACGAGGGGTCCCCCGGCGGCAAGACGAAGATCATGAGCATGCAGGAAGGGCCCGACGTTTCGAACATCATCACGGACGACTACCGGTTCACCGCCGAGAAGCGCGGACGCGACTACCTGTCGGGTCCGGGCGCGGTGACCTTCCGCATCATCACCGGCGATTCGTCGAACGAAGGGCGCATCCACGACGGCGTGCGCACGGTCGTGAACTTCAGCGACGAGAAGTGGTACTTCTGGAAGCTGATTTGGGGCACGGGCTACGCCGGCCTCCAGGTGCGCGAGGGCGGGCCCGACGGCCGCATCATCTTCAATCAGCGCCGCGGGACCGACGGACACCCGTACCGCCCGTCACCGCAGTACGTGCACCTCGGATCGCCAATCGGCCGCAGCGGCTCCGACGCCGCGACGGTGCCCGGCATGATCGTCAAGAACGTCTGGCTATCGAGCCGTCCGCGTCCGAACTTCTGATGGGTGTGTCAGCCCATAAGGGGCTGACCCACACGGAGCCAGGGTGGCCGCTCAACTCGCGTGTGGGTCAGCGCTTCAGCCCTGACGGAACGGGCGGGTCTTCGGACCCGCCCGTTTTGCTGTACAATCGGTAACATCGTGTCCACCAACAGCTTCCGGCTGCACTACATCGCGAAGGCGGCTGCAGGTGCGCCCCGCGACCTGGTCAACACGTTCGTCAACGCGAAACTCCACCCCATCCGGCCCACCGTCCTCATCTATAACTGCACGTGGGTCTGCGACGCGCGCTGCGAGATGTGCAGCAACTGGAAGTGGGGGGACCGGAAGTCGGACATGACGCTCGCGCAGCTCGAACCGGTGATGAACCACCCGTTCTGGGGCGCGGTCGAGAACCTGAATATCTCCGGCGGCGAGCCGACGACGCGGAACGATCTGCCCGAGATGGTGGAAATGTTCCACCGGCATCTGCCGCGTCTGCGCAAGATCGGCATCAACACGACCGGCCTGACGCCGCAGCGCGGCATTCCGATGCTGACGCGCATCGTGAAGTTCTGCGCCGAGCACGATCTGCTCGTGAGCATCCGCGTCTCCCTCGACGGGATCGGCGACATCCACAACCAGGTCCGGCACGTGAAGAACGGCTTCGACAAGGCCGTGAAGACGATCGAGGCGATGCAGGCGCTCGCGAAGGAGTACCCGAACTTCCAGTTCGGGATCGCGTCGACCATCTTCGCCACGAACATGGAGGACGCGGAGAACATCCTCGCGTGGGCGCGGACGAAGGGGCTCGACGTCGTCTTCAACATGCTCCGCTTTACCGACGCGATGCTCCACAACAAGGAGCTCGAGGAGAAAATCGGCTTCCGCGCGCGCGAAGAAGAGTTCATGCGGAAGTTCTTCATCGACCGCGTGCAGGAGGAATCCGTCCTCAGCGGGCAGGCGTTCCTCTACCTCCACTACGCGGACATGATCGCCAACGGGTATCACCGGACGATGCCGTGCCCGTTCCGCAGCCAGGGCCTGCTGCTGAATCCGAACGGCGATCTGCACTACTGCGAGAATTCGCAGAAGCTGGGGAACGTGCTCGAGGAGAGCGCCGAGTCGCTGTATTTCAAGGCGAGCAGCCTCGAGCACCGCGAGCACCTCAAGAAGAACGTCTGCCCGACGTGCCTCAGCCCCTGCCAGGTGAACGTCGGCGCCATGAAGCAGTTCGTGCCGTACGCGAAGTTCCTCAAGCGCGCCTATCAGGTGAAGCGCGCGCCCGAGCGGCATCCCGACACGGTGCCGGCGATCGATCAGGCCGGATGATCCGAGGCAGGTGACTGCCCTGACCCGCCTCATCCGGGTGTTCGTCGCGGTCGGGCTGACCGCGATCGTCCTCTGGACCTCTCATCCTTCCGCCGTCGCCGGCGCGGCCGCCGGTGCGAAGCTCTCCTGGATTGGCGCTGCCGTCGCGCTGGTCGCGATCGATCGGACGCTGATGGCCTATCGGTGGCTCATCCTCCTGTGCGCCCTCGCGCCGGGCACGCGGCCGCCGTTCGGCGCCGTACTCCGCATCTTCTTCGTCAGCACGTTCGTCGGCACGTTCCTGCCGAGCCTGGGCGGCGACGTGTATCGCGCGTATAGTCTCGCGCGCCTTCACGTGAGCGGCGTCGAGTCGGCCGCGTCGGTCCTGATGGACCGCGTGCTCGGCGCGCTGTCGATTCTCGTGTGCGGTGTGGCGGCGCTGGCCGTGGCGCCGCACCTCCCCTTGAGCACGGGCGTGTACGCGACGCTCGGCGTGGCGGCTGGCGCCTGTGCCGTCGCGGCGGCGATCGTGTTCCATGACCGCGCGGGATCGGCCGCTCTGGCGATCGCCGCGCGGCTGCCCGGCGCCCGGGTGCGCCGTGTTGCGGCAGGCCTCACGGACGCCGTGCGCCGCTACGCGCGCTACCACGCCCAACTCGGGCACGTGCTGGCGCTGTCGATCGGCGTGCAGGTGTTGCGCATCCTGCAGGCGTGGTGCCTCGGCCTGTCGCTGGGGATGACCGCCTCGATCGGCGCGTATTTCGTCTTCATTCCGATCATCCTGCTGATCATGCTGCTGCCGATCACGATCAACGGCCTCGGCACCAGTCAGCTCGCGTTCGTGTGGCTGTTCCAGCAGGCGGCCGTCCCCGCGCCGCAGGCGTTCGCGCTCTCGATCCTCTTCGTCGCGCTCGGCGTCGTGGGCAATCTGCCGGGCGGCCTGCTGTATGCGACCGCGCCGGCCGGACGCCCCGACACCGTTCCGGAAGGCCGGCGGTGATCGCGCTGGCGATCCTCGTCGCCTGCTCCGTCGCGGCCGCCGTGCTGTTCGCGGCCGGCGCTGGCGGACTCGCCTATTTCACGCTCTACCTGCTCGCCCTGATCCCCGGGCTGCCTATCGGCTTTGCCGTGTTCGGCCGGCGGCACGCGCTCGGGTGGATCGCCGGGAGCGCGCTCGGGTACTTCTTCACCGCTCTCGCCCTGTGGGCGGTGATCGCGCTTGGTGTCCCGTCGGCGTGGACGTTCGCGGCGGCGTGGCTGGCGGCGATCGCGGCCGCGTTCGGCGCCTCGCGCGCGCTGGCCGGCGCACGGTTGCGCATCGAACCCTGGACGCGCCGCGACATGACCGCGCTGCTGCTGGTGCTGCTCCTCGTCCCGGTCATCGCCGGACCGCCCTTCGCGCGCCTCGGCGCGTCGGACGCGCACGGCAACCGTTACTACCGTGCCTATTTCACGGCCGATTTCGTCTGGCACATGGCGGTGGCCGCCGAGCTGAAGAAGTTCGCGATGCCGCCGCGCAACATGTTCATGCCGCAGCGGCCGCTTCCCTATTACTGGACGTATTTCCTGCTGCCGGCCGCGGCCGCCGGCGCGGGTCCGGCGCCCCTCGCGAGCGTCGAGCGGAATCTGGCGGTGAACGCGATCGGCACCGCCTTGCTGTTCGTCGCCGCGATCTTCGCGGCCGCATGGGCGGCACTGCCACGCGCCGCCCCGGTTGCGTGGGGCGTCGCCCTCGCCGTGCTGGCATCGAGCGCCGAAGGGGGGCTCGCGCTGTGGCGTCTGCTCCGCCGCGGCGCGCCGCTCGACGCGCTGCGCTATCTCAACATCGACGCGCTCAGCAACTGGTGGTTCGACGGTCTCCGCGTCGATGGTCTGGCGCGCTGCTTCTGGTGGGTTCCGCAGCACTCGACGTCGTACATCCTGGGCCTGACGGCGATGGCGCTTGCAGCCGTTGGCCGCAGCCGCGCCCCGATCGCCGTCCATATCGTCTCGGGCATCGCGCTGGGCGGCGCGGTCGCCCTGAATCCGTTCGTCGGGGCGCTCTTTGCCGCGTCGTGGGGCATCGCGATGGTGGTCGACGCGGTCCTCGCGCGCGAGCATGTGTTCGGGCGAATCCTCGCCTGCGCCCTCGCCGCCGTACCGGTCGTCGCGGCCCTCGGATGGGTCCTGTTGAACCATATGGCCGGCGACGCGCCGTCGGTCGTCCAGTTCGGCCTTCGCGGGGACGCGGCCGCCGCGCCTGTTCGCAACCTGCTGCTGTCCCTTGGACCGGCGCTCGCGCCGGCGGCCGTGGGCCTGCTCGCCGCGCGAGGCACCGGCTCGCGGACGTGCGTGCTGCCAGCCTCGATCCTGGCGACGGTTGCGCTGCTCGCGATGCACTTCATCCGGCTCGCCGTCGATCCCTCCTGGGTCGGGTTCCGCGGCGGACAGATTTTCCTCGCAGCGGTGCCGGCGCTCGCCGCATGCGGCCTGGCCGCGCCGCGATGGCGTCGTGCCGCCATCGGGGTACTCGTGCTCGCGCTCATCGCTGGATCGCCGACGACGATCATCGACGTCTACAACGCGCAGGACATTTCGAACCGCGCGCCAGGGCCGGGCTTTCCGTGGACGGAGGTGCTCGATCCGCCTCATCTCGAGGCGCTGGCGTGGCTCCGTCACTCCACGCCCGAAGACGCCGTCGTCCAGCTCGATCCGGAAGCCCGTGGACGGACGACATGGACGATCGTGAGCAGCTTCGGTGAGCGCCGGATGGCGGCGAGCCTGCCGCGGACGCTCGTGGACGAGCCGGAGTACGCGTGGCGGTCCGCGCGCGTGAAGCAGCTGTTCGCGAGCGACAGCGCCGAGCAGGCCTGGAGTCTCGCGCGCCTGCTGCAGATCGATTATCTCTGGATCGACGAGGCGGAGCGGCGGGTCTACGGCGGCGGCGCGACCAAGTTTGCGTCGGACCCGCGCGACTTCACCCTGGTCTTCCGCAACGACGCCGTCCAGATCTACAAGGTGCGGTCGTCAGCCGCGCCGGTAGCGCCAGAACGTCCGCGCGCCGGTGAACCAGTCGCGCAGACCGATCTTCTTGCCTTCTTCACGGCTCCGCGGAAAGTACTTGATGGGCACTTCGACGATGCGTCGGCCGCGCGCCAGCATGCGGGCGGTAATCTCGTGATCCAGCTCGAAGCCGGTCCGCTCCAGCGGCAGCGACGCGAGATCCTCGCGGTGGAACAGCTTCAGGGCGGTCACGGTGTCGGTCAGGTAGCGTCCCGTGAACAGCCAGGCGATCGCGCTGAGGCTGCGTCCACCCAGATACGCGGCCGCTGACTGATTCGGATAACGCCCGCGGCCGAGATACCGGCTGCCGTAGACGATGTCCCCCCGGCCGTCGAGCAGCGCACGCAGCATCGGAAGATAATCCTGCGGGTCGTACTCGAGGTCCGCGTCCTGAATGATCAGGAACTCCCCTGTTGCCGCGGCAATGCCCTTGCGCACGGCGGTGCCTTTCCCACCATTCCGTTCGCTGCGCAGCAGCCTCACATCCGGACGAGCCCCGACGATCTCGGCGGTTCGATCGGCGGAGCAGTCGTCGACGACGATCAGCTGCTTCTCGACGCCGAGCGCGGTGAGATCGACCGCGGCGATGCGATCGAGCAGCGTTCCGATGTAGCGCTCTTCGTTGTAGGCGGGGATGACGACCGACAGGGTCTTCAGCGGACCTCGCCTCCTCTCGCCCGCAGCCACGCCTCGACGCGCTCGAGATCGTCCGGCGTGTTGACGCCGACCGCCTCCATCGGATCGGTGCACGGGAACGTGACGACGTCGCCGCGCGCCGCGGCCCACGCGACGAACGGGACGAAGTTGCGCTCGCGCGTCATCCGGCCCGGCACCACGTCCAGCGCATACTGCGGCAGCAGCTGCAGAAAGGCGTCACGGGAGAGCGCGAACACGCCCATGTCGCTCTCTCCTTCCGCCGGCATCGCGTCTCCTTCGCGGCGGTGCAGCACAGCCGTAATCCGGCCGCCGCGGTCGCGCTCGAAATGCGTGTAGGGGTCGCGTCCGTGGACCGTAGGCACCGCCAGCGCGGGGACGTGCTCGGCGTCCAGCCGCGCGAGCCGGTCCAGCGTCGCGGGGAGCACGGCCACCTGATCGCACCAGGTGATCCAGATGGCGTCGGGCCTGTGGCGTTCCACGAGCGGACGGGCGAGCAGGATGGCATCGAGCATCCCTGTCGGGCTGTCCTGCCGGAGCACGTCCAGATCGCCGCGCGCGGCGCCCCAGCGCTCGATCTCGGCCGCGAACGACGGATGCGCGACGACCACGATGCGATCGACGTAGGATGCATAGCGGTCGGCGATCCAGTCGAGCATCGGCCGTCCCAGGACCGGGGCGAGCGCCTTTGGACCGGATGCGCCGAGGCGGGTGCCCGGACCGGCGGCGGGAATCAGGAGCAGACGGGAAGGCACGACGGTCGATTTTACCCGGTGGCGCGAAGCAATCCATTGACGCGGCGGCAGGACCCCTGTATTCTCCGCGCAACCCCCGCGCAGAAGGAGCGATTTGATGCGAGTGTTGTTCGTTCAGAACAACGGCATCCAGGAATCGATTGGCATCGCGAACCTCTCGGGCATCCTCAAGGCGAACGGCCACGAGGCGGACCTGCTGCTGGTGTCGCACACGCCGGATCTGATCGGCGCGATCCGCGCGTACGACCCGGGCCTGATCGCGTTTTCCGCGCTCACCGGCGTGCACCACTCGCTCGAGCAGCTCGCGGTGCGCATCAAGCAGTCGCTCCACATCCCGATCATCGTCGGCGGGCCGCACCCGACCTACTCTCCGGAGATGGTCGAACAGCCGGCCATCGACATCATCTGCCGCGGCGAGGGGGAGCTGGCGATGCTCGAACTGGCCGATGCGATGGAGCACGGCCGCGACGTGACGCGCATCCGCAACCTGCACGTGAAGACCAAGGACGGCACCATCCATCGCAACGAGCTGCGCCCGCCGGTGCCCCTCGACGAGCTCCCGTATCCGGATCGCGAGCTGTACTACAAGTACCGGTTCCTGCGCGACATGCCGATGAAGCGGTTCATCGCGAGCATGGGGTGCCCGTACCCGTGCACCTTCTGCCACGAGCCGGTGATTCGAGCGATGTACCGGAGCGAGACGAAAGCGGACTACCGCCGGCGGAAGTCGGTCGCGCGCGCGGTCGACGAAATCAAGTACATCAAGGATCGGTATCCGCTCAATCACGTCCACTTCTCGGACGACCTCTTCTTCATCCGCAACAGCTATCAGTGGCTGGAGGAGTTCGCCGAGTTGTATCCAAAAGTCGTCGGCCTGCCGTGGAACTGCAACATCCGATACGACTCGGTCAACCAGCATGCGGCCGACCTGCTCGAAAAGGCAGGCTGCTACGGCGCGGCGGTCGGCCTCGAATCGGGTAACGAGCACATCCGCGAAGCCGTCATCCGCAAGCGTTCGAAGAACGAGCACATCGTCGAGGGCGCGCGTCTGCTCCGCGAGAAGAAGATCAAGGTCCTGACGACCAACATGATCGGGCTGCCGGGTGAGACGCTCGACAATGCACTCGAGACGGTCCAGCTCAACATGGTGCTCAAGTCCAACTACGTTCGCGCGAACACGTTCCTGCTGTTCCCCGGCCTCCCGCTCGTGGACTACGCGCGGCAGAAGGGCTACGTGGACGCGGACTTCGACATTGACAAGCAGATCGCCGAGTCGCAGGAAATCACGCTGAAGACGCCGTTCGCGCGCGAGTTCCGCAACATCGCGTCGCTCTTCTGGCTCATGGTGAAGTTCCCGCCGTCGTGGATCCCGTTCTTCAAGAAGGTCGTGGCGCTGCCCGACAACCTGATCTTCCGGATCATCGGGTCGTTCAACATGTGTCAGGAACTGCTCTTCTACCGGGTCCGGCCCGTCCCCGCGCTCCGCTATTTCCGCAACACGGTCCTGATGACGGGCCGGTCGCAGCTGTCGATGACCATGCGGACGATCCCGTCGCTGTTCCGGCGCAAGTCGGCCGCGACGGACGCCCTCGCGCAGAAAGAGATCTACGAGGCGGGTCGAGGGTACTTCTGATGTTCACGCTCGAGGAGTCCGCGCTGCTGCGCCGCATGCTGCGCACGCTCGGCTGGCTGCTGCTCGCCGCCGCGGTCGCCACGGGGTGGGTCACGGCGCGGCGTCTGTATCATCGGCTGCCGCGCCATCGCGAGGTCGTGGCGGCGCATCACGCCTGAGATTTCGTCGTATACTCGCTGGGCGTGACCGGACGCTCCCTGTCCGTGGTCGTCTTCTCCGGCGGCCGCGGCTCGTCAGTCCTCTCCCGGGAACTTCTCTCCCATCCCGACATCTCGCTGACGCTGGCGATCAACGGGTACGACGACGGCCTGTCGACCGGCGAAGTGCGGCGCTTCCTCGGCGACATACTGGGGCCGTCCGACTTCCGCAAGAACGCCTCGCACCTCGCGCGCGCGCTCGGCACGTGCAGCGACGAGCGCATCGCGCTGCTCGATCGCCGTCTGCCCCAGGGGTGCACGCGCGAACAGGCGCTCGCCGTGTTCGCCACGATCGACGGCGACGTGCGGGAGCGGCTCGGCTGGTTCGAGCGCGAGCTGGCCTCGAGCGGACGCCCGTTCGACTTCTCCGACTGCGCCATCGGCAACGTCGTGTTCGCGGGCTGCTGCCTCAAGGCGGCGCGCCGCTTCAACGACGCGGTGGACGATTATTGCCGCCTGCTGAACCTCCCTGCCGGCGTCGTCGATAACGTGTCCGACGGGACGAACGCCTTTCTCGTCGCCACCGACACGGACGGCCGGTTGCTCGCGAGCGAGGCTGCGATAGTCGATGCGAAGCGGCAGAACCGGATCCGCGAGATCTATCTGCTCGATCATCGGGTGACGCCGGCGGAAGAAAGCCGGCTGGCGGCGATGCCCGCGGCCGACGCCGCCGCGTGGCTGGGCGCGCACGAGCGCGCGATCCCGATCAATCCACGGCTCGTCGAGCGCATCGCGGCGGCGGATCTGATCGTGTACTCCCCGGGCACGCAGCATTCGTCGCTGTTCCCGTCGTACCTGACGCGCGGCCTGAGCCAGGCGATCGCGCGCAATCTCGGCGCACTGAAGCTCCTGATCACGAACATCCAGACCGATGCCGAGCTGGCCGGCGTCACCGCCGTCGACATCGTGCAGCGCGCCGCGTATTACCTGCGCGAGAAGGGACGCCTGCCGATCTCCACGCCGTTCCTGATCACCCACTACCTGATCAACGACCCGCGCACGCGCGAGGAAACGCCATACGTCCCACTCGGACGGCTCGATGCGCTCGAGGATCCGCGGCTCGTCCGGATCGGCAACTACGAGGATGGTGTGACCGGGCGCCACGATCCCGCGAAAGTGCTGACGCCGTTCCTGCAGTCGTTTCTCGCCGAGCCGCGGCGGCAGCGGGTGGCCATCTGGCTATACGACAGCGGATCCCGGAGCAAGGTGAGCCAGACGCTGCTCGAACTGGTCCGCGCCGGCCTGCAGGATCTGCCGCTCGCGGTGACCGTGTTCTACGGCGGCCCTGCCCCGCTGGAGCCCGAGCTGACGAGCGGCTTCCCGTTTCCGGTCCGGTACGCCGGACAGGGGGACGATCCCGGCGCGGCGCTCCGCGCCATCGCTGCCGCGGACCGGTTCGACTACGTCGCGCTGTTCGAGTCATCCGGCATGTACAACGCCGAGGATCTCGTCAGCGTCATCGCGCCGCTCGGCTCCGGACGGCTCGACGCGGTGTGGGGCAGCCGGCGGTTGTCGGTGCGCGACATCGACGCCTCGCTCCGGCTGCGCTACCGGCATCACACGTGGCTGCGCGTCGCGAGCGAGATCGGCAGCCATCTGCTCAGCGCCGCCTACCTGGTGCTGTACGGCCGCTACATTTCCGACACCCTGTCGGGCGTCCGTGCCGTCCGCGTCGCGAGCCTCGACGATCCGTCGATGGACCTGCGCGACAAGCTCCTCAACCAGCGGCTGCTCTCCACGCTGCTTCGCGACAAGGCCGAGATCCTGGAGACGCCCGTCCGCTTCTACGCCATTTCCCCGCGGCAGGTCCGGCGGACGAGCGTCGGCGAAGGGCTGTGGTCGCTGGCGATGATCGTCCTCTGGCGCCTGCGGCGGCGTCCGCAGATGCCCCGAACCAGCGTCAGTTCGCCGGCGTCTTCGGAACGTAGATCCACCGCGGACGCGTCCGATAACCCGTGACCGTCCACAGGCCGTCGCGATCGAAGACCGATCCCTGCCGCCGGTAGTACCGTTCGAGATCCGCCTCGAGCCAGTCGTCCATACGGTCGAGGATGATGAGCCTGAAGCGGTGCGACGCGAGCGCGTCGTGAAGTTCCGCGAACAGCCGCTGCCGCTCGTCCGGCGTGCCGGCGCGGTTGATGTCCGTGATCGCCCATCCCTGCGCATGCGGCGCCTTGCCGGCGAGCAGAGGAAAGTACCCGTGCTGCGGGAGCCACACGTCACCGTCCGCGGCAGCGATGCGCTGCAGCAGCTCGCGCTGAAGCGCCAGATCGCGTGACGTCGGCACCTGCGCCGACGGACTGTAAACGAGCAGCGCGAACTGGGTCACGCCGAACACCGCGGCAAACGTGCGCAGCGCCGGTGCGTGTTCGGCCGCCGCGACGCCGGGCAGATCGTGGATCGCGAGCGCAAAGACGACGGCGAGAGCCGCGTAGGCCGGAATCAGGACGTTCGCGTACGCGCCGGCGTGGATGCGCGACGCCCACGCGCTACCCACGAACGCCGCCGTGAACACCGCATAAAACACAGCCGGCCGGTGCTTCTGCGCGAGACGCATGACCAGGTAGGCAAGCGCCATGGCCGTCGCGATCGGGACGGGCCCGAAGAGATCCGCCGTCCAGAACGCCGCCTGCGTGGTCCCGACGTCCTGAATCCGCAGCGGCAGGGCGAACGTGTAGTCCCAGTACCATCCGTGCGTGGCCGCGTTCAGCGCCAGCGTAGCTCCTCCGAAGAGAACCGCGAGCGACGCCGCCAGCACCAGACCCCGCCTGATGTCGACGACCACCGCGTAGAGCACCAGCGGACCAGCGATCATGATCGCCGTCTGTTTCGTCAACGCCGCCAGGGCCAGCAGCGCGCCCGCGGCCGCCCACGAGCGGTGCGTCGCCCCCCATCGGATCAGATACACCGCCCCCAGCGTCAGCAGCAGGAACAGCGAGTCGACGCGCGCCAGATCGAACCAGGCACCGCCCGCGCGGTACGTCGCCGCGAAGAGTCCCGCCGCAACGAGACCGGCCCAGCCACTTCCCGTCTCACGACGGACGAGCCCCGCGATGACGGCAAAGCAGCCCAGCGAACACACGAACGATACGAGACGCAGAGGTACGGGCCCGATCCCGATCACGGCGGCGACGGCAGCCGACACGTAGTAGTAGAGCGGCGGGTAAAGGAACGGAATGAAATCCAGTGACGGGGCCGCGTAGATCGGCTGCCCGTCGAGAATCCGGCGGACGTGATCGATCAGCGCGCCTTCCATCCATTCGAGGTCGAACGGATAGCGGATCCGGAGCAGCGCGATGCCGACATACACGGCCAGGTAGCCGATGGCCGCCGCCCCGAGGCCATATTCAAGGACACGTACGAGTCGGCGGCTCATGGGGCTGGGAACGGCAGCATCCGCCGTACGTACGCACCCAGTTCGCGTGATTGTCCGAGCACGCGGACGTCCGCGATGTCCACGCGCGCGTTCGGTTCCGCGCACGTGACCCGCAGATCGAGGCGGCTCGCCTGCGCCGGCCCCGCGGAGACGTCGAACCGCTGCACCGTCCTCGACAGCGCGGCCTCCGTCCGCGCCACCTCGCGGCCGTGCACGTCCTTCAGGGCGATCTCGAGATGGCAGGCCTGGCTCGCGGCCGCCCGGTCTATGTACAGCCGCTCGACGTACTCGTCGTGATCGGCGAATCTCACCGAGAGGCTCGACTCCGGTTTCGGATGCAACGTGATCTTCTTCTCGCGGAAGCACGGCAGGCGCGGCCCGAGTGCGGCGTGCGCGAGCGGCCGGCCGTTGATCGCGCCCTCGCGCAGACGCGAATAGTGCGCGAGGTTCTCCTGAAACGATCGCGGATCCGTCCGATAGCGCGACGAGGATCGCTCGGTGCGGCTATAGACGGCGTCCCCGTGCGAATCCGCGCCAATCTTCTTGAAATACCCGCCGATGAGACGTTCGGGCAGACGGCCATCGTTCGCCTTCATCACGAGATCGCTGGGAATCACCAGCCACTGGATATCGTGATACAGCTCGTAGGCCTGCGCGGTCCGAACGACCGGATCGTCCGTCGCAGGCGTGTAGCGCCCCACCTCCGTGAAGTACACGTCGGTCGTCGGCAGCCGCGCGAGAAATCGCGAGCAGATGCCGAGATCGTCGATGTTCTCCAGATCGAGCAGGAACGGGAGCAGCCCCGCCTGGTTGTCGGCGATCCGATCGCCTGGCTTCACGAGCGGCCGCAGGATCTCGACGGCGGTGTAGGTTGGCGCGAGCCACGCGTGAAGCCCCCCGTTCGGATGCGTCCACCAGATTGGCCGCCGCTCCAGTTCACGGTACACGTCGATGAACCTGGACGCGGCGATGCCGCTCCACGCGACGGCAACCACGGCCGCCGCGATCGCGATCGGCCGACCGGCACGCGACACCGCGACGCCGACGATCACCGCCGCCAGCGGCGCCAGCGGGATGAGAAATCGCCAGCCGAACATCCAGTCGCCGACGACCTCGGCGTAGATCGCGATCAGCACGAAGACGCCGGCCGTCGTCAGACCGACGCGCGATCGTGCCGCCGCAATCATCGCCATCGCGAGCGCCGGCACCGCGGCCACGCCGTAAACGCGGAGGATCTGCACCAGATAGCCGTGAGTCGGCGCCTTCACGAGCACCTGCTGTTGACCCATCAGCTTGTAGAGGACCTTCGACTCCAGCGGCGCCGGCAGCAGCGACCCGAAGTAGGCGAACCGCGCGAGGTGGTACGCGACCGTGACGAGCACGATGGGCAGCACGATCTGCTTGCCCAGGCGCCAGTCGGAGGCGCCGTCCGATGCGGCAATCGCGACGAGGAGCACGCAGCCGACGTAGACGAATCCGTCGATGCGCTGCAGGACGGCGACGGACGCGAGCAGGACGACCGCCGCCGGCGGTACCAGGCCTGGCTCGACCACGAGCAGCCAGACGAGCGCCGTCACCACCAGCGCGAACGGCACCGCCTCGAGCGACGAACAGCTCCACACCGCGAGCGGCCCTGCCATCGCGACCA
>DASSOM010000348.1:0-5028 GCA_035700625.1 Vicinamibacterales bacterium
GCGATCGGGCGCCGCCGAACGCAGCCTGCACATCCTGCAGGACACCGAGCTGCTCCGCGAGATCACGCCGGAACTGGACGAGGCGCCGGAAGGGCTGTGGGACTCGGTGGCCGCGCTCGATCGATACCGTCAGCGGTTCGACGCCGCGCCGGAGACGCTCACCAACGCGGTGCTCGCGGGCACGCTGCTCGTACCGCTCGGCCTCGTCGGACGCCGGCAGCGGTTCTCGGCGGATGCGCTCGAGCGGCGGGTCGAGCTGGGGATGCTGTCGTTCGCCCGGCGCGACGTCGAGCAGCTCCAGCAGATGCTCGCGCTCGTGCCGCGGCTGCTCGATCCGAACGCGCCGGCGCGTCCCCCGCGCGGGCTCCTGCAGCGCCACGCGCTGCCGGACGCGATCACCTGGCTCGAGATTCACGGCGATCGCCCCGAGGTGGTTCGGCACTGGCGGACGCTGATGGCCGAGCCCGCCGCGGAAGGGGCGCCCGCTGACGCGATGCCTCCTTACCCGCATCGCCGCCGGCGCCGCCGCCGCCGGCGCCGCCCGTTCGGCGTCAGATCTTGATTCCCCCCTACCAGCGGGCGTTGAAGCCGGCGCGCCAGATGCGCGCGGCGCCCAGCGTCAGCAGCGGCGTCCGGCCCGCTTCGATGGTTTCATCCAGCAGATTCTCGGACGCCACGAACAGCTCGACGCGGCTCGTCGCGCGCCAGCCGCCGCGGACGTTCAGCACGCCCGCCGGCTTCAAGACAAACAGGTTCAGATCGTCGTCGAACTGCGCGCCGGCGTAGCGCCAGTCGAGGGCAGCGGTCCAGGACGGGAGCGCCGCCGTGACGCCAAGCGAGCCCTGGACGCGCGGCACCTGCGGTATGCGCAGCCCGTCGAGCTCGCCCGAGGTGAACCGTGAACCAATCACGGAGAGCATCCCGGTGACCGCCACCACGTCGCTCAACCGCGCGTCCGCCTCCACCTCCAGGCCTGCCGCTCGCGACGTGCCGTTCTGACGCCGCCGCGTGATGAGCGCGGGCGTGACCTCGAGGGTGGCGTTGTAAATCGCGCCGTCGACCGCCGTGTAGAAGCCGATCGCGCGTGCGGTCAGACGCGGACGGCTGAACGTGAACGCCGCCTCCAGGCCAGACGATTCTTCCGGACCGAGCGACGGGTTGGCGAGCGTCATCGTGTCGCCGACGCGGAAGCCGCGATACAGCTCGTTGATCGTCGGGGTGCGGAAGCCGTTCAACCAGGAGACGCGCAGCGTGGCCGCGTCATCCAGCCGGACGGATGCCGTCAGCCGCGGCTCGACGAAGCCGATCGTCTGTTCACCGTGCGGCGGATCGTCGAGCCGGGACGTCCAGCGATCGCCGCGCACGCCTGACTCGATGCGCAGCCGCGGCGAGACGTCGACGTGGACCTGCACCGCGAGCCCGCCGTCGCGCTGCGCCGCCGGCGTGTGGTCGAGCGGAAGCGCACCGCCACTGAACGCGTAGCGCTGCTCGTCCAGATCCGCGTCGACCACGCGGCCCGACGCGCTGACGAGCCACGTCCAGCGCCCTGACGGCCGGATCCATTCGACGGCGAGCGTGTGGCTCGACGCGGTCACCCGCTGCGCGTTGACGAGCCGTTCCGCGTCGCGCGCGTCGTTCACCGCGCTGAACGTCTGCCGGTAGTCGCCGCTGTAACCGCTGCCGCGCGCCGACCAGGCGCCGCCCGCCGCCGTGCCGCGGACGGCGGCGCTCCACTGCCGCGCAATCGTCGAGTTGACCTGCGCGGGCGTGCCGTTGCGGCGCGACTCGTCGAAATACGACGCGCGCCCGTCGATGGTCACGCCGCGCCAGAGGGTGTCCCCCGAGGCCATGATGGTGCCGTGGCGCGATCCGGCCGGCGTGTCGATCGGGCCGCGGACGTCGGGCGCAACGGGCACGTAGCCGTCGCTCGTGAACCACTCTCCGGCGCCGCCGAACGTCCCGGCGCCCGTACGCGCCGCGGCGTAGCCGGACGCGCGCGCCGTATCTTCCGATCCGCCGTCCAGGCGCACGTCGACGCCGCGGGACGTCCGCGTCGCAATCCGGATGACGCCCCCCATGGCGTCGTCGCCATGCACGTCGCTCGATCCGCCGCGCGCGATCTCCACCCGGTCGATCGCCGCCGCGGGCACGCGGTCCCAGTACACCCAGCCGCCGAATGGATCGTTGAGCGGGACGCCGTCCGCGAGGACGAGCGTACGGCTCGCGCCCGACGCCGCCAGTCCGCGCAGCGTGACGCCCTGCGTGGTGGGGTTCGCCACGCGGGAGGAGGTGCGGCGGAACAGACTGAAGCCTGGCGTGGCGCGCAGCTGATCGTCGAGCGTGAGCGCGGGCGCCGAGGCGAGGCGGCCCCGATCGAGCACCGTCGCGCTTGCGCCGATGGCCAGCGGTTGGTCGGCCGGAGCCGATACCGTCACCCGTTCGACGATCGCGCGCGGATACAGCACCGTTCGGATCGGCGTACCGCTGAGGGCGACGCGGTCATCGGCCGGGGCGAATCCCTCGGCGCTGACCTGCACGCGCACGGCCCCCTCCTCCGCCGGCAGCTGCACGGACCATCGGCCATCGGGCGCGGTCGTGACCGTCACCGCCCCGCGAGCCGACGACACCGTGACGGTCGCACCAGCGACGGCGGCGCCCGTCGCATCGGACACCTGGCCGCTCAGCGCGGCGGATTGCGCGAGCGACACCGCGAGCATCACGATCGCGGCGATCATGCGGGGTGCGCGACGAAGCGGTAGCCGACGCTGCGGACGGTGAGCAGGTGCTTCGGCCGGGCCGGCTCGTCCTCGATGTAGCGGCGGAGGCGTACCACGAAGTTGTCGATCGCGCGCGTGTCTGTGCTCTCGTGCAGTCCCCACACGTCCTCGAGCATCGCCTTCCGCGAGACCGCCTTTCCTTCGTGGGCGATCAGATATTTCAGCAGGTTGGCCTCCATGAGGGTCAGGTGCAGCACACGGTCGCCCACGGTCAGCTGCAGCCGCTCGAAGTCGATCATGCGGCCGTTGAACGTGTAGCGCTCGCCGTTGTTCGGACGCAGCCATGCGGCGCGGCGCAGCAGACCGCCGATCCGCGCGAGCAGAATCGCGAGCTCGGTCGGCTTGGGCAGGTAGTCGTCCGCCCCCGCGGCAAATCCCTTGAGGACGTCCTCGGGCCGGCCGCGCGCGGTGAGAATCAGCACCGGGACGAACTGCCGCGCCGCCCGCAGCTCGGCGACGACGGTGAAGCCGTCCTTGCCGGGGAGCATCACGTCGAGCACGACGAGGTCGAACCGCTCCTCGCGATCGAGCAGCCGCGCGAGCGCCGCCTCACCGGTCTCGACGACATGCGCGTCGTAGCCTTCGGCTTCGAGATTGAAGCGCAGCCCCTCGGCAAGGTGCTGCTCGTCTTCCACGATGAGCACACGACGCATTTTGGATGTCTGCTAGCCTGCCGCCGGCAGCAGCAGCGTGAACGTGCTGCCCTGCCCGGGACCTGCGCTCTCGGCGAACGCGCGTCCGCCGTGCTTCCGCGCGACCGAGCGGACGATGAACAGCCCGAGGCCGCTGCCTTTCGCGCGCACGGCGACGCCCGCGGGCACGCGATAGAAACGGCGGAAAATCCGCTTCAGCTCGTCGGGAGAGATTCCCGCGCCCGAGTCGATCACGCGCACCGCGAACTGCCGATCGACGTCTTCCCGCAGCTCGACGCGGATGTGGACGGGCCCGGGCGAGTACTTCACCGCATTGTCGATCAGGTTCCAGACGGCCGCCTTCAGCTCGTCGCCGTCTCCCATCACCACCGCCTGCGACGTCTGCGGGACGAAGTCGAGCGCGCCGGCATCGAGGTGGAACCGCGTCCGCGCCAGCTCCACCTGTTCGCGGACGATCTCCGTCAGATCGAGCCGCACCTTCGCCGTCCGGCGCAGCCGCGAGGCGGTGGCCCCCGCGCGCAGCACCTGCTCGATCGTCCCGAGCAGGCGGTCGCTGTCGGCGAGCATGATGCGGTAGAACTCGCGCCGCTTCTCCTCGTCCAGGTCGCGCGTCTGCAGCGTCTGCAGATACAGACGGATCGACGCGACCGGCGTCTTCAGTTCGTGGGTGACCGCGTTGATGAACGCGTCGTGCTGCTCGTTGCGGCGGATCTCGCGCACGAGAAAGATCGTGTTCAGGACGACGCCGGCGATGATGAGGAGGAAGAAGATCAGGCCGAGGACGGCCAGCACGCCTTCGCGCCAGTTCAGGACGACCCAGCCGATGTTGAGGGCGACGGCGATCGCGACCAGGCAGATGCCCAGGACGCTGAAGAACACCATGGATCGCCGGCGGCCGGAGATCATGGGATAAGAATACCTACTGGTGGTCAGCCCATAAAGGGCTGACCCACATGGCGCTCGAGAGGGGCTGTGGGTCAGGGCTTCAGCCCTGACGGTCAGGCGGCTTCTTCGGCCGGCAGCGGCTGCCGCACCTTCGCGACCTTCAGATCGCGGACGATCCCGATCGCGTTGAACAGCTTCAGCGTGATCCAGCTGATGTCGAACTCGTACCAGGCGAGGCCGTGGCGCGCCGACACGGGATGCGCGTGGTGGTTGTTGTGCCAGCCCTCGCCGAACGTGAGGAGCGCCACCCACCAGCTGTTGCGCGAATCGTCGCGCGTCTCGAACCGGCGGCTGCCCCACATGTGCGTCGCCGAGTTCACGAGCCACGTCGCGTGCAGACCGACGATGACGCGGAGGAAGATGCCCCACAGCACGAGCGACCAGCCACCGATGGCGAGCAGCAGGAACCCGAGCGCGGTCAGCGGCACGTAGTGATACGTGTTCAGCCAACGGTAGAAGCGATCGCGACCGAGATCGGGCGCGTACTTGCCCATCAGGGACGTGTTGTTGTGGTGCGTGTCGCCGAAGAGAATCCAGCCCATGTGCGCCCAGAAGCCGCCATCGCGCGGGCTATGCGGGTCGCCGTCATGGTCGGACAGCTGATGGTGCTGGCGATGCGTGGCGACCCAGAAGATGGGGCCGCCCTCGAGCGT
>DASSOM010000349.1:0-10793 GCA_035700625.1 Vicinamibacterales bacterium
CGATCGGGATCGAAGACCTCCGGAATGCGCTCGATCGTCGCCTCGAGCCCGCCGAAGATCGTCTCGAACATCGAGAGGAAGCGCTCGAGAAACTCGCTGCTGACGGGATCCTGACGGTAGACGGCGGGGAGGTACCGCAGATACGAGAGGCGCGGGTAGTACACGCGCAGCTCACGGAGCGCGACGGCGGCGCGCGGCGCGAGGCCCGACATCTCGACCTTCAGCCAGAGGTACCGCTTCGTGCCGGTACGGAACAGGACGCTGTGGGTCATGTTGCGCGCGAAGCCGCCCGAGGGGGGCGGCGGCGTGATCGCGCGCAGCGGCTGCGGTCCCTTCCAGAGATCGCCGAGCAGCGATTCGATCGACGAGACTCTCGCCCCGACCGGCCCGGGGCGCTCGAACACGTCGCTCACGGCGCGCGCGAACGCGGCATCCTGCGTGGACGCGTAGAACACGTCGAGCGCCCCCGCGGCATCGATGTCGGCCGCGAGATCGATGCGGTGCCATTCCCGATCGGGTTCGCCGCCGCTGTCGAGCGTCCGGCTGTAGAACCGGCCCTTGTTGCCCGCGATGCCCGACTCGCGCGTGAACCGCGCAATGCCGTCCGGCGACGTGACGTACAGCTCGCCGTCCGGTGCGATCGACAGGCCGAGGATGTTCTGGATGGGACTGACGTCCGCCGTCGGGCCGATGTAGCCGCCGTCCTTCGAGAACTCGTGCGCCACCGGCGATCCGTCCGCCGCCGCCAGCAGGCTGCCGTCCGGATCGACGACGATCAGCCGCGGCGCGAACCCGGGCGCCGCGTCGTCGAAGCGGCCGATCCCGGAGTCGAACGCGCCGGTGACAGCGGAGAATCTCAGGAAGCTCGTGCGTCCGCGGACGATCACGTAGACCCACTCGCCGGATTCATCGGCGGCGATCGCAACGGGGTCGGCAATCTGATCCCTGAACGGTCCTCCCGTCTTCGAGCCGTCCACGTCGAAGACTGTGACGCCGTCCTGGTCGAGCGCGAACAGCCGTCCGCGGGCGAACGCCGCGTCGACCACTCCATTCAGCGGGATGTCGGCGACGATTTGAAACGTGTCGGCCCGGACGCTGATCAGGCGCGAGCGGCGCAGATCGACGATCCACAGACGTCCGGCGACGGCGATCATGCGCCCGAACGCCTGACGCGGATCACCGTCGCAGTCGCCGAGCGTGACGACCGGTTCGATCAGGTCGTTGGTCGGGTCGCGCCGGTAGAGATGGCAGCCGTCGCGGTGGATCCAGAACAGGCGGCCGCAGTGATCCGCAGCAAGCGAGCGGACGCCAGCCGCCTCATCGTCTTGCGTCACCCAGGCCGCGAACGCCGGACGCGAGAAGAGCGCGAACCCGCCGTCGGCGAGCGTGCGGAGCGTGGAGCTGACGCCGTGCTGCCACTGTTCGGCGGTGCGGAAGATCTGCCGGCGGAACTCGACGGGAGATTTCATGGCTTGTCTCCCGCGGCGATCTGCAGATCGTGCGCTCCCGAATAGGCCAGGCCGGTTCGTGGAAGCCGGATGGCGCCGGTGGCGTCGGCCGTGACCTGCGTCGTGCCCTTGCGCGCGGTCAGCACGAGGCCGGATACGGAGTCGACGCCTTCGACGCGATCCAGCACCGCGTACACCTCCGACGGAAGCACGGCACGTCCGAACGGCCAGCGCGTCGGGCAGGGCGAGAGAGCCGCGGCGGCGGCATCGTCGGCCGGGCTGTCGGGATCGCCGCTGGCGAAGAACTGATCGAGCGCGGCGCGCGCGCGCGCGATAACGGCGTTGGGCCCGGCAGCCTCGACCAGCCGCAGACGCGCGGACACCGACACTTCGACGTAGGCAGGACCGACGACGCGCAGGTTGTCGCCGATCAGGCGCCGCTGCTGCAGATGCCGGCGAACCGCCGCGAGAAACGCCCCCGACGGCGGCGTGGGCGGCCCCGTACGGCCAGGTCTGACCTTCGGGACGGCGACGACCGTCATGCTCGCCGGCCTGGGGCAGTCGGGGATCGCGGCGGCGCGCGCGACGTACACCTGCGGCGTTCCGAGCGCGATCCGTTCGATGTCTTCGAGCGTGACGGCCCGCTGCGGACGCGCGAGCTGCGCGCGGGCGCGCAGCTCCATCTCATTCAGCGACTCCTCGTCCGCTCCGCCGGCCGCGGCGTCCGGGTTCGTGAACGTGAGGCCCGGGACGACGCGGTTGAGGAAACGCCACGCCAGGTCCTTCGCGACGTTCCCCGATCGGCCGGCCGATCGCTGGTACCACGCCGCCACAATGTCTTGACCGGCCTGCGGCACGCGTCCGTTCAGGCCGTTGCCGAACAGCACGCGCGACGCCGACGGATCGAACCCGTAATGCGGGCTGGCAGGACCCGATGCGTCGAACGACTCGACATACGTCCACGGTTCGCCGCCGACTTCAATCCTCACCGGCGCGCCGGTGTCGGGCATCACGAGCGGTGTCTTCGCGAGCGGGAGCGACTGGTCCGGTTGTCCGGTGCCGCGTCCGATCGGCTCGTCGCGCACGGTCTCGATCTGCGTGCAAGGAAGGCCGTTCACGCCGACGTGCCGCAGCCGCGGCTCGATGTCGTACGCGCCGGCCGCGATCCGCGCGCGAACCCAGACACGGCCTCCCGTGAGCGCGGCATCCGCGGGGACGGCGAACGTCACGTCGCCGTTCTGCGAGAACGCGTTCGTGCGATCGACGACGCTTTGAAGCGGCAGCCACTGGGCGCTGCCGCCGAGGTACTCCCACGCGAGATCGACGGGCCGCAGGCCGTTCGGCGCGTCCGCGCCGTTCGGATCGACGGGGATCGCCGGTCCGCAGCGCACGCCGAGATCGGCCGTGAACACATCGACGGCAAGCCGGAGATCCGGTTCTTCACCGGGGTAGAAGCGATCGAATCCGAGCCGCAACTGGCTGTCGACGCCGGTTCGCTCGCCGAACGCGAGGAACGCGATCCCGAACGCGTCGTTCGCCGCCGTCTGATCGACGGGGCTCGATCCGTCGTCGACGACGACCTGCAGGAGCCGCGTGCGCGTCAGACGGATCTGTTCGGTCGTTTCGAAGACGACGTCTTCCAGACCGACCGGCGCGAGCCGGGACTCCGGCGGAAGCACGGTGGGAGCGGTCAGCGTGCCGAATGCGACGAGGTTCACGCGCGACGGCGTGCGGCGCCGCCGCCGGACGCCGACGAGCCGCGCGAACCCCTCGCGATGCGTCTCGCCGACGCGATTGAGCTGGTAGATCTGCATCTCGGCGAGCCAGGCGAACAGCTCGATGAGCGTGATGCCCGGATCGTGGACGTTGTGATCCGTCCAGCGCGGCGCGAAGCGCGGGATCAGCGACCGCGCCTCGTTGACGAGATCGGCCCACCGGCGGTCGTCCAGGTTCGGGACTTGGAGCGGCATCGGTCATCCCTTCCTGATCGCCAGCACGTGGGTGCCGCTCGCCAGCAGTTCGTTCGGCCCGATCGCGACCCGGTCGGGATCGCTCGTGCCGCGGAACAGGAACCGCAAATTCTCGACGCTGTCGACCTCCTCGATGCGTTCGAGCCGCGAGAACACGTCGGACTTCCACACGGGACGCCCGAACTCCCACCCGGTGCCGTCCGGTCCGCCGTACAGCGGATGCAGCAGTTGATCGAGCGCGGCCCTCGCCTTGCTCTCGGCCGCCGCCGCGTTCTCGAGTGTGGTGACGACGATGTCCGCGTGGACGGAGACCTCGACGTAGTCGGGCGGCCGGATCACGATGCGTGCGCCGGAGGCGAGCGTGCCCGGCGTGCGCGCGCGCAGGAACTCCTTGACCGCACGCCTCAGCTCCAGCGACGGGCAGGGGCGCGCTTCGTCGGATACGGGCACGACGATCAGGCTGACGTAGCCTGGCGCCGGTCGCGCGCGGTGGCGCTGGCGGGGATCGCACGGGTCCGCCCGGCCGATGCCCTCGCGCGTCAGGTTGGTCGTCGCGAGGCAGCGCACCTTTGCGACCTGACGGGACGCTTCCCGCGCCAGATCCTCGAAGTCCTGCGCCGACACTGCGCGATCGCGATGGCTGATCCGCCGCGGACCGATGTCGAGCATCGCCTCGGTCGTGGCCGCGTCGGATCCACCGGCCGACGCCACGGCATTGAAGACCGAATCGACTCCTGCGATGGAACTCGTGAGCGAATCGATCTTCCCCGCGGCGACGTTGCCCGCCGCGCCTCCGCCGGTCCGGTATCTGAACGCGCGGATGTTGTCGACGCCCGCCGGCGGGATCCGTCCGTGCGCGCCGTCGCCGAACTGCACTACGCCGGCCGCGCGGTCGATCAGGTAGCACCGATCGTCCGGCCCTGCGTCGAACAGCGCCTGCGTCTCGCGCCAGCGGACCCACAGGCCCTCGAGATCGTCGCGGGTGACGATCGCGTCCTTGCCGTCCCGTTCTCTGATCCGTTCCTGTTCCTCGGCCGACAACGCCTCCTGCACGCGCAGGTCCTGATCCGCGAGCACGTTCGCGTGCTGAAAGGCCAGCGACTGGTTCGGTTCCCCGTCGCTGGACCCGACGATCTCGCCGGTGATCGTTTCCCCCTGCTCCGCCTCGACAGTGTTGAGCAGGATGCGCCGCAGCAGCACCTGCGACGCCTGCAACCCGGCGGTGCGATCGGTGCGCAGCGATCCGCGAATCCAGAAGAGCGGCTGGCCGAATCGCGTCTCGCGCGTCAGCGCGTCTGACGCCGACAGCGTGAGGATCCCCGGCCGCGTCAGCGCCGTCGACCCATCGTCCGCGTCGAGCGGCTTCCACCGGCGATCCTTCCGGAACTGCCAGTCGAGTTCCGGCTGCGCCCCTTCGTCGTATTCGCGCTCGGCGGCGTCGACGAGCAGCCGGACGGGGCCGCTCTTGAACGGCTGATCGAAGCCGAGGAACAGCGAGACCGATCGGTTCGCCTCCCGTTCGAGCGGCTCGAACGGGCGGAAGTGCGCCCCGCCGAGCAGCGACGCGGCCGTCTGGTCGAGGTAATCCAGGTTGTTCGCCGTCAGGACCAGGCCGGGGACGATGGGCGCCCCTATATAGATGATGCGAAGGCTGCTGACCTTCGGCGGCCGCAGCGTGCTCTTCTCGGAGACCACGACGTTGTTCACAACCTTGAACGTCTCGCGGCCGTAGTCGCCGCCGACGAGCCGCGCGCGGATCCAGAAGTTCTGCTGTCCGACCACCTCCGTCGGCTGGATGCTGTCGGGGACCGTGAACGTGACCTTGCCGCTGACCAGCAGATTCCGGCTGCCGTCGTCCACGTCGAGCGAGAGCCATCCGCTGCCGTTCCAGTATTCCCACGACAGCTCGGGGACGCTCGCCGTTTCGGCAGTCGACAGGAACTCGACGCGGTCGGGCACCAGTTCGACATACAGGTTGAACGCGTCACCGCTCGCCGGCTGCGCGGCCGGCGCGATCGACACGATGCCGGTGAGCCGGCTGTAGAAGTCCGCGTTGACGATGGTTCCCGCGATGTCGAGCGCGATGATCCGCTCGACGCCGAGCCTCGCCGCCGGCGGACGGAACACCACGAGCCTGTCGGAGGCGTCTTCCGCCGCGCCGGCATCTTCGGTGCCGAACGTGCACGTGAACGTCGAGTCGGGGATGACCGCCAGCGGCGGCGTCGCCAGGCGCGCGACACGCACGTGCCCGTCGTACGCCAGCACCAGCCTGTCCGCGCTCGTCACGCCGTCGGTGATGTGAAGCGTCTGTGTGGCGCTGACGTAATGGTTGTCGTCCGCGGACGCCTTGCTCGCGCCGAGCAGGACGCCCTGGCCCTGCGGTGTCGCCGGCGCCGCGCCCTCGACACTCTCGAACGTCCAGGTGACGATTGAATTGCGTGCGCTCGCAGCCGTGATGTTGACCGTCGTCCGGGACGCCGACGTCTGCACCAGCGCGAAGGGTGCGTCGCGCAGCGCCGGATCTCCGGTCCGCATTTGCGACACCCACTCCGTCGTTCCGGCGGCCGGCGTGTCCAGCAGCTCGAACAACTGGTCGCTCGCGTCGCGAAGGAAGATGTGCCGCCGCTCGTCGATGGCGGCAGGCGCGCCGGGCTTCTCGACGTAGCCAACCGGCGCAAGGCTGTCCGCGTCCTTTCCGGCTGCCGGATTGCCGGGCGGACGATCGAGATCCGTCCACGTGAACGTCCCGCCGATGCCCGGGTTCGTCGTGTCGCACTCGAAGAGCTTTCGATCGTCGTCCGATGTTTCGCCGACGACGAACACGCGGGCGCCGGTGCTGAACGGCTGTGCGAACGGACGCGATTTCGCCTTGAACGCCGGATCGGCGGGCGTGAGCGGCGTCCACGCGGACGCGGTCGATCGCCACATGTACACGAGGTCGTCGTCCGCGATCACGAACACGAAGATCTCGCCGGACGCGGAGGTCGTCACGAACGGCGAGCACGCGATTTGCGACGTGCCCGATGGCGACCCGAGCGACGTCCACGACGGTGCCGTGGGTGCGGGTGCGTTCGAGACGTCCCTCGAATACAGTTTGCCGTCGGCGCCGGCCACGAACACACGCGCGAACGCCGGGGAGGCGCCCGGGAGCAGGATGGCGACCGGGTTCAGCTTCACCTGCACGTCCGTGGGTGTGCCGAGATCGATCCACGGCGATGCCGAGCTGCTGGCCGGACGGAAGCAGACGCAGACCTTCGTCGGTTTCTTGGCGGGATCTGCCGCGAGCGTGTCTTCCGTGTTGACGAAGACGTAGACGTCGTCCGTCGAGGAGGCAATCGCCGACGGGATCGAGTCCTCCAGCGGCTGGTAGCCCGCGCCCGTCGGAAGGTCTCCGGGGCTCCCGAGCGTGGTCCACGTCTGCGCGGCCACGTCCAGCTCGTAGAGCCGCCGGCGCAGACCGATGGAATAGACGCGAAGGCCTTTCGTGAGCGCGACGGCGGTGGGGGAGGCGAGCGTCTGCAGGTCCAGCGTCACATCCAGCTTGACCGTGGCGCCGCGCTTCGAGAAGGCTTCCTTGCTGGCAATGTAGAACTGGTCGAACTGCCGCGGCTCGGTGCCGAACGGCAGGAACCCGACGGCCGGCTGCACCTTGAGATCCAGCGGCGTCGCGTTGTAGAAGCCCTGGTCCGCGAGGATGCCGGTCTGCTGATCGTCCGGCGTTCCCGGCGCGGTCGACTGGACCGATGCAGTAACGCGATCGATCTCGGGCAGCGCGCCGCCGCCGGCGGGCAGTGGATCGAGCAGCAGCGCCCGGATCCACCGGTTCTTCCGTCCTCCGACCTCGCGCTCCTTGATCTCCAGCGCTTCCTTGACCAGCGTGATCGTGCCGCTCTTCGACAGGCCTTCCGTTCCGTCGCCATCCACGTCGAAGGTTTCCCAGTGCTCCTCCGCGTCGGTGCCGTCCTCTTCAGCCTTCGTCCAGAACTGCCACGCCAGCCGCAGCGGCGACGGCGTCGCGCCGGGCGTGCTGAAGAGCGTCACCGAGATGGTGATGTAGGCCTTGTTCTTGACGGCGAACAGATCGGGATCCCCGAGGTAGAGGGCGTGTTCCTGCAGGTTGATCCCGTTGAACGGCTCGAAGTCGCGAATCGGCGTCACGATCGCGCCGCCGTCCGCGTCGCGCTCGAGCGGTGATTCGAGCGTGACGATGTTCGCGTCGACCTTTGCCACGATAGCCTTCTGACGGCAGTCGATCCGGATCATCGCCTGCGGCTTCAGCTCGGTCGTGTGATCGAGCTGCACGCGCCTCGAGCCGGCGGGGGTAAATGCGAGGACGCGATAGGCCAGCTCCGTCGGCGTGCGAATCGTCTGATCGAGGAAGCCGGGCGGCGGCGGGTAGATGGCGTCCGCGTCCGGGTCGACGCCGTACGCTGCGGCGATGATCGCGGGGATCACCTGCAGCGCTCCCGTCGTTTCGAACGGGATGTCCCCGTCGGGACCTTGCGCCGTCACGCGGGTGCCGGCCGGAACGGTGACGGCGTCGGGGAACCCGGCGGCGAGCGTGAACGTGATCGGCGCGCGCGCCGGACGCGCGGGGAGGAGCGTGATCCCCAGCCGATCGAGAAACGCGACGAAATGCTTCTGCGGCGCGCGGGCGAGACGCACCAGCACCGTCTCGGCGAGCTGCGCGAACGCCCGGAACAGGCCCCCGCCGGCGGCCTGGTCGGTCGCGACCGACAGCTCGGGC
The DNA here is from genome assembly GCA_035700625.1 of Vicinamibacterales bacterium. Lineage (GTDB taxonomy): Bacteria > Acidobacteriota > Vicinamibacteria > Vicinamibacterales > 2-12-FULL-66-21 > DASSOM01. Next base: position 8,166 of record DASSOM010000349.1, read on the forward strand.
GTGTAGTGCGGCGCGTACCTGCGCAGCTCGTGCACGAGGCTTTCGACCCGCCGGGCGTCGATGACGGGATCGCGCGCCACTCAGCCCCGCTCCTTGATGTAGAAGGGATAGACGAGGTTCAGCTGGTTGTTCGTGCCGCGGATCTTGTAGTCGATCGAAATGCGCAGCTGGCCGTCGAGGCCTCCATTCGAGAGCGCTTTCACCTGCACGACGTCGATGCGCGGCTCGAAGATCACGAGCGCGGTGCGGACGGTGTCCTCGATCTCCGCGAGCGTCGTGGTGTTGATGACCTCGAACACCAGGTCGTGAATCCCACAGCCGAAGTCGGGGCGCATGACGCGCTCCCCTTTGGACGTCGAGAGGATGATCCAGATCGCCTCGCGGATGTCCTGGTCGTATTCCGACAGACGGATCGCTCCGTCCCTGTCGTCCACGCGCACCGGAAAGCTCCAGCCGCGTCCGAGAAAGGCGTTCGCGTCGGCCATCTGCGTCTCTCGCTCGTCATCCGATCAGCACGGTGAACTCGCCGGCGAGGATCGTGTTCGGCGGCCCTTCGGCCACGAGATCCCCCTGCCGCGCGGCCGGCAATCCTCCGATGAGGACGGTCACGCTGCCGACGGCCACCACGCCGCCGACGTGCGGCGACGGTCCGTTGAACAGCGGGCACGCGTGGAAGTCGGCTCCCGCGCGCCACGCGGGGCGCCCGCCGATGAGCACGTTGAGGCTGCCCGGTCCCGGCCCGAGCGGCGTGCCGTGGCTCGTTTGATCGCCGAGCCGCGCTGCCGGCTGTCCCATCTGCGCTCCTCAATTGATGCGGACGAGCGCGCCCTGCACGGTGAGCGTGCCGCTCGCCTGCAGCGTCATGGACGCGTTCGCCTTGATCTCCACCGTCGACGACTCGATCGAGATCTTCACGTTGCTCTTGATCGCGATGCTGCCGGGCGACGAGGTGAGCGTGATGCTGTTGCCGCTGTCGTCGCTGATCTCGATCCCGTTCTGATCGAGCGTCACCTTGCGCGCATCGTCTTTCAGATGAACGTGAATCCGCCCCTGCGCGCCGTCGTCGAACACGATCTCGTGGCCGCTGCGTGACCTGATCTTCCGGATGTCGTTGGAGCCGTCAGCGTTCGTTTCCGGTGGCTTGTCTTGCCCGTTCCACAGCGCGCCGATCACGTACGGATGCTCCACGCGGTCGGCCTCGCACGCGACGAGCACTTCGTCGCCGACCTCGGGCAGGAACCACGTGCCGCGATCGTTGCCGGCCATCGGCACCGCGATGCGAGCCCAGTAGCTTTCGTCCGGGTTCTCGCGCCAGGGAAAGCGCACCTTCACGCGCCCGAGTCCGTCGGGGTCCTGGTTCTGCGAGACGACGGCCACCGACACGCCGCGGATGATGCCGGGTTCGCGTGCGTCGCGGGTTTCGCCGAGCACCATGTCGGTCATATGGTCGTGTCCTTGACCTCGAACGTCGTCCGGTAACCCGACGAATTCACGGTGTGCGTCGTCTGGTTCACGTAGAAGGTCGTGTTGAAGAAATCACCGAGGCCCTGCAGCGTGACGTTCGTGTCGGCCTTCAGCTCCGGGATGCCGATGCTCTCGCCGCGCCCGCCGACGAACCCTTCGGCGCGGCGCGCGAGGATCGCCTGCGCCCGGCGATCCGCCTCCTGCTGGCTGAAGACCGGCTCGCGGACGCGGAGCGTCGCCGTGTCGCGGCCGCACACCTTCTGCACGTACTCCGCGCCGCTCGCGCGCTTCTTGCCGCCGGCGCTCGACGTGTCGCGTCCAGGCTCGTCCCCCTTGCGCGCGTGTCCGACGATCGCCTTCTTGGTCTTCACGTTCCAGCCGTGCACTTCCACCTCGGAGACCTGTTCGCTCAGCTTGATCTCGGGCGAGAAGCTCACGAGCCCGCGTCCCCATGCCAGCTCGATCGCGCCGCGCGCGTCGTTGTCGGGCGTCCTGAAGAACAGTTCCTTCTTCGTCGAGACGAACCATTCGAACCCGTTCCGATCGGCGAGCTTCTTGATGAACTGCGCCGCGTTCTCCTGGCTCATCTCGATCTTCGGGTGCACGACGCTCGTCTCCTCGACGCGCGGCGTCAGCCCGTAGCGCTGCGCGATCTGCTTCACGACGTCGCTGTCGCGCTTGTTCTCCCAGTTCTCGGACTTCGTGCCCTTCGTCAGGCAGTACGAATGGTCGTAGCCGCTCACCGTCAACTGCGGAACGCCGGACGAAGGAAAGCTGGTGCTGATCTCGGTGACGATGCCGCTCAGCATCAGCGTGAGCTGCGCGCGGTCGCCGTAGCCCATCGAAATCTCGATCGGCAGCCCGAATTCGAAGAACTCCGGCAACGTCTTGCTGCCCACCTTCAGGAACTCGCGTTTGGTCACGTCGAACGCATTCACGATGACGAACGAGAACCGGTCGGCGGCGTCGAGGATGTTGTCGATCTCGACGCTGGATACCTCGAGATACAGATCGGGCACGAGGCTCTTCCCGGCCGCGACGACGTTGAACGAGGGCGCGTAGAAGTCCTTTCGCGCCTTCTCGATCTGGAGGATGTTGAGCGGCATGGCGGCTCAGCGGAGCGGCGGCAGCAGGATTTCCCTGCCGGGCTCCAGCAGCCTCGGG
>DASSOM010000350.1:0-2257 GCA_035700625.1 Vicinamibacterales bacterium
TACGAACCGGTCTCGAGGCCATCCTGCCCACCGCCTGCACCCACGTGCTGCTCATCGACGCGGACCTGCAACACAGGCCGGAGGAGTCCTCGCGTTTGATCGACGCGGCGCGCGCTACAGGCGCGGAACTGGTCATCGGCGAACGGCAGTTCGATCGCGAGAGCATGCCGCCATCGCGATATCACACGAACCGGATCGGGAGCCGCGCGCTGTCATCCTTTGTCGGCGTACCCGTCGCGGACACGCAATGCGGGTTCAGGCTCTTCGCAGCCGATGCTCTCAGAGGATTGCGCCTGCGGGCGCGCGGGTACGAGATCGAGACCGAGATGCTCGTCAAGGTGCGCCGTCGCGGCGGACGAATCGCGTCCGCCCCGGTTTCCGCCGTCTATAATGGGCGGCCGAGCCGGCTGCGGCCGATTCGCGACACGACCAAGACATGCTTCCTCGCCGTGTATTACCGGTTCCTCGAACGGCTGTAGCCGCGCCCCCCGCCGACACGCACCCGCGCCGCTGGACGCTGCACGGGATGAACAACGGCGTGATCTTCGGCATCACCTACCACGGCGTCAGGCGTCTGCCGCGCCGCGTGTCCTACGCCATCGGCCACGTCGGATCGTCGCTGGTCGCGCGGTGGGCGCCGCAAAGCACGGCGGCGCTCGTGGACAACCTGCGGCCGATCTTTCCGGACGAGTCGGACGCCGCTCTCGAACGGCGGGCGCTCGAAACCTATCGGAGCTACACGCGAGACGTGATTGATTTCGTCCGCGCCATTGGAGACCCGCGCGTCGGCGAAGCGTTCGAGTTCACCGACGAAACCCGTGAACGCGCGGTGGCGCTCCACGCGAACGGGCGCGGCGCGCTGCTCGTCACCGCCCATTTCGGCAACTGGGAAGCCGGCGGACTGCTGATGGCGCGCGCGCTCGAGCTGCCGTTGACGGTGGTCGCAATGCGCGAAGCGGACGACACCGTCAACCGGATTCGCAACGAAATCCGCGAGCGCATAGGGATCGATACGATCGAAGTCCGCCAGTCGCTCGACACGCCGCTCAAAATCCGGCGCGCGCTCGCCGCCAACCGGTTCGTCGCGCTGCTCGTCGATCGGCACATGGGCCGCGATCGTGTGCCGGTGACGCTTTTCGGCCGGCAGGCCTGGTTCCTCCGGACGCCGCTTCTCATAGCCGCGCTCACGGGATCTCCGCTGGTCGTGACGGCCATCGAACGCCGCGGGCCCGGGCGGTTCCTCGCGTCCATGAACGCACCCATCGCCATGCCGAGCGGCGCATCGAGGGACGAATGGATCCTCATGGCCGCCCAGCAGATCGCGGATCAAATCGCCGAGCGCGTCCGCGCACGGCCAGAGTGCTGGTACCACTTCTACCGATATTGGGACGCGCAGCGCGATGATTATCGCGGCCTCGAATAGACGGCGATAAATCCCGCCGCTCATCGTGGATCCGCTCTCTCACGCGGCGTTCGGCCGCATGCTCGCCGCGCTCGACGATCGGCCTCGTTCGGGCGTGACGGCTGCGTATGTCCTGGGCGCCCTCTGCCCGGACCTCGACCTCGCGCGCGCGGCGCAGGGATGGGACGTCTATCTCCTCAGCCACCAGAGCGGTTCGCACTGCGTGCTCGGCGCGATCGGCTGCGGCCTCCTGACGGGCAGCGTCGTCGCGCTGTTCTCGCGCGAACGATGGCGGGCTCTCGTGATGGCGGGGACGGTGGGTGCGGCGAGCCACGTCGCGCTCGATTACGTCTCCGGGGCCGACCTCAGGCTCCTCGCTCCGATATCCGACCGTGTCTTCACACTCCCGCTGTTCGCGATGGCCGACCCGTGGCTGCTGTGCGCGCTGTGCATCGGGGCTGCGGCCGCCTGGATCGCGGGCCGGCGTGGCGCGTGGGCAGGCGTCGCTCTTGTCGCGGCGCTGCTCTCGATCAAAGCGGGTTTCTATCTTCGGGCGGGCGGAATCGAACGCGCCGCGGTCCACGCCGCCACGCACGTCGATGCCGTCTTCGGATCCTGGACGCGGTGGACATTCATCGACACGCTGCCGGCCGCGCTCGAGCGATGGGACGTCGACGCATGGACGCGGCGCGCAATCCGCACCGCATCGATCGACCGGCAACTCGACACACCGCCCGCCGTGCGTTCGCGCGCGCTGCCGACGGTGAGCAACCTGCTCGCGTCGCACGGCGACACGTTTGCCCGGGTCGTTCGCCGGCCGGATGGCGGTCAGGACGTCCGCTGGTCGGCGCTGCG
>DASSOM010000351.1:0-2103 GCA_035700625.1 Vicinamibacterales bacterium
GCCCATGACCCTCGTCCACTCGGCCTGCGTGACCTCGTGAATCGCGAGATAGAACGGCTTGGCGATCGTGACGCGGTGCTGCACCTCCTGCGCTTCGCGCTGCGGCTCGCTCGGAGGCGTGCCCATCACGAACGGGCCCGCCTCGATTCGCACGAACGGCATACCGGTGAAAGGATCGGTATGAGCAGACGGGCTCGTCGCCGCGAGCCATGCCGCCACCGCGACGATGCCCGCGGCCTTCGCTCGCATCAGAGATTCATCGCGCAGCGTCGTGCAGGCGGATCAGCGCGGCGGCGGCTTCGTCGGTCCCCTGCGCCGCGGCTTCGCCGCCTTGATTCGTCGTTACGAGCACGGCGAAATCGCGCTTGGGCGCCATCCAGACGACGGCATAGTTCATCGTGTTGCTGCCCGCGTGCGTATAGACCGTGCCGTTCGCCCACGGGCGATCGGTTACGAGCCAGCCAAAGGCGTAGTCGCCGCCGAAAGGTGGCGTGTGCAGCCGCGTGTAGACGTCCGCCGGGAACAGCGCGCCGTGGCCCGCGAATCCGCTCAACTGATCCGCGATGAACTTCGCCCAATCGGCCAGAGAGCAGTGCACGGTGCCCGCAGGCCCCATCACCTCAGGGTTGTCGACAAGCGGACCGTTCTGCGGCGCCGGCGCGCCGCTCGCGTTGTGCGGCCACGGTTGATCGATCGTTCCCGGCGTGCCGACGCCGCCGAATCCAGCCGACGTCATGCCGAGCGGCGCGAACACTGCTGCGCGGATCCCGTCTTCCCACGCCTGATCCGCAACCTGCTCCGCCATCGTCGCGGCGATGACGTAGCCGAGGTTCGAGTACTCGTACTTCGAACCCGGCGCGGATTGCAGGGGCACGGCGGCCGCCATACGAACCGCGGCGAGCCGCTGCGCGCGCGGCGTGCCGGCAGCATGCGACGCCTGCTGCCAGTCGATGTTGGCTGGAAGACCCGCGCGATGCGAGAGCAACTGGATCAGCGTGATCCCGCGAAACGCGTCGGATGCCGCGGCCGTCTCTTTCGGCAGCACGGCGCCAACCGTGCTATCCCACTTCAAGGATGTTCGGCCGACGACGTGCGCAATCCACGCGGCGGTCATCGCCTTCGTGTCGGAACCGAGATGCCAGAGATCGCCCGTGGTTGCGGCCACGTCGGTGCCGGCCTTCCTGACACCCGTGACTGCCAGCGACGTCAGGCCGCGGCTGGTCACGATCGCGCCGCCGAGCGCCGGAAGATGGTGGCGGGCCCGGATCGGCTCGAGCGCGCCCGCGAGGCTCGTCTCGTTCGGAGGATTCACGTGTTGTTGCGCGCGCGGCGCGGCGGCGAGCGCCACGACGGCGCAGATTCCCAGGCGGCCGATCGGCGTCACGCGAGCCTCCTCAGCACGAGGCACTTCAAATAATACGTCTCCGGCACGTTCAGCAGGATCGGATGATCGCGCCCCTGCGCACGCTTCTCGACGAGCGTCACCTGAACGCCGGCGTCAGCGGCAGCGTCCGAGACGACGTCGAGGAACGTGGCTTCGCTCACGTTGTACGAGCAGCTGCAGGTCACGAGATAGCCGCCGGTGTTCAGCAGCTTGAGCGCGCGGAGATTGATCTCCTTGTAGCCGGAGAGCGCCTTGCGGACGGCACCCTTGTTCTTTGCGAACGCCGGCGGGTCCAGCACGATCGTGTCGAACCGCTCGCCGGCGCGCTCCAGCTCGCGCAGCTCGTCGAAGACGTTCATCTCGCGCGCTTCGACGTTCCGCAGGCCGTTCCGCTCCGCGTTCGCACGGATGCGCGCGACGGCGTCCGTCGAGATGTCCACGGCCATCACGCGCTCGCACTTCGGCGCTATCGCCATCGCAAAGCCGCCGTTGTAGCTGAACGCGTCGAGCGCGCGGCCTCTCGCGTAGCGAAGCGCAGCCTCGCGGTTCTCCCGTTGATCCAGAAAGAGTCCCGTCTTCTGCCCGCGCCACGGATCGACGTCGTACTCGACGGCCCCCTCCCTCACCGCAATCGACGGCGGCACGGTGCCGTGCAGCACCTCGACGCGCCGCTCCAGCCCTTCGAGGAGCCGGACCCGCGGGTCGTTGCGCGCGAGGAT
>DASSOM010000352.1:0-5766 GCA_035700625.1 Vicinamibacterales bacterium
CCCCGCGGCGAGGGCCCGTTCCTTTCCGACCGCGGTCTCCTTGTTCCGTACGAGCGGACCGGGCGCCGCATTGCAGCGGAGATGGTGAAGGAATGGGCGCCGGTTCCCGACGAGCCGACGACGCCTGGCATGGACGAAGCCGAGGTCGCCGCCTTCACGGATGCGGTTCACAGCTTTCTCCTGTACAAACCATCGGAGCCGCTGAACGTCCTCGTGGGCTGGTGCTCGAACGACTACCAGATCGACGTTGCGCTGCCGGAAGGACGCGACGAGTACAAGCGGCTGATCGACCGCGCCGCGCAGCTCGGCGCACGCTACGTGCTCTACGCCCCGTCGAACTCCGCGGTCGCGCACCGTGAAGACAGCGTGGACGACTGGAGTTGGGAGCACGTCCTCTGGCTTGGGCTCGGCCAGAAGATCCGGAAAGGGGAGTGGGATCTGCGCAAAGATGCCGTGCCCGCGTCTGTGCAGTCGATGCTCGACTATGCCGCCGTGAAGGACGTGAAGCTGCTCGCGTACGTCTATCCGGTGCTGCCGTTCTCGCAGAACCCGGCGTGGATCGTCACCGTGCCCGACCGTCCGGGGAAGCGGTACGCGAATCTTGGCGTCCGCGCGCTGCAGGACTGGCTCATCGACGAGCTGATCGCGTTTTACGATCGCACCGGGATCGGCGGCTTCGCGTTCGATCACACGTTTCTGACGTATCCCGGCGCGAGCCGCTACGCGCAATGGGCAGGCTGGCGCCGCGTGATGGAAACGCTGCGCCGGCAACGTCCGGGCATCGTCATCGACGGCCGGCAGGCGTATCACCTGTACGGCCCCTGGTCGTGGCTCGCCGGCAGCTATCCGCATCCGACCGCGAGCGACGAGCAGCCGGAGAGCTTCGTCCCGTTTCCGGACCTGCATTTCGACCGCGTGTCGGCCGATCGCGAGCGCTACACCGCGTATCGGTATCGAAACTACGAATTCGCGCCGAGCGAGATCGTGCCCGGGTTCATCACGCACCAGACGTCCCGGTCGGACGACACCGACGACATGCCGTCGAAGATGACGCCGGATCGCGGCCGCGTGCTGCTGCCGTACCGGCAGCGCGACTGGGATTATCTCGGCTGGCGCTATTCGCTCCTGTCGTCCATCGCGATCGCGGGCTGGAACAACGTCTTGAACATGGTGCCGGCACGCGACCCTCAGGAGAACCGGTTCTTCTCCAGCGAGGACGCGCGCTGGTTCCGCCACTGGATCGACTGGACGGCGAGCCACAAGGACTACCTGCGGCACACCCGGACGATTCTCGGCCAGCCCGCGCTCGGGAAGGTGGACGGCACGTCGGCCATCGTCGATGACCGAGGCTACATCTTCCTCTTCAATCCGAACGCGCGGCGTCTCGAGGCGGACGTGTCACTCGACGAGTCCATCGGTCTCACTCGCGGTGAGCACTTCGTCCTGCGCGAGCTGTATCCGCTCGAAGGGCGCCTGGTCGGGAAGCCCGGCGCGGGCGTCTGGACGAGGGGAGACCGCCTGACTCTTCCGATGGAAGGCGCATCGGCCCTCGTACTGGAGCTGCAGCCGGACACCGGGACCGCGCCGCTGCTCTTCAACGCGCCGGGCTCGGCGCGGATCGACGGCGACCGCCTGATCCTCACCGGCGTCAGCGGCAGCGTCGGCTCCGAATCGACGTTGATGATTCGTGTGCCGTCGAACGCGCGTGTGCGGGAGGTGAGCGTCAACGGCACGCCAATGCCGCCTGGAGACGAGGGCCCGGACGGGCTGGTCACGCTCCGCGTCCGCTTCGCGGGTGCGCCATTCGGCGCGCTCGAGCCGATCGTGCCGTTCGATCCCTCGTCGACTGGCGGAACGCTGCGCGGCTCGCTCACGATCCCGCAGCGCGTGTTCGATCAGCTCGCGGCGCGCCGCAGGGCATGGCCGATCCCCTGGACCGCCGAGGATCTCGAGACGACCTGGCTGGCGCCGGAGCGGCTTCTGATGTTCGTCCAGTTCGCGGAGCCGGACGCAAAGTGGAACGCCGCGCTCACCATCGACGGCCGCGCGGTGCCACTGAAGAAGGCCTACACCGCCGTCCGCGCCGTGCCGCGCACGTTCGTCGGCTTCTACGCCGACCTCTCGTCGCTGACGCCCGATCGTCCGCATCGCTTCGAGCTGACGCTGCCGACCGTGGCTCCCGGCAGCTTCCAGGGCGTCTACTTCGAGAACGTTGTTACTGAATACACCAGCCGTCTCGCCCGAGCCCGGTGACGCTCCTCGAACCTCGCCCCTCGAACCTCGCTCCTCGTGTTCTATAATCCCGTGTCTCTTCGACCCTCGAGGGCTCTCATGAAACGACTCCTGATCGCCGCGCTCGCGGCGCTGTCGGTCACGTTCGCCGGCCACGCCCAGTCTCCATCACCCGTGGGATTGAATGCCGAGACGTTCAGCGACTTCCAGTTCCGCACGCTGGGCCCCAGCCTGACGACCGGCCGCGTGTCTGACGTGGACATCGACCCGCAGAACACGAACGTCTGGTACGTCGCGACTGCCGCCGGCGGCGTCTGGAAGACGGAGAATCGCGGCAACACCTGGACGCCGATCTTCGACGACTACGGTTCCTACTCGATCGGCTGCGTGGTCGTCGATCCGAAGAACCCGAACGTCGTATGGGTCGGCACCGGCGAGAACAACAATCAGCGGAGCGTCAGCTTCGGCGACGGCGTCTACAAGTCCACCGATGCCGGCAAGACGTTCACGCGCGTCGGCCTCGAACACTCCGAGCACATCCAGAACATCGTCATCGATCCGCGCAACTCGGATGTCGTGTACGTGACGGCCATCGGTCCGCTGTGGGCGCCGGGTGGCGATCGCGGCTTGTACAAGACGACGGACGGCGGGAAGACGTGGAAGGCGGTGCTGACGATCAGTCCCGACACCGGCGTCACCGACATGGCGATGAATCCGAAGAACCCGGACGTCATCTACGCCGCGGCGCTGCAGCGCCGGCGCGCCGTCGGCCAGTTGATCGGCGGCGGCCCCGAAAGCGCGCTCTACAAGACGACGAACGGCGGCCGGACGTGGACGAAGCTGACGAAGGGGTTACCAAGCGTCGAGATGGGACGCATCGGGCTCGGCATCGATCCGCGCAATCCGAATCGCGTGTATGCCCTCGTCACCGCCCAGAAAAACCAGGGCGGCTTCTATCGTTCGGATGATGCGGGCGCGACGTGGACGCGGACGAGCGACTACAAGGGAGGCGATCCCGGGTACTACAACGAGATCTTCGTCGATCCGAACGTCCCCGACACGATCTGGTCGCCGCAGACGAACATCTACCGCAGTCAGGACGGCGGCAAGACGTTCAAGCAGGTCTCGCTGCCGGGCGTCCACGTGGACCACCATGAAGTGGTCTGGGATCCGAAGGACCCGCGCCACATGATCATCGGCAACGACGGCGGGCTCTACGAGAGCTACGACGACATGAAGACGTGGCGGCATTTCACGAACCTGCCGCTCTCGCAGTTCTACCGCCTGTCGACCGACAACGCGCTGCCGTTCTATCACGTGTGCGGCGGCGCGCAGGACAACGGATCGATCTGCGGGCCGTCGCGGACGATGAACCGCGCGGGCATCCGCACGAGCGACTGGTACACGGTCGGCGGCGGCGACGGCTTCCAGGGGCGCGTCGATCCCGAGGATCCGTCGATCGTCTACGCGCAGTCGCAGAACGGCAGCCTCTCGCGGCTGGATCTGCGGACCGGACAGAGCCAGGGCATCCGGCCGACGGTGGAGAACACCAGCGGCCTGTCGGAAGCAGACCGCAAGGCAGCTCAGGCGGCGGACGAGGACGAAGAGCAGGGGGGGCGCGGCCGCGGCAATCGTCCGCGTCCGCTCGGACGCTGGCACTGGGACGCGCCGTTCATCATCAGCCCGCATGAAGCGCGCCGGCTCTATTTCGGCGGCAACCGTCTGTATCGCAGCGACGATCGTGGCAACACGTGGACGGCCATCAGCCCCGATCTCACGCGGCAGCTCGACGCGGCGAAGATCCCGATTATGGGCAAGGTGTGGCCGCCCGACTCGGTCGCGTTCAACCAGGCGACGACGACGCTGAGCGTCATCACGGCGATCGACGAATCGCCGCTGCTCGAAGGGCTGCTGTACGCCGGCAGCGACGACGGGCTGGTGCACGTGTCGGAGGATGGTGGAAAGAACTGGCGGAAGATCGAGACGATCCCCGGCCTGCCGGAGCACAGCTACGTGACGGACGTCTATGCCTCGCCGCGGGACGCGGATACCGTGTTCGCGACGTTCGACAACTACCAGCGCGGCGACTTCAAGCCGTACATCATGAAGAGCACGGACCGCGGCCGCACCTGGACGTCGATCGTCGGCGACCTGCCCGAGCGTTCCGGGGCGTGGTCGATCGTGCAGGATCGCGTCAACGCGAACCTGCTGTTCGCAGGGCTCGAGTTCGGCGTCTACTTCACGCTCGACGGCGGCGCGCACTGGGTGCCGCTCAATGGCGGCATTCCGGTCACGCAGGCGCGCGACCTGCTGATTCAAACGCGCGCGAACGACCTCCTCGTCGGGACGTTTGGCCGCGGCGCCTACGTGCTGGACGACTACACGCCGCTGCGCGAGATGACCGCGCAGACGCTGACCGAAGATGCGCACCTCTACGGACTGCGCGATACGTATCAGTATTTCGAAAAGGGGCAGGTGAGGGCGGCGTGGGGAGATGAAGCGACGCCAAATCCGCCGTTCGGCGCGGTGTTCACGTACAGCATCGGCAAGGCGGTGCCGGCGGGGAAGACGCTCGCGCTGAACATCACCGACGGGGAAGGGAAGCAGATCCGCCGGCTGGAGCTTCATGCGACCGCCGACGAAGAGGATCCGGATTCGCAGGAGGGTGGCCGCGGCGCTCAGGCGTCCGCGCCGAAGGATCCGCCGGTTCCCGGCGTCCACCGCATCGCGTGGGATCTGCGCGGCGAAGCGCCGCCGCAGCCGGAAGGTGGCCGCGGCCGCGGCGGCTTCGGCCGGCGTCCGCAGGGGCCGCCTGTCGATCCCGGCCGCTACACGGCATCGATCGGCTGGGTCGACGGCAAGGAGTTCACGCCGATCGGCGAGTCGCGGTCGTTCCTGGTGCTGGAGCTGCCGCGGTAAATGGGGAGGGCGGGTCTGACGGTCAGCCCATAAAGGGCTGACCCACATTGTGGCGAATTGTGGGTCAGGGCTTTAGCCCTGACCTGAATCTGACATAACCATCAACGCCCCACGCGCACCAGCACCGCGCCGTGGCGCGGGACGGTCGCGCTGAACGCGCCGTCGAACGCGCCCAGATCTTTCTGCCGCCAGAGATCGCGGACGGGCCGGCGCCCCGAGATGCCGACGTCGGCCCACCGCGCGCTCACCTTCGCGGCGACCGGCCCACGGTTGAACAGGCCGACCGCGGCGCTGCCGTCCTCGAGCGGACGCGCCCACACTTCCGTCCAGCCGTCGCGCGACACGCGGCGCGCGGCTTTGCCGAGCGGATCCTGATCGACGGCGATCACCTCGTCGTTGCTCAGCAGATCGATCGTGAACTGATCGAGATGCGACATGTCGGCGCCGATCAGCAGCGGCGCTGCGAGCAGGCTCCACAGCGTGATGTGCGTGACCTGCTCGTTCGGCGTGAGCCGCGTGTCGTGCACGCGCGGACCCCAGCCGACCTTGCCGACGACGAGCATGTCCGGGTCGTTCCAGTGCCCCGGCGCGGCGAACGCTTCGTGCCCGTTCTGG
>DASSOM010000353.1:0-16079 GCA_035700625.1 Vicinamibacterales bacterium
CCGCTCGAGGATCTTGTTCCAGCGCGTCACCCCTGCCTGGCAGTCGCCGACGTACCAATCGCGGAGGACTTCGTTCATCGCGGTCCGCATCGGGATCTGACGGCGCTCGAGCCGCCCGTCCTGCAGCGCCTCCAGCTCGTAGATCGCTTCGGTCACCTGGTGATCGTCCCACTTGTCCTCGTGCGCGCGCCCCTTCAGGCCGTTGGCGAAGTACGTCGCGGCGTTCGTGGAGATCTCGTTGCCGTGCAGGTCGAGGCTCAGGCTGAACCACAGGTTGATGAACTTCTGGATCGTCGGGAGGTCGATCCCGCCGAGGCGTCGGACGTCCTCCGCGTAGCCCGCCTGCTTCATCAGCTGACACGTGCGCTCGAGGATGCGCGCGATGCCCGTCTCGCCGACGAACATGTGGTGCGCCTCCTCGGTCAGCATGAATCGCGTCGTCCGCGACAGCGGATCGAGCGAGCTCTCCGAGAGCGACAACAGCTGCGACTTGCCGTCGCGATCCGTGAACATCGTGAACATGAAGAAATCGAGCCAGTTCTCGATCGGCTCGTTGAACGCGTCGAGGATGCGCGGCTTGTCGCGGTTGCCGCTCTGGCGCTCGAGCAGCTCCTCGGCCTCGTCTCGGCCGTCGCGGCCGAAGTACGAGTGCAGCAGGTACACCATCGCCCAGAGATGGCGTCCCTCTTCGACGTTCACCTGAAAGAGGTTGCGGAGGTCGTACAGGCTCGGACAGCGCTGACCGAGCCACCGCTGCTGCTCGACACTGGCCGGTTCCGTGTCCCCCTGCGTGACGACGAGCCGCCGAAGCTGATTGCGGAACTCGCCGGGCACTTCCTGCCAGACCGGCTGCCCGAAGAAGTCACCGAACCCGATCCGCCGATCGTGGACGGGATCCGCGAGGAAGATCCCCCAGCGGTATTCCGGCAGCTTCACGTACTCGAAGTGCGCCCACCCCGACGGATCGACGCTGACCGCGGTGCGGACGTACACCTGGTGGTAGTCCTGGAAGCCCTGCGGCCCCATGTCGCGCCACCACTGGATGTACTTCGGCTGCCAGTGCTCCAGCGCACGCTGCAGCCGCTTGTTGCTCGAGAGACCGACGTTATTCGGAATGCGTTCGGCTGAAATCATCGTGAAGCTCCCAGCTTCCAGCCTCCAGCTGCCAGCTTATAAGGAGGACCGGCTTCCTTTAAAGCTGCACGCTGAAAGCTGGCGGCTGATGGCTGACTAGGTTCGGTTGTAGTCGAACTCCGGACGCGCCTGCGATCCGTAGGCGGTAAGCGCCCCTTTTTCGCCGACGGCGTTGGGGCGCTGGAAGATCCAGTTCTGCCACGCGGTGAGGCGTCCGAAGATTTTCGTCTCCATCGTTTCCGGCCCCGCGAAGCGCAGATTCGCTTCCATGCCGGTGAGCGCGTCGGGCGACAGCGCCGCGCGCCCCTCGATCGCGAGCCGCACTTCGTCGTCCCAGTCCAGTTCGTCGGGCGCGAACGACACCAGGCCGGCCTCGTGCGCCGCCTGCGGATCGAACGGTCCGTCGTGGGCGAGCGCGTCGGCCACACGCTGCGGTTCACCGAGGAAGCGCGTGGCCAGCCGCGTCAACCCGTTGCTCATCGGCAGCGGACCGTCGTTCATGGCCGAGAGCGCGATCGTGTTCTCCTGCTCGGGGTCGTCGAGCATGTACGCGCGATCGGCGGCGAGCGCCAGCTCGAACAGCGAGCCCGCGAAGCAGCTGCCGGGTTCGATCAACGCGAAGAAGCTGCGCGACGTGAGATCCATCCGCTTCAGCGTCCGCTTCATGAACTGGACGATCTCCCTGACGAGCCAGTGCTGCCGGTTCGCGAGGAGCACCTCGTCCACCGCGAGCACCGCGTCGGCGCTCCCCGTGGTCTTGACGATGATGGTGCCGATCAGCGGTTCGTTGATCCGGAGCCGCAGCAGCACGTCGTCCAGCTCGCGAAATGCGCGGAGCGGCCAGTAGCGATCGCCCGCCGCGAGGATCGCCTCCGGCGTGGACGGCTGCTCCCCTTCCGGGCCCAGGACGGTCAGCGTCGCGACGCGTTTGTCACGATCGATCTCGAGCGTCACGGACGAATACCGGATCGCGTCCTCGCTCACCTCGGGGTTGAGGCGTCCCAGTGTGATGCCCGGCCCCGACGCCGGACGATCCGACGTCGCCGCGAGCTGCGCGGCCCGCTCGGCCACGCGGGCCTTGAATTGACTCGTCGGATAGACGCCGTCGACGAGGCGCCACTCCACCGCGCGCCGCCCCTTCACCCCTTCCGCAACAGTGCCGAAGACGTCGGCGAGGTCGCGGCGGACCTTGCGTTTGTCAACGACGCGGGTCAATCCGCCCGTGCCTGGCAGCACGCCGAGCAGCGGCGTCTCCGGCAGGCTCACCGCCGAATTGCCGTCGTCCACGAGCAGGATCTCATCGCACGCGAGCGCCAGCTCGTAGCCGCCGCCGGCACAGATGCCGTTGAGCGCCGCGAGGAACTTGAGCCCCGAGTGCTGGCTGGCATCCTCGATCGCGAGCCGCGTCTCGTTCGTGTACTTGCAGAAGTTGACCTTCCAGGCGTGCGTCGATCCGCGCAGCATGAAGATGTTCGCGCCGGCGCAGAACACCCGCTCCTTCAGGCTGGTGACAACGACCGTGTGGACTTCGGGATGCTCGAAGCGGATGCGGTTGATCGCGTCGGCCAGCTCGATGTCGACGCCGAGATCGTACGAGTTCAGCTTCAGGCGGTAATCGCCGACGAGGCCGCCGTCCTCCCGCACATCCATCGACAGCGTCGCGATGGGCCCGTCGAAGGTGAGCCGCCAGTGCCGATAGCGATCCGGCGCGGTCTCGAACGACACGTTCAGCGGAGCGGACTTCGCGACGGTTTCCATCGCCTCAGCGTACCGCCGGGGATCGGCGGTGTCAAGGCAACATAGTGCGCGTCACGACTGACTAGATGACATATACTGCACTTCGACGAACGATGCACGATGACCTGCTGACGCGGCTCGGACGGCGCATCCGTCGCGCACGCGACGCGCGTGGCTGGACGCGCCGCGACGTGTCGGATCGATCCGGTGTGTCGGTCCGGTTTCTCGTCCAGCTCGAGGCGGGGCGCGCCAACATCTCCGTCCGGCGGCTCGCCGAGGTCGCCCGCGCGCTCGACACCTCCGCCGCAGCGCTGCTCGCGGACGAGCACGCGCCGGAGGCGAAGGTCGTCGCGCTGCTGGGGCTGCGGGGCGCCGGCAAGACGACGATTGGCCGCCGCCTCGCGCGCCGGTGGCACGTCCCGTTCGTCGAGCTGGATCGCCGGATCGAACAGGCGTCGGATCTCTCCCTGACACAACTGTTCGCGCTCCACGGCGAGGCGCTCTATCGCCGGCTCGAACGGGAAACGCTCGCCGAGGTGCTCGCCGGCCGCGAGTCGATGGTGCTCGCCACGGGCGGCGGCATCGTCGCGGCGCCGGAGACGTTCGCGCTGCTGCGGCAATCCGCCACCACGATCTGGCTGCGCGCCTCGCCCGAGGATCACTGGAAGCGCGTCGTCGCGCAGGGAGATCGCCGGCCGATGGCGGATCACCCGCAGGCGATGGCGGACCTGCGCGCGCTGCTCGCGTCCCGCCAGCCGCTGTACGCCAGTGCAGATCACGTGGTGAACACGTCGGGGCGGAAAGTCGAGGATGTCGTGCGGGAGATCAGTGAGCTGGTGACGTGGTGAGCGTCAGCCCGTAAAGGGCTGACCCACACATGCCGGTTCCTGCCAGTGGTGTGTGGGTCAGGGCTTTAGCCCTGACATCTACTCTTCACGCAGAGCAATCAGTGGATCGATCCGCGCCGCGCGCCGCGCCGGTACGTAGCACGCCAGCAGTGCGACGGTGATGAGCACCGTCGTGGCCCCGACGAAGCTGACCGGATCGAGCGGCGCGATGCCGAACAGCATGGATCGCAGCGCGCGGACGCCGAGCGCACTTGCGGCCAGGCCGACGAGTGCTCCGGCGGCAATCGGCCACATGCCGTCGCGGACGATCAGCCCGAGCACGTCCGCCCTCCGCGCGCCGAGCGCCATCCGGATCCCGATCTCCCTGGTCCGCTGGACCACCGAAAACGCGATCACCCCGTAGATGCCGATGGCCGCCAGTACGAGCCCGAGCACCGCAGCCGCCCCGACGAGCAGCAAGTTGAACAGCGGACGCGAGAGCGCGCCTGAGACGACGTCGTCCATCGGACGAATCCGCTGGACGAGGAGCTGCGGATCGTAGACGCCGATGCGCTCGCGAATCGACGCTGACAGTGCGGAAGATGGCAGCGACGACCGCACGAGGAGCGACGGCACGAAGACATCCGGATGCTGCGCATGCGGGATGTACACGGCCGGGATGGGCGGTTCCCCGACGGCATGCACGCGCACGTCGGCGACCACTCCGACGATGGTGCGCAGCCAGCCAAACGTCTGATCGTCGTACAGCACGAGCCGGCGGCCCACCGGATCCTGTCCTCCGAAGTACCGTGAGGCGAACGCCTGGTTGACGATCACCGCGCCCGCGGCCGCCGGTTCGGCCGCCGCGAGCTGATCGTCGCTCAGCCGGTCTGCGTCCGTGAAGTTCCGCCCGCGAACGATCGGGATGGCGAGCGCGCTGAAGTACCCCGGCGTAATGACGCTGAGATCCGCCCGCCAGCGATATCGTGGATCCGCGGGCGGTGTCAGTCCTGCCGCGCCCGGCGCGTCATCGCGCCAGACCAACCCGCTGTACGGGCTGCCCGCGAGCGGCACGTCCGAGATCAATCCGACGGCGTCGACGCCCGGGATTGCGGACACCGCCGCGATGAGGCCGTCGACGGCGTGCTGGACGCGCGGCCAGGGTTTCGTCTCCGGCGACACGAACCGGCCGATTGGCCACCGCGTCGACACGTTCCAGACCCGCGCCGGTTCGAAGCCGAGATCGACACCACGAAGTTGGACGAAGGTGCGGAGGAACAGCAGCGCGCCCGTCAACAGCACGACGACGACCGCTATCTCGGATGCGATCAGCATCCGCCGCACTCGCGCCGTCCGAGGCGTCGCCGCGCGCGAGGCGGCTGCCAACCCACCCGCGCGACCCAGGCGAACCGCTTCAGCAGCGGGAGCCATGCCGACGACAATGGCCGTCGCGCAGCCGGCGACGGCGGCGAAGAACAGAAGCGCGACGTTGACGTGAACAGTGTCGAGGCGCGGCACGTCCGGCGGCGCAAGGTGCACGAGCGCCGAGCACAACCACGGTCCGATCAGAATACCGGCCGCGGTGCCGCAGAGCGCGAGCAGCACCGCTTCCAGCACATGGAGCCGCGCCACGCGGGCGGGACTCGCACCGAGTGCGAGCCGCACGGCGGTGTCGCGGCGCCGGGACACTGCGCGTGCGAGCAGCATGTTCGCCACGTTCGCGCACGCAATCAGCAGCACGCCTGCCACCGCGACGAGCAGCGCCAGAAGCGCGGGACGCACGGCCGCGCTATCCGCGTTGCGCAGCGCCGTGACGCGGCCGGTCCAGCCCGTGTTGCTCTGCGGCTGATCTGCGGCAATCTGCGCGGAGAGCGCGGCAAACTCCGTGCGGACATCATCGAGCGTGGCACCGTTCGCCATCCGGCCCACCGCGTGAACCGAGATGAAGCGGCGCTTGTCGGGAGGCACGGGTCCATCGACCGCGACCGGCACCCACGCCTCCGCCCCCTCGGGGAACGCAAACCCCGCGGGCATGACGCCGATGATCTCGCGCCGCGCTCTCCCCTCGACGAGGACGGTCCGGCCGACGATGTTGCCGTCGCTGCCGAAAGCGCCTCGCCACAGTCCGTAGCTGAGGACAATTTGCGGCACCGACGCGGCGGACGTCTCGTCGCCGGAGAACCAGCGGCCGAGCAGCGGCTGAACGGCAAGCACGCGCGGGAGCGACGCCGTGGCGGCCGCGACGTGAACGACCTGCATCCGGTCGCCGATGGTCCAGAGGGATTCCCCGCCGCTGGAGTACGCCGCGAGGCCGTCGATTGTGCGTGTCCGCGCCTGCCAGTCTACGAACGTCCCGCGAGAGACGCGGCCGTCGTCGTAACCCTGCGCGGCGTTGCGCTCGGAGAGCTGCACCAGCCTGTTCGCGTCCGGATACGGCAACGGTGCGAGCAGAACGGCGTACACGACCGAAAACACCGCCGTGTTCGCGCCGATGCCGAGCGCCAACGCCAGCACCGCGCACGCGGTGAAGCCGGGCGTCCGGCGAAGCGTCCGCGCCGCGTACCGCAGATCGGAAAGCATGGGCGGAGACTACTATAGTGCTCTCGATGGACCTTCGGCAGCTCGAGATCGTCCGCGTCGTCGCCGACACCGGCTCGTTCACGGCCGCCGCCCGTCACCTGCATGTGTCGCAGTCGGCGATCAGCCGTCAGGTCCTCATGCTCGAAGAGGAACTCAACGAGCCGGTGTTCCTCCGCCTGGGACGGCGCGTGCGGTTGACCGGTGCGGGCGAGGCGCTGCTGCAGTTGAGCCGACGCGTGATCGGCGACATCCAGGACACGACCGCCGCGATCATCGATCACCAGCAGACGCTCACCGGCACCGTGCGCCTGGGCGGCGGCATGACCGTCTGCCTGCACGTCTTTCCCCGGCTGTTGAAGGAATACCGCCGGCGGCATCCCGCGGTGGAGGTGACGCTGACGACGGGCGCGACGCCGCAGCTGCTGGAGCGGCTTCGCGCCGGCACGCTCGATGTCGCGCTGCTCACGATGCCGGTGGAGGGGGGCGATCTGGCGCAGGTCCCCGTCATGCACGAGGAGCTGCTGCTCGTGACGCACCCCGCGCATCCGCTCGCGCGCCGGCGGCGCATCACCGCCGCGGACCTGGATCGGCAGCCCTGCGTGCTGTTCGAGCGCGGATCGAGCACGCGCCGCGTGATCGATCAGATGTTCACGCGCGAGCAGATCCAGCCGCGGATCGTGATGGAGACGGAAAACGCGGAGATCCTGAAGGCGCTCGTGGCGATCGGCATGGGGATGACGATCATCCCCTACCAGGCGGTCGCGCGCGAAGTCCGCGCCGGCCACCTGCACTGCGCGCGCATCGACGGCGTCCGCCTGGTGCGCGAAACGGGATGGGTCTTCCTGCGCGCCCCCCGCGTGCCGCGCATCGTCGAGGAATTGTTCGGCGCGCTCGAACGGACGCTGCCCCGCCTGAAGCTGTCAGCGCCGAAGCGCGGACGGCGGCCGGCGGGGCGGAATCCTCAGTAGTCGTCGTAGGTGTCGTTCGACGTGGCCGCGTGCTTCGGCGACGGGGGCGTCAGCCGCTCGCGAATCCGCGCCTGCAGCCAGCCGATGGCGTCCGGTTCCGCCGCGCGCAGCGCGCGCCAGTCGGATTCCTCGAGCACGATGGTGAGGGTGCGGGTGGAGGCGGTCTCGGTGTTCAGCATGCGGGCATCATAGTCCGCCGATCCATGCGTGTCTCGCATAGATTTCGCATGGGGCCAATGCGCGCCGCGCATGAGTTACCAGTTACCAGTTACCAGTTACCAGTTGCCAGTTGCCAGTTGCCAGTTGCCAGCGAACCAGAACTGGAAACTGGAAACTGGAAACTGGAAACTGGAAACTGGAAACTGGCTGCTAACTGGCTGTCTCGCCAGGCTTCAGCACCAGGACATCAATTCCCATCGGCTCCACGAGCTGCTTCAAACGCTCGGGCGTTCCGGTGAGCACCGGAAACGTGCCGTAGTGCATCGGCACGACCTGGCGGACCCCCAGCATCTCGCACGCGCGCGCGGCCGCTTCCGGTCCCATCGTGAAGTAGTCGCCGATCGGCAGCATCGCGATCTCGGGTGCGTACAGCTCGCGAATGAGGCGCATGTCGCCGAACAGCGCCGTGTCGCCGGCGAAGTAGACGGCGCGGCCGTCCTCGAGGCGGATCACGAAGCCGGCCGGTTCCCCGAGATACTGGATCCGCCCGTCCTCCTGGACGCTGCTCGTGTGCACCGCGGGGACCATCGACACCTGCACGCCTTCGATCGTCTGCGTGCCGCCGATCCCCATGCCGCGGACGTTCTGGACCCCCTTGCTCTCGATCCAGAGCGCCAGCTCGTACACCGCGACGACCGGCGCGCCCGTCGCGCGGGCGACCGCCACGGCGTCGGCCGTGTGATCGGAATGGCCGTGCGACAGCAGGATCATGTCGGCCGCGTCGATGCGCGCTCCCTGCGGCGCCGCCGGATTCCCGGTCAGCCACGGATCGGTGACGATCCGCCGTCCGCCCGGAGACGTCAGCACGAAGGTCGCGTGTCCCAGCCACGTGATCGAGAGCGATGCCATACGTGCCAGTATAATTAAGGAAGTCGTGACTTCGACGGTTCCTCTCAATTTCATTCGCGGCCGGAAGAAGCGGGCGGACGAGCTGCCGCGGCAGCCCAAACCGCCGTGGCTCAAGGTGCGCGCGCCCGGCTCGGACAACTATCGGCGCCTCAAGGGGCTGATGCGCGACCTCGGTCTCCATACCGTCTGCGAGGAAGCGAACTGCCCCAACATCGGCGAGTGCTGGCATCACGGCACGGCGACGTTCATGATTCTGGGCGACACGTGCACGCGCTCGTGCGGCTACTGCAATGTCGTCCATGGGACGCCGCACGCGCCCGATGCTGCGGAACCGGTGAGCGTCGCCAGCGCGGTGGACGCGCTCGGTCTCGACTACGTCGTCGTCACATCGGTGGATCGCGACGACCTGCCCGATTTCGGCGCCGGACACTTCGCGCGCACGATCGTCGAGACGCGCGCGCGCCGGCCCGAATGCCGGATCGAGGTACTCATCCCCGACTTCCAGGGAAATGCCGACGCGCTGGCGACCGTGCTGCGCGCGGCGCCCGACGTGCTCAATCACAACATCGAGACCGTCCGCCGGCTGTATCGCACCGCGCGACCAGGGGGGCGCTACGATCGCGCGCTCGAGCTGCTGCGGCGGTCGCGGGAGATGGCGCCGCGCATCCCGACGAAGTCCGGCCTGATGGTAGGACTCGGCGAGGAGTGGGACGAGCTCGTGCAGACGCTCACCGACTTGCGGGACGCGGGGGTGCAGATCGTCACCATCGGCCAGTACCTCCGTCCGTCGCCGGCGAACCTGCCGATGGTCCGCTACTACACGCCGCAGGAATTCGCCGAGCTGAAGCGCATCGGCCAGGAGCTCGGCTTCGGCCACGTCGAATCCGGCCCGCTCGTGCGCAGCTCCTATCACGCGCACGAACAGACGCAGTCCTACTGGGGTCAGGTCTGACGACCGACGCTCCGGGGGGTCAGGTCTGCGCACCTCCGCTCGGGGGTCAGGTCTGCCGACCGCGCTCCGGGGGTCAGGTCTGCTGAGTGGCGTCCCGGGGTCAGGTCTGCTAACCAGCGCATCGGCGATCCGATTGCCCGGAGCGACCGGATCGCGCGCGACTGCAGCGAGAGATCGAAGGGATTGACCCCGTAGCGACGGAAGCCAGACCTGACCCCGATGCAACCCCGCGGAGACCTGACCCCGAAGCGACCCCGCGGAGACCTGACCCCGAAGCGACGGAAATCAGACCTGACCCCGATGCACCCGGATCGAGACCTGACCCCGAGGTGGCAGGAACCAGACCTGACCCCGAGGCACCTGACCCCGCTCGAGCGGGTGCGGCGGCGCATCGTGGCGTGCAACACCTGTCCGCGGCTGCGCAGCTACTGCCAGCAGGTCGCGCGCGTGAAGAAGCGGGCCCATCGCGACGACGTGTATTGGGGACGGCCCGTCCCCGGGTTCGGAGATCCCGCGGCGCGGCTGCTCGTGCTCGGGCTGGCGCCTGCCGCCCACGGCGCCAACCGCACGGGACGCGTGTTCACCGGCGACGGCTCCGGCGACTTCCTGATGCGCGCGATGCACGCGGCGGGCTTCGCGAACATTCCCACCTCGAGCCGCGCGGACGACGGCCTGGCGCTCCATGACGCCTACATCCTGTCCGCCGTTCGCTGCGCGCCGCCGGACAACAAGCCGACCCCGTCGGAAATCGCGGCGTGCCATCGCCACCTCGTCGACGAAGTGGCCGCGCTGCCCCGCATCCGAGCCATCGTTTGCCTCGGCCGCATCGGGTTCGACGCCGCGTGGCGGCTGCTCGCCAGCCGCGGCGTGCGCGTCCGCCCCCGGCCGCCCTTCGGCCACGGCGCGATCGTCCGGCCCGACGGCGGCCCGGCGGTGATCGCGTCGTATCACCCGTCGCGCCAGAACACCAATACCGGCAAGCTGACGCCGCACATGCTCGAGGCGGTCTTCCGGCTCGCCCGCCGCGAGCTCGGCGGTTCGATGTAACCTTACAGATCGCAGGCCGTGCTGACGTCGCACGGCTTGCACGTCGCACATCGGGGAGGGTCCATGCGTAATCAGATGACACAGTTCGGGACGGCGCTCGCCGCCGCCATCGTCGCGGGCGCGTTGACGGCCGCGTGTTCACAAACCACCGACGCCGGCCGCGAGACGAACGCGCGCGCCGAGAACGAGACGGCTGGACGGCAGATGGTGAAGCTCGAAGGCTGCGTGCAGGCGGGGCCGGGAGATCAGTGGAGGTTGCAGAAAGTCCGCCTCGCGTCTCCAGGAGAGATCCACGAAGAGATCGCGGGCGCCAGCCTGGAGCGGAGGCCGCCCATCGTCGACGGCTCGTGGGTCTGGATTCAGACCGGCCCGCGGGAGGACGTAAGCCAGTATCTGGGCAAGCAGGTGTCGGTCATCGCCCGGATCGTGAACGACGGAAGCACGACGATCGGCACGAGCGGCGCATCACCGCAGGCGACTGACCGCAGCGCCCCGCCGGCCACGGCCCCGCCGCCGCTCGCGAATGCCAACGGCACGGCGCCGACGATCGCGATCAACAAGCTGACGACGATAGCCGACAGCTGCGAGATCGAGCAGGAGGAAGGACGCGAGGGGATCACCGGCATGGGGGGACACCGCGCGCCGAAGGACTCCTATCCAGCCGCGGGTTCGCACCGCTGAGGCGTCGGCGCGGGCGCTCAGGGCTCCCGCCGCGCGAACAGCTCTCCCTGCAGCGCCTCGACGGCGGCGCGCACGCCGCGCGAACTGACGGTCTCGTCGTGCTGTGTGATGTCGAGACCGATCAGTTCCTGCCGCTCGGACACGCGCAGCGGAATGATCGCGTCGGTCAGGCGATACAGCAGCCACGAGCCGCCGAACGCGAACGGGATCGCGATCGCCAGCGCCAGCGCCTGAATCCCGAACAGCCGCGGCGACCCGTAGATGAGGCCGCCGTTCGCGGCGAAGACGCCGGTCATCAGCATGCCGGCAATGCCGCCGACGCCGTGGCAGGGGAAGACGTCGAGCGTGTCATCGACCGTCGAACGCGACTTCCAGTGGACGGCGACGTTGCTCACGAGGCTCGCGACGGTCCCGACCGCGATGCTCTGCGCCACCGTCACGTAGCCGGCCGCCGGCGTGATCGCGACCAGCCCGACGACCGCGCCGATGCACGCGCCCATCGCCGACGCCTTCCTCCCGCGCATCGCGTCGAACGCAATCCACGCCAGCGCCGCCGCGGCCGACGCGGTGTTCGTCGTCGCGAACGCGAGCGCCGCCTGCTCACTGGCGGCGAGCGCCGAGCCCGCGTTGAAGCCGAACCATCCGAACCAGAGCATCCCGGTGCCGAGCACCACGAACGGAATGTTCGCCGGGACGTGCTCACCCCCTTCGACGAGCAGCCGCCGCCGGCCGAGGACGATCGCGCCGGCCAGCGCGGCCATGCCCGCGGACGTGTGCACGACCGTGCCACCCGCGAAGTCGAGCGCGCCCCAGCGGTGGAGGAAGCCGTCCGGATGCCACGTCCAGTGCGCGAGCGGGCAATAGATGAAGAGGCTGAACAGCGCGATGAACGTGACGTAGCTCCAGAAGCGGACCCGCTCGGCAAACGAACCCGTGATCAGCGCCGGCGTGATGATCGCGAACTTCAGATGGAAGAGCGCGAACAGCACCAGCGGAATCGTCGGCGCCAGCGCAGGATGCGTCGCGGTGCCGACGTGGCGGAACATGAAGAACGTGAACGGGTTGCCGATGACGCCGCCGATGTCGTCGCCGAACGCCAGGCTGAATCCGACGACGACCCACAGCACGCTGATGACCAGCATGGCCATGAAGCTCTGCAGCATCGTCGAAATGACGTTCTTGCGCTGGACCATACCGCCGTAGAAGAACGACAGCCCGGGCGTCATCAGCAGCACGAGGCCGCTGGCGGTGAGCATCCAGGCGACGTCGCCGGCGACGATGGGGCCGCCGGTCACAGCTGGCGGCGCGGGAGGGATGAGGACCGCGAGCAGGGTCGCGGCAAGCAGCAGCGCGATCGGCGTCACGCGGCGGCGCATGGGCGCCGATTATCGCACGCAGGTTGGCCGCGGACGCGGCTATGTTGCGCGGCGCCTCAGCGGCGCTTCGGACGGTAGACGTGCGTGGCCTCGCCGAAGAAGACCTCGGCCGATTCCATGACCGTCTCGGAGAGCGTGGGATGCGGATGGATCGTCATCGCCATATCGCGCGCCGTCGCACCCATTTCAATCGCGAGCACGCCTTCCGAGATCAGCTCCCCCGCGCCCGGCCCGCAGATGCCGACACCCAGCACGCGCTCGCTTTCCGGGTGGATGACGAGCTTCGTCACGCCGTCCGTGCGGCCGAGCGTGATCGCGCGCCCCGATGCGCCCCACGGAAATCTGGCGACCGCCACCTTGCGCCCCTGCTTCTGCGCGTCGGTTTCCGTCAGGCCGGCCCACGCGATCTCGGGATCGGTAAAGACGACGGCCGGAATCGCCGCCGGATCGAACGCGACGTTGCGGTCGCCCGCAATCGCGTCGACCGCGGCGCGACCTTCGTGCGACGCCTTGTGGGCGAGCATCGGTTCGCCTGCGACGTCCCCGATCGCATAGATGCCCGGCTCATCCGTCTGCCGCGATTCGTCGATGACGATGAACCCGCGTTGGTCGACCTTCACCTTCGTACGGTCCAGGCCGGGGATCGCGGAGTTGGGGCGTCGACCGATGCACACGAGCACGCGATCGAACGTGCGCTCCTTCGGGTCAGCAGCGCCTTCGAACGTCACCGCCACGCCTGAGCCGGTATCCTTCATCGCCACGACCTTCGTGTTCAGCAGCACCGCCTCGTAGCTCGCTTCGACGCGGCGCGCGAGGATGTTCACGAGATCGCGATCGGCGCCGGGCAGCAGGCCGTCCGTCATCTCGACGACGGTGACGCGGCTGCCGAGCGCGGCGTAGACCGTCCCGAGTTCGAGCCCGATGTAGCCGCCGCCGACGACGAGCAGCGAGCCCGGGACGTCGGGCAGGTCGAGCGCGCCGGTCGAATCCATCAGGCGCGGACTGTCGATCGACAGCGGCGGAATCTTCGTCGGACGCGACCCGGTCGCGATGATCGCGTGCTCGAACGTGAGCGTGTCGGTGGTGCCGTCGACGCGTGTGATCTCCAGGGTGCGCGCGTCGCGAAAGCCGGCCGTCCCCTGCACGTGTGTGATCTTGCGCATGTCGCGCACCTGACCGGCCCCCGACGTGAGCTGGCCGACGACCTTGTCCTTGAACGCGCGCAGCTTGTCGAGATCGATGGTCGGCTTCTTGAAGGTGACGCCGAAGTCGGCGGCGTGCGCCGACTCTTCGATCACCTTGGCGACGTGCAGCAGCGCCTTCGAGGGAATGCAGCCTCGATAGACGCAGACGCCCCCCGGATTCTTCTCCGGGTCGACGAGCGTGACCTGCATGCCGCGGTCGGCGGCGTAGAACGCCGCGGCGTACCCACCCGGGCCGGCGCCGATGACGACGAGCTGCGTGGACGAGGGCATGAGCGGATCAGAGCGCCAGCACGAACGGCTGCTCGAACGCCTCGGCGACCCAGCGCAGGAATCGCGCGGCGTCGGCGCCGTCGATCAGGCGATGGTCGTACGAGAGCGAGAGCGGCAACATCAGGCGCGGCTGGAACGCGCCGTCGACGAACACCGGCTCCAGGCTCCCGCGCGAGATGCCGAGGATGGCGACCTCGGGCCAGTTGACGATCGGCGAGAACGCGGTGCCGCCGATGCCGCCGAGATTCGTGATCGTGAACACGCCGCCGGCCATTTCGTCGAGCGACAGTTTGCCGGCGCGCGCCTTCTCCGACAGGCGCGCCAGCTCCGCCGACAATTCGAAGATCCCCTTCGCGTCGACGTCCCGAATCACCGGCACGAGGAGCCCGCGATCGGTGTCGACGGCGACGCCGACGTGCGTGTACTTCTTGTAGACGATCTGTCCGCGCTGCGGATCGATGGACGCGGCGAACGCCGGGAAGCGGCGCAGCGCGCCGGCGGCAATCTTCAGCGCAATCGCCGTCATCGTCAGCTTTCCGCCCTGACGCTCCGCCTGCGGGCCGTATTTTTTGCGCAGCGCCTCGAGCGCCGTGATGTCCGCCTTGTCGTGCTGCGTGACGGCCGCCACGGTGTTCCAGGCGTGGCCGAGGTGCTCCGCCGTTTTCCGGCGGATGTTGCTCATCGGCTTGCGCTCGACCTCTCCCCATTTCGCGAAGTCGGGCAGCGGCGCCGCGCCGGGCGCGGCCGCCACGCCGCCCCCCGACGACAGCGCGGCGCGCACGAACCCCTGGACGTCTTCGAGCGTGATCCGTCCGCCGGGCCCGGTGCCGTTCACCTGGCGAATATCCACGCCGAGCTCGCGTGCGACGCGGCGCACCGACGGAGCGGCCGCCGGGGGCGGCCCTTCCGACGCCGGCGCGGGCTGCGCGGCGGCAGCGGCGGCGCGCGGCGCGCGGCTGATGTCGACGACTTCGCCGCGGCGTTTGGCGGGCGCCGGCGGTTCGATCTCGTCCTCGGGCAGCCGCTGCCCGCTGCGCGCGGGAGGACGCGATGGCGCCTTCTCCTGTTCGGCCGGGACCGGAGGCGCTTCCGCCGGTGTGGCTTCCTGACTGAGGCCCCCTTCCTCGGGCGCGCCGGCCGGCTGCGCCTTCGGCCCTTCCGCCGCGGCCGCCGCTTCCTCCTTCGCGCCCGCGCCTTCGTCGACGACGATCAGCGTCTGGCCGACTTTCACTTTGTCGCCGGTTTTGACGCTGACGCTCTTGACGGTACCAGTGAGCGTGGACGGCACCTCGATCGTCGCCTTATCGGTTTCGAGCTCGAGGACCGGTTGATCCTTCGTGATCGCGTCGCCCGGCTTGACGAGCACGCGGAGGACATCACCGGCGGCGACGTTCTCGCCGAGTTCGGGCAGCTTGAGATCAGTGGCCATGGTTACGACACCGCCGGATTCTTCTTTTCGGGATCGATCCCGAGATCCTTGATCGCCTGCTTGAGCACCTTCGCGTCGATCTGCCCTTCCTCGAGCAGCTCGGCGAGCGCCGCGACGGCGACGAAGCGGGCATCCACCTCGAAGAAGTTCCGCAGCGACTTCCGGTCTTCGCTGCGGCCGAACCCGTCGGTGCCGAGCGACCGCACGCGCCGCGGCATCCACCGATCGATCGAATCCGGCAGCACCTTCAGGTAGTCGGACGCCGCGACGAACACGCCGGGCGCGTCCTTGAGCGCCTGCGTGACGTAGGGCACGCGGGGCGTCTCGCCGGGATGCAGCATGTTCCAGCGATCGCACGCGTGGCCGTCGCGGTACAGCTCCTGGTAGCTCGTCACGCTCCACACGTCGGCCGCGACGCCGTACTTCGCGAGAAGCGGCTGCGCGGCGAGCACCTCGTTGAGGATCGCGCCGCTCCCGAACAGCTGGGCGCGCAGCTTCGCCTTCGGGTCGTCCGCCGCCTTCACGCGGTAGAGTCCCCTGAGGATGCCCTCGCGCGATCCCTTTGGCATCTCGGGCATCTCGTACTGCTCGTTCATCACGGTCAGGTAATAGAAGATGCTCTCCTGGTCGTGATACATGCGCCGGATGCCATCCTGGATGATGACGGCGATCTCGTACGCGTACGCCGGGTCGTACGACACGCAGTTCGGATACGCGAGCGAGTAGACGTGGCTGTTGCCGTCCTGATGCTGGAGCCCCTCGCCCGCCAGCGTGGTGCGCCCCGACGTGCCGCCGAGCATGAAGC
>DASSOM010000354.1:0-11023 GCA_035700625.1 Vicinamibacterales bacterium
GAAATCTTCCTGGCTCCTTGGCTCCTTAGCGTGAGATCCCTTGGCGTGAGATCTTCTTGGCTCCTTGGCTTCTTAGCGTGAGATCCCTTGGCGCGTGAGTTCTTCTTGGCTCCTTGGCTCCTTGGCGTGAGATCCCTTGGCGTGAGATCACGCACGGCGCCGCAGCAGTACCTGATCCATCACCACGATGATAATCACGACGAGGCCGACGATCAGCCGGTCGTAGAACGTCGCGCCCGGAATCTGCGGCAGCGCATTGCGCAGCACGCCGAAGATCAGCGTGCCGAGCACCGCGCCGAGCACCGATCCCCGGCCGCCGGAGAGGCTGGCGCCGCCCACAACGGCCGACGCGATGATGTCGAGTTCGTACCCGGTCGCGAGATCCGCCTTGCCCTGGCCCTGCACGACCGCGAGCACGACGCCCGAGACGCCCGCGAGCAGCCCCGCGATCGCGTAGACGGACGTCTTCACGCGGCCCACGGCCACGCCCGAGAACAGCGCGGCGGTTTCGTTGCCGCCGACGGAAAACACCGCGCGTCCCCACTGGAACATCGTCATCAGCAGGTGAAAGACAACCGCCAGCGCGATGAGCGTGAGCGGCGCGACCCAGTCGGGCGGCAGGCCGAGCGGACGCCACCCGCCGACCAGCATGCTCGACAAATCGAAGTAGCGCCCTTCGGTGATGATGAACGCCGCGCCGCGTGCGATGCCCATGACGCCGAGCCTGGCGATGAACGGCGGCAGCCGTGCCAGGACGACGAGCGCGGCGCTCAGCAGACCGCTGGCGAGTCCGACGAGGAGTCCCGCAGCCATGCTCGCGCCGAGCGACCATCCTGCGTCGACGAAGAGCCCGCCGGTCACGACGCCCGCGAGCGCGATGACCGCGCCTGGCGCCAAATCGATGCCGCCGGCGATGATCACGATCGCGGCGCCGATCGCGGCGATGCCGTAGATCGACGAGTACTTCAGGATCAGGATCGCGTTGCCGGCATTCAGAAACGGGTGCGTGCGGCTGCCTTCCGGCCAGAGATACCAGGTGAAGAACAGGATCTCGAGCGCGAGGATCACGACCGTGCTCAGCTCTCGGACTTCCCACAGCTTTCTCACGAAGGCCGTCCTCCGGGTTCCGCGGTTGCCAGACGCATCACGGACTCCTCCGTGGCAATCGCGCCCGGAATCTCTCCCTGCACGCGTCCTTCGCGCATGACGACGATGCGGTGGGCGAGCGAGAGCACTTCGGGAAGATCGCTCGAGACGACGAGACACGCGGCGCCCTGGGTGGCCTGCCGGCGGACGATCTCGTGAATCTCGAACTTCGCGCCGACGTCCACCCCCTTGGTCGGCTCGTCGAGCAGCAGCACCCGCGGGTGCGTCGCGAGCCACTTGGCGAGGACCACTTTCTGCTGGTTGCCGCCGCTCAGGCTGTCGGGCGTCACGTCGATGCCGGCCGCCTTGATCCGCCAGTCGGCCGCGAGCGACGCCGCCTCGCGCCGCTCCTCACGCGCGTGCACGAGGACGTCTCCCTTCGCGGTGCGCGACGGCAGCACGAGGTTGTGGCGGAGGTTGAGATTGAAGAACAAGCCCTGACGCTGCCGCTCCTCCGGAACGAGCGCGAGCCCCGCGCGCGCGGCGTCGCGCGGCGATGCAGGGCGCACGGGACGGCCGTCCACTTCGATGCGCCCGGCATCCGGCGTGAACAGACCGAAGATCGTTTCCAGCAGTTCCGACCGGCCCGATCCCACGAGGCCGAACACGCCGACGATTTCGCCGGCGCCGACGTCGAGCGACACGTCGCGGAAGCACGGGCGGCGGGAGAGGTCGATGAGACGCAGCGCCGGGTGTGCCGCATCCGGCGCGTTCACGACGGCGCGCGGCGGCAGCTCGCGGCCGACCATCGCGCGGACGATCGCGTCGGGCTCGGACGTGCGGCGATCGTATGTGCCGACGAACTGGCCGTCGCGGAGCACGGTGATCCGATCGCAGAGCCGGAAGACCTCGGGCAGCCGATGCGAGACGTAGAGCAGCGTGACGCCGCGGCGCTTCAGCTTCTCGAGAATCGCGAACAGGTGGTCCGCCTCGGCATCCGTCAGCGACGTCGTCGGTTCGTCGAGGACGAGGATGCGGCAGTCGAAGGCGAGCGCGCGTCCGACCTGGAGCAGCTGCCGGTGCGCCGCCGACAGCGATTCCGCGAGGGCCGTCGGCGAGACGTTCAGGTGCAGCTCGTCGAGGAGCGCGCGGGTGCGCTCGCGCATCTCGGCCTTGCGGAGCCGTCCGCCGCGCGTGATCTCGCGTCCCGCGAAGATGTTGCCGGCCACCGTGAGATTGGTGAAGCAGAGCATCTCCTGGTAAACCATGCCGATGCCGCGCTCGAGCGCGTCGCGCGGACTGCCGAGGTGCAGGGGCTCGTCCTGCCAGCGCAGTTCGCCGCGATCGGGGCGAAGGATGCCGGCGAGGATCTTGAGCAGCGTCGATTTTCCGGCGCCGTTCTCGCCAACCAGCGCGTGCGCTTCCCCCTCCTCGACGGCGAACGAGACGCCGCGCAGCGCGCGGACGGCGCCGAAGGCCTTGTGGACGTCGTGGAACAGGAGACCGGGCATGGCAGGTTCGCAAAATACTACGTGATTATCGTGTGTTCGTGGTAATCGTTTACAATTCCGCGCATGACACGGACCTTCTTCGTCCTCGTCTCCGCCGCCGCGGCGCTTCCGGTCGCGCTGGCCGCGTTTCAGTCCGGCGCACAGCACGCCGCGGCCGCCGCCCCGAGCGTGTCGCGTGAGGTGAGCGACGTGCGCGTCGACGGCACGCCCATCGAAGTCTTCACGCTGCGGAGCGGCCACGGCGTCGAGCTGCGCGCGATGACGTACGGCGGCGTCATCCTGTCGCTGCAGACGCCGGATCGCGCGGGACGCGCCGGCGACATTGTGCTCGGCTTCGATTCACCCGCCGGGTACCTGGGCACGCCGCCGCCGCCGTACTTCGGCGCCATCATCGGCCGCTATGGCAACCGCATCGCGAACGGCCGCTTCACGCTCGACGGCCGCGCCTACACGCTCGCGACCAACGACGGTCCGAACCATCTCCACGGCGGCAACCGCGGCTTCGACAAAGTGCTCTGGAAGGGGGCCTCGTTCGAGCGCGCGGACGCCGCCGGCGTGACGTTCAGCCGCACGAGCCCGGACGGCGAGGAAGGGTATCCCGGGAATCTCGCGGTGCAGGTGACCTACACGCTCACCCCGGCCAACGAGCTGACCGTCGAGTATCACGCGACGACCGACAAAGCGACGCCCGTGAACCTGACGCAGCACAGCTACTTCAACCTGGCCGGGGAAGGCTCGGGCGACATCCTCCGCCACGAGCTGATGATTGCCGCCGATCGCTACACGCCCGTCGGCTCGACGTTGATCCCGACGGGAGAGCTCGCGCCGGTCGAAGGCACGCCGTTCGATTTTCGGAAGCCGACCGCCATCGGCGCGCGCATCAACGACGCCAATCCGCAGTTGAAGAACGGAAAAGGGTACGACCACAACTGGGTGCTGAACCGAAGCGGCGAGGGTCTCGCACTCGCCGCGCGCGTCTTCGAGCCGTCCAGCGGCCGCACGCTCGAGATTCGCACGACCGAACCGGGGCTGCAGTTCTATTCAGGGAATTTTCTCGACGGCACGATCAAAGGCAAGCACGGGCACGTCTACCAGCACCGCTCCGGCTTCTGTCTCGAGACGCAGCACTTTCCGGACTCGCCGAACCATGCGACGTTCCCGTCGACCATTCTGAAGCCCGGCGAGACCTATCGGTCGAAAACGGTATTCGCGTTCGGCACGCGCGCGTCTGGTCAGGGCTGAAGCCCTGACCCACACGTTCTCCCTGTAGCGCAGGCCTTCAGGCCTGCCCCGTGGGTCAGGGCTTTACGCCCTGACCGCAGACTTCGCCGAGCGGTTCCACCAGCGACACGTCCATCACGATGGTCGGCGCGATGGGATCGCGCGCGGGATTCCGGGTCGGGTCCATCGACGGCGACGGGGCGCCAATGATGACGCGGTTGTTGCCGACCTTGAAGCCGGGCTCAGCGAGCGCGTTCTTCCGGACGAGGCCCGTGACCCGCACGAGCCGGCCGTCCTGCTTTTTGATGTCTTTCATCACGTCGCCCTTGGCCGCGAGGCGGAACGATCGGCCGTGCACCTCCGGGCCGGTCTGCACGTCCGGCTGCCGCACTTCCGCGGGCGCGAGCACGCGTCCCTTGAGGCAGCCGGTGACGACGAGCAGGAGGGAATCTTTCGGAACCTTCGGATGTCCCTCCTGGGCTTGAGGAGCGAGCGCCAGCGCCGCGACGAGCAGCGGGATGATCATGAGGCGACGATAGCACGACGGCTGGCCGCTGAGTCAGGGCATAAAGCCCCACACGCGCGAGAATGTGGGTCAGCCCTTTACGGGCTGACCGTTGACAGGCCTAAAGGCCTGCGGTGCTCGTTGTCGTGTTCGTGGTCGCCTTCCAGCGCGGCGGATCGACGCCGAGCAGATGCTTCACGAAAAAGTCGCGCCGCTTGTGCTCGCCGTATTCGCCGCCGGACGTGTGATCCGCCCCTGGAATCACGAGCAAATCGAAGTTCTTGTCGTGCTTGATCAGCTGGTTCACCACCTGCATCGTGGACGAGGGATCGACGTTCGTGTCCATCTCGCCGACGATCAGGAGGACGTCCCCCTGCAGGCGGTACGCGTTGTCGACGTTGGACGACTCGGCGTACTGCGGGCCGATCGGCCAGCCCATCCACTGTTCGTTCCACCAGATCTTGTCCATGCGGTTGTCGTGGCAGCCTGAGGCGGAGACGGCGACCTTGTAGAACTCCGGATGGAACAGCAGCGCGCCGAGCGAGCTCTGGCCGCCGGCCGACGTCCCGTAGATGCCGACGCGCGTGATGTCGTACCACGGATACTTCGCCGCCGCGGCCTTGTGCCAGAGGATGCGATCGGGGAACCCCGCGTCCTTCAGGTTCTTCCACGCGACGTCGTGGAACGCCTTCGAGCGGTTGCTCGTGCCCATGCCGTCGATCTGCACGACGACGAAGCCGAGCTCCGCGAGCGCCTGCATGCTGTTGTAGGCGGAGAACGACTTCGGCACGAACGAGGAGTGCGGGCCGGCGTAGATGTTCTCGATCACGGGATACTTGTTCGACGGATCGAAGTTCGTCGGCCGGTAGATGACGCCCCAGATGTCGGTTGTGCCGTCGCGCCCTTTGGCGACGAACACTTCGGGCGGCTTCCACCCGGCCGCGGTGAGCTGGGTGAGATCGGCCCGCTCGATCACTTCGACGAGCGAGCCGTCCGACGTCTTGCGCAGCTCCGACACGGGCGCCATGTCGACCCGCGAGTACGTATCCACGAAGTACTTCATGTCGTCCGAGAACGCGACGTCGTGGTTGGCCTCCGCCGCGGTCAGGCGCGTCAGGCCGGATCCGTCGAAGTTGATCCGGTAGTAGTTGACGAAGTACGGATCCTGTCCCGGATACATGCCGCTCGCGCCAAACCAGATCTGCCGCGCGACGGGATCCACCTTCTCCACGCTGCGGACGACCCATTCTCCCTTCGTGATCTGGTTCTTCACTTCGCCCGTGGCGCCGTCGTACAGATACAGGTGATTCCACCCGTCGCGCTCCGACATCCAGACGATCTCGCGCCCATCATCGACGTCCTCGCGGAACTTCTTGCACGAGTAGCAGAAGAACGTCTTCGCCTGTTCGTCGATGACGGCCCGCGTGGTTCCCGTGTCGGCCGTGGCTTCGATGACGCGATACACCTGATGCCCGCGCTGGTTGTACTCGAACGTGATCGCCCGGCTGTCCTTGCGCCATTCGAGCCGCGACAGCTCGTAGGGATTCGGGAACAGCGTGTTGTCGAGCGGAATGGCCTTGACGGGATCGATGTGGAAGATCACCGGCTGCTGCAGGTTGAGCACGTCGCCCGGCTTTGCGTACAGCCGCGTGGAATGCTTCGGCTGAATCTGATCCTCAGGAGACGACTCGACGTAGTGCACCTCGCGCTTGTAGCCGGGCCGGATCCGATACGCCGCCAACTTCTTCGAGTCGGGCGCCCAGACGATGGAGCGGAGTTCGTAGTAGTTCCCCTCGGAGCCGTCGGTGCTCAGCATCGTGAAGTCGTCCGAGCCGGGCTTGCGGATGGCGACGTTGTAGTTCTGGATGAACGCCTCCCACTGCTTGTCGGGAGAGGGGCGCGGTCCGTCATCGCCGAACCGGCTGCGTCCCGGGCCGGCCGACCACTCGTCGCGTCCGCGCCGGTCCTGCTTGCGGCAGACGTAGTCCTTCAGATCGCAGCGCCATGTGTCCCCTCTGGCGGAGAACTGGATCGATCGCTCCTGATCTTCGAAGGTGAACGTGCCGAATCCCAGGTCCACCGCGGTGTGCTTCTCGCCGTCCGCCTTGGAGAGACCCGCCGCGAGCCGCTCGTGATCGAAGGCCGGCCGCCGCGCGCGCGTGGCGGCATCGACGATCAGGAACTCGTGTCCCCCCTTGACGGAGCGGCGGTACCAGAAGCGGTCCGTCTTGCCGATCCAGTGCGCGGGCTCGGGCACATGGAGGGCGAGCGCCTGATACGTTTCGCGCAGGCCGTTTGCGCGCTCGTAGTCGGCGGCGGTCCCCTGGGCGTGTGCAGAGAGCGGAGAGAGGAGCAGGGCAGCGGCAATCGTCAGCGGCGCGGACAGTGTCTTCATGCGCCGCACGATCCTCGAAACGGCCGGGCCCGGTCAAGTCGTTCGTGCTTATTCACCGATAAGCGCCTCGCATTTGACGCGGGGCCGTGTCTCTTGGTGAGATGCGCGGCATGATGGAACCCGTGACGCGCCGCGACGCGCTCCGCGGCCTGGCGATCGCCGGCGCGACGCTGCTGTTCAAGACGAGGGTTGGCGCCCAGCGGCGACGCCTGGAAGTGGCCGGCACGCCCGTCGAACTGCGCGTGGCGTCGCTCAGCGATCGGACGGTCCGGATCACCATCGTCCCCTCCGGCGAGAGACCGCCGAACGCGGACGGAGCGCTCGTCGATTTTGCCGAGTCGCAGACGTTCGTTCCCGACGGCGCGGCGCGCATCAAGCTCGGCACGGCCGGCAATCTGACAGTCACCATCGCGACCGATCCCATCCAGGTGACCGTCGCGGACGGCGACACGACGGTGCAGGAGATCCGCGTCGCCAACGACGGTGGCGTGACGTTCCTGCTCGGCGATCGTCCGGTGCTCGGCTTTGGCGAGGGAGGCCCCCAGTTCGATCGGCGCGGCGACGTCGATCGCATGCGGAACGGCCAGGGCGGCTACCAGCTGCGCACGCACGGCGGCCGCGTGCCGATTCAGTGGCTGATCGGCACCGGCGGGTGGGGGCTCTACATCCACCAGCCGCTCGGCACGTTCGACCTGAGCGGCGCGCAGGGGATCCTCGCTCCCGAGCGTCCGCTCCCGCTCGACGTCTTCGTCGTGTCGTCGACCGATCCCGCCGTCATCATGCGCGAGTACGCGCGCATCACCGGTCTGCCCGAGATGCCGCCGCTGTGGTCCTTCGGCTATCAGCAGTCGCACCGCACGCTCGCGGGCCCCGAGGAAGTGATGTGGGTCGCAAACACGATGCGGGAGAAGAAGCTGCCGTGCGACGCGCTGATCTATCTCGGCACCGATTTCACGCCGTCCGGCTGGAACACGCACAACGGCGAGTTCACGTGGAACGAGAAGAACTTTCCGGATCCGAAGGGGACGATCGATCGCCTGCACGGGATGCACTACAAGGTCGTCCTGCATACGGTGATCGAGGGAAAGCGGTTGACGGGGACCGTGCGCGACGCGTGCGCGGCGCCGGAGCCGAGCGGCCGCACGCCCGACGGCGAATGGCCGGACGACCGGCACGTCGGCTGCTACTGGCCGTACCACAAGGGCGTCTACGATCTGGGCATCGACGGCTGGTGGCCCGATCAGGGCGACGGGCTCGACGCCGCCTCGCGGCTGACCCGCATCCGGATGTACTGGGAAGGATCGCAGCTGTGGCGGCCGAACGAGCGTCCGTACGCGCTGCACCGCAACGGCTACGCCGGCATGCAGCGGTATGCGCCGTTTCTCTGGTCGGGCGACGTGTACTCGACGTGGGAGACGCTGCGCACGCACGTGCCCGTCGCGATCAACACGAGCCTGAGCGGGATCCCATATTGGGGAACCGACATCGGCGGCTTCGTGCCGACGCCGGAGTTCACGGGGGAGCTCTACGTCCGCTGGTTCCAGTTCGGTGCGTTCTGCACACTGTTCCGCTCGCACGGCCGGACCTGGCATCTGCGACTGCCGTGGGGCTGGAACACCGGCGAGGTCGGACCGGACGAGACGAGCCGCTACCGCGGCGCCGGCAATCCACCCGAGTCCGAACTGCACAACGCGCAGGTCGAACCGATCTGCCGAAAATTCATGGAGCTGCGCTACCGGCTGCTCCCGTACCTGTACTCGGCCGTGCGGGAAGCGCATCTCACCGGCATGCCGATCATGCGCGCGATGTGGCTGCATCACCCCGATGATCCGCAGGCCGTTGCGCGCGGGGATCAATACTTCTGGGGACCCGACCTGCTCGTCGCGCCCGTCGTCGAGCAGGGCGCGACGACGAGACGCGTGTATCTGCCGCGCGGCGCGTGGTTCGACTACTGGACGGAGAAGCGCGTTGACGGCGGTACGGAAGTGTCGCGCGAGGTCGATTTGTCGGTGATGCCGATCTACGCCCGCGCCGGCGCCGTCCTCCCGCTCGGACCGGTCCGTCAGTACGTGGACGAACCGGTCGAGGGCGCGCTCGAGCTGATCGTCTTTCCAGGCCGTGACGGCCGGCTGCGGCTGTACGAAGACGACGGCCGATCGTTCGCGTATCGCCGCGGGGACTGGATGGGGATCACCGCGAACTGGCGCGACGCGGACCGACGGCTCACGCTGACGCTCACGCCAGGTTCGCGGATGCGCGGCGGTCCGCGCCGCATCGACGCGCGGCTCGCCGGGAGCGAGTCGCGCCACGCGATCACCTTCCGCGGCGGCCGTGTGGACGTACGGCTGTGAGGGGATCTCACGCCAAGGAGCCAAGGGATCTCGCGCCAAGGCGCCAACATGTCACGGTGTCTCACGCCAAGGAGCCAAGCCGCCAAGAGATATCACGCCAAGCGCGCGCTCACCAGAGATGGTGCACGTGCGGCCGGACCAGATCGTCGTACGCTTGACGGACCTGAGCCATCGTCTGCGCCGGCAGCGCGGGCAGATCCGCCGCGGCGGTGTTGGCGCGCGCCTGATCGGGCGTGCGGGCGCCGGGAATCGCGCAGGTCACCGCGTCGAACATCAGGATCCAGCGCAGCGCGAACTGCGCCATGGACGTGCCGTCCGGCAGGAGCGGCCGCAGGTGATCGACCGCCTCGAGCCCGATCTCGTACGGCACGCCCGAGAACGTCTCCCCGCGATCGAACGCCTGTCCCTCGCGATTGAACGTCCGGTGATCGTCTTCGGGGAAGGTCGTCGATGCCGACAGCTTGCCGGTGAGCAGCCCGCTCGCCAGCGGCACGCGCGCGAGAATCCCCGCGCCGTGCGTCCGCGCCTCGCCAAAGAATCGTTCCGCAGGCTTCAGCCGGAACATGTTGAAGATGATCTGGACGGTGCGCACGCCCGGATGTTTCAGCGCGCGCTGCGCTTCCTCGACTGTCTCCACGCTGACGCCGTACCAGCGCAGCTTGCCCGTCCGCACGAGGTCGTCCAGGATCCCGAACACGGCGGGATCGTCGTAGACGCGCGGATGCGGGCAGTGCAGCTGGAGCAGGTCGATCGCGTCCATCTCCAGATTCTGCAGGCTGCGATCGATCCACGACTGGAGATTCGCCCGCGTGTAGCCGTCCGGAGTCTGAACGGGCAGCCGGCGTCCCGCTTTGGTCGCCACGTAAATCGTTTCGCCCGGGCGCTCGCGCCGAAGGCGCGCGATCAGGCGCTCGCTCCGGCCGTCGCCGTAGACGTCTGCGGTGTCGATGAAGTTGACGCCCGCGTCGATTGCCGCGTGCAGCGCCCGCATCGATTCCTCGTCGTCCGTCGCGCCCCAGAAGCCGCCAATCGCCCAGGCGCCGAAGCTCACGGCCGAGACGCGCATGTCCGTCGTTCCGAGCGCACGATACTGCATCCGTCGATCATGTCATGGACGTGAGGCTCGAGCCGACGAATCAGTGCGATAGGATCGCTCGCGATGGTCCGTACCTGGCTGCTGGTGTTGTGCGCCGCCGCGGCGGCAATGGCCGCACGGGCGCAGCCGAGCGCCTCACTGGTGCTCGAGAACGCGTCTGTCCGCGCGGAATTCGGACCGCGCGGGCTCGAGGCCGTCAGCGATCGCACGTGGCAGGACGCGATTCACCTGACACGCGACGAATTCGCGGTGACCGTCGACGGCCGGACGATCGAGAGCACCGCGCTGGGCGAGCCGCAGCGGACGAGAACCGGCGACATCGTCACGTACACGTGGGCCGCCGGCGCCTACCGGATCGAGGTCAGGTACGAGATCCGGCCGGACTGGCGCTTCGTGAGCAAGCAGATCGCGATCGCCCGCGGTTCGGGCGGCGACACGATGCGCGTCGATACGATCCGGGCGATCGACGCCGCGATCGACGCGGACGTCGAGTCGCAGTACGTGCCGCGAGCGCCGCGGCCGGCTCTCGGCACGAAGGCGTACGGCATGTTCCTCCGGCTGCCCAATGATCGCGGCCTTCTTGCCCTCGTTCAGAACCCGTTTCTCGACGTGCACCAGGACGGCCGCAGCTTTGCGATCGGCTACCAGCCAGAGATGGAGTGGCCGCGCGGCGAGGGCCCGTTCCCGTCCGACCGCGCGCTCTTCGTGCCGTACGTGCGCACGGGGCGCAGCATTGCGGCGGAGATGACCCGCGAATGGGCGCCCGTTCCTGAGGAGCCGACGACGTCCGGCATGGACGAAGCCGAGGTCGTCGCCTTCACGGACGCGGTCCGCAGCTTTCTCCTGTACAAACCATCT
>DASSOM010000355.1:0-4006 GCA_035700625.1 Vicinamibacterales bacterium
GCCGTCCCGGCGTGCTTGCGGCGACGCCGGTGCGCATCGCGCCGCCGGAAGAGCTGATCTGGCATCGCCTGTTCATCAGTGAACGGCATCGCCACGACATGTCGGACATCCTCCACTTGATCGTCTGCCTCGGCGAGACGCTCGACTGGGAGCGGCTGATGGCGCGCGTCGGCATGAACTGGCCGCTCCTCCTCGCGCAACTGCAGACGTTCACGTACGTGTACCCGGGCTACCGAACGAACGTGCCCACGTGGGTGATGGAAACACTGCTGGATCGCGCGCGCGCGGAGGTGGGGGTCGACGACGAGGAGGCGGACCTGACGCGCGGTCCGCTCATCTCGCGATTCAGCTTCACGATCGACGTCCGCGAGTGGGGCTTCGCCGATCCGCGGGGGGAGCTGATTCGCATCGCGCGGAATCAGCCCGTCATCCGCGAGATCGAGGCGGCCGACGTCTGGGACGTCCGAGCCGAGAAGCGGCGCGACGAAGGATCGTAGCCGGCCACTCCCGCGGTAAACTTATCGGCCGCCGCTTCCGTCCAAGCCTGCAGCCCCGGGGCGACCGATGCTCGAGACCTTTCTGCGCGATTTCCGCTACGGCGTCCGCATGCTGCGGAAGACGCCGGGATTCACCCTCATTGCGCTCGTGACCCTCGCCGTCGGCATCGGCGTCAACACGGCGGTGTTCAGCGTCGTCAACGCGCTGCTGCTGAAGCCCTTGCCCTATCCGGAGCCGGAGCGGCTGGCCACGATCCGCGTCTCGGGGCGCGGCAGCGCCGGCGTGTTCACGAACGACACGGCCGTGGACGGCGCGACGTTTCTGGCGATCCGCGACAACGCGAAGCTGGTCGACGCGGCGGTCGAAGGGAGCAGCGGGTGGGGCGGCGGCGTCAACCTGTTCGCCGGCGATCGCGCCGCGAACGTCGTGCAGGCGCGCGTCAGTGAAGGGTATTTCCGCGTCTTGGGCATCCGGCCGTTCATCGGGCGGGGATTCACGCCCGACGAGGATCGCGAAGGGGGCGCGCCGGTGGCCGTCCTCAGCTACGGGCTCTGGTCGCGCGTCTTCAGCGCCGATCCTTCGGTGATCGGACGATCGATGATGCTCCGCGGCGAGCCGTACACGATCGTCGGCGTCATGCCGCAGGGATTCACGGGGGGCGGCGAGGCGGACGTCTGGACGCCGCTGCATCCGTCGGCGAAAGGCGAGGGAGGAGGCACGAACTACGGCCTGACGCTGCGCCTCCGCCCGGGCGCGGACTGGACGCAGGCGAGCGCGGAACTCGATCGCATTGCGTCGCCGGTGTTTCAGAACCAGTTCGGACGGACGCCGATCTCCTGTTCGCTCGTGCCGCTGCAGACGGGCAACACGTCAGAGATCCGTGAACCGTTGTTGATGCTCTGGGGCGCCGTCGGCCTCGTGCTGCTGATCGCGTGCGTGAACGTGGCAGGGCTGCTGCTGGCGCGATCGAGCGCACGCGCGCGCGAGGTGGCGACGCGCATGGCGCTCGGCAGCGGCCGCGGCGCCGTGATCCGGCAGCTCCTCGTGGAGAGCGCCGTCCTCGCGCTGCTCGGCGGCGCGGCAGGCGTTCTGGTCGGGTGGGTGGTGCTCGACGGCCTCAAGGCGGTCGGGCAGGACGTGTTCCGGTTCGGCTACCCGATCGCGCTCGACGGCCGCGTCCTGGCGGTCACCGTCGTCGTCGCGCTCGCGACGAGCGTGGTGTTTGGTCTGGTGCCGGCCGTGCACGCGAGCCGCATCAACGTCCAGCAGTCGCTCGCCGAATCCGGCACGCGCGCGGTCGCCGGCGGCGCCGGCGGGTGGCCACGGCGTCTGCTCGTCGTCGGCGAAGTCGCGATGGGCGTCGTGCTGCTCGTGAGTGCCGGCCTCCTGGTCCGGACCTTCCTGCAGTTGAAGAGTCTCAATCCCGGATTCGATCCGTCGAACGTCGTCACGGCGACGGTGTCGCTGCAGGACGCGCGTTACGAAGAGCCCGCGCGGATTGCCGCGCTGTTCGATCAGACGCTCGCGCAGATCCGCCGCTATCCCGGCGTGGAGGCGGCCGGCGTCACGCTCGGGCTGCCGTACACGCGGCT
This sequence comes from Vicinamibacterales bacterium, assembly GCA_035700625.1. Lineage (GTDB taxonomy): Bacteria > Acidobacteriota > Vicinamibacteria > Vicinamibacterales > 2-12-FULL-66-21 > DASSOM01. The sequence continues at coordinate 2,091 of DASSOM010000355.1, forward strand.
GCTCAACATGGGGTTCAGGCCGATCGACGGCCGCGTCGATCCGCGCCGCGGAACCATCGCGAACGTGAGCTACATCACGCCGGGCTACTTCGAGGCGCTGCGCGTCCCCGTGAAGGAAGGACGCGGCGTGCAGGCGAGCGATCTCGCGAATTCGGCGCCGATTGCCGTCGTCAACGAAGAGTTCGCGCGCCGCTACTACGAGGGGCGGGGCGCCGTCGGCCATCACATCAACACGATGGGGGCCGAGCGCGAGATCGTCGGCGTCGTCGGCAACACGCGCACGACGACGTCGGGGTATCAGGGGTACAACGACCCGCTCGTGACGCCGCCCATCATTTATGTACCGGCTACGCAGGTGAACGCGAGCCTGATGAAGCTGGTGCACACCTGGTTCTCCCCGTCATGGGTCGTCCGCTCCGCAGGCAGCATCGAGGGGGTGGGGGCCGGCATCCGCGGCGCGATTACGACGGTCGATCCGATGCTGCCGGTCTCGAAGCTCGAGAGCATGCGCGACGTGCAGTCGGCGTCGCTCGCGACGCAGCGGTTCATGATGTCGCTCGTCCTCGGACTGGGCCTCGTCGCGCTGCTCCTCGCGGCGATCGGCATCCACGGGCTGATTGCGAGCTCGGTGACGGAGCGGACGCGGGAGCTGGGCATCCGCCTCGCGCTGGGCGCTTCGACCGAGCAGGTCGTGCGCGCCGTCGTGATGCCCGGGATGACGCTCGCGGCGGCCGGAGTGCTCATTGGCGGCGCGGCGGCGCTCGCGGCCGTTCGGCTGATGCAGTCGTTCCTGTGGGGCGTGACGCCGGCGGATCCCCTGACGTTCGGCGCCGTGGCCGCCACGCTCCTCGCCGTCGCTCTCCTGGCCAGCCTGGTGCCGGCGCTGCGCGTCGTCCATCTCGATCCCGCGAAAACGCTGCGCGCGGAATAACCCCCGCACACTTCCGCACGCGAGCGCACAAACCTGTCGGCACCTCGACCGTTTCCAATCTGTAACGGAGCGTGCTGATCTCGGCCAATCAACCACTTGCGCATCCGGTCGGATCGGGACCGGTTCGTGCACTGGGCGGCGCGGGCCGCTCCCCGCGCTCGCCCGACGCTCCCGCCGGAGAGTACCGGCATGACGTGGCATCGCGAATTCAGTGGCCGGCTTCGCTGGATGTGCGTCGCGGCCTTTCTTGTCTGCGGCGCCGTTCCGGCGTACGCGCAGGCGGTCATCGATCCACAGCGCGCGGAGTTCACCCCGTCGACCGATCACAACACGGTCGTGGACGGCGTTGCCGTGGTCGACGGTTATCGGCTCGACATCTACGTCAGCGGATCGTCCACCACGGTCGAACGCGTCGAGCTGGGCAAGCCATCGCCTGAATCGGACGGCCAGATCCGCGTCAATTTCCTGTCGCTCCTGTCGACGCCGCTCACCGCCGGCGTCACGTACGAAGCGCGCATCGTCGCGCACGGGCCTGGGGGCGAGACGGCGAGCGGTCTCACGAACACCTTCTCGTTCAGCATTCCGTGCACGCCGGCGCTGTCGGCCGGGAGCACGTCGATCGCCGCCGCGGGCGGGAGCGGATCCGTCAACGTCACGGCCGGCACCGGATGTACCTGGACGGCCGCGAGCAACAACGGGTGGATTCACGTCACGAGCGGCGCGAGCGGGAGCGGGAACGGTACCGTCGGCTTCAGCGTCGACGCGAACACGAGCACGTCTTCGCGAACGGGCTCGCTGACGATTGCGGGCCTGTCCTTCAGCGTGCAGCAGTCGGGCGCGACGCCGTGCAGCTACAGCATCTCGCCGACGTCGATCGCTCCAGGGCCCTCGGGCGCGTCGGGGAACGTGGGCGTCACGGCCGGGTCGACCTGCGACTGGACGGCCGTGAGCAATCGCAGCTGGATCCGCGTGACGAGCGGCGCGA
>DASSOM010000356.1:0-11551 GCA_035700625.1 Vicinamibacterales bacterium
CCCGGAAGTACGGACTGTCGAGCAGGCGTCCGGTGCCCACCACCGAGAGCGCCACGTAATGCTTCACCCCCGCGGCCGCCGCGTACTTCAGCAGGTTCCGCGTCGAGTCGGTGAAGAACGCCATGACCGCCCGCTCCTCGAACGACGGCGAGTTCGAGACGTCGACCACGACCGCCGCGCCGCGAAGCGCGTCGGCCAGCCCTTCGCCAGTGAGGGTATTGACACCTGTGTTCGGCGCCGCCGCGACGGCCTCGTGCCGTTGTTCGCGCAGCCGGGCCACCAGCTTCGATCCGATGAGCCCGGTCCCGCCGATGATGACGAGTTTCATGATCAGGATCTCCTTTCCCTGACCACGAGACCGCTGCACCCGGACATTCGTGACACGGCAGCCGCCATGCCATGCCGCGGTTGTCACAGGACAGCGTGACGCGCGGTCTACACGATCGCACCACGTCGCCGGGCGGGAAGCAAACGCCTCGCGACGGATTACCGAGGAGAAGCGCACATGAGCACGATCACGACGAAAGACGGTACGACGATTTATTACAAGGACTGGGGCACGGGGCCGGTCGTCACGCTCTCGCACGGATGGCCGCTGAACGCCGACATGTGGGATGGCCAGATGCTGTTCCTGGCCCAGCACGGCTTCCGTGTCGTCGCGCACGATCGCCGCGGACACGGGCGATCAAGTCAGGCCTGGTCGGGCAACGACATGGACGGGTACGCCGACGATCTCGCCGCGCTGATCGAGGCGCTCAATCTCGACAACATCACCATGGTCGGACACTCGACCGGCGGCGGCGAGGTGGCGCGCTACATCGGGCGGTACGGGACGAAGCGCGTGGCCAGGGCCGTCCTCGTCGCGGCGGTGCCGCCGATTCTGCTGAAGTCGGCGACCAACCCCGAAGGGCTGCCGATCGAAGTCTTCGACAATCTGCGCACCGCGCTGGTCAAGGACCGCTCGCAGGCGTACAAGGACTTCGCGCCGCTCTTCTACGGCGCCAACCGGCCCGGCGCGCAGGTGTCCCAGGGCACGCTCGATCAGTTCTGGCTCTGGAGCATGCAGGCCGGCCTCAAGAACGCGTACGACAGCATCAAGGCGTTCTCGGAAACCGACTTCACGGAAGACCTCAGGAAGTTCGACGTCCCGACGCTCGTGATGCACGGCGAAGACGATCAGATCGTGCCGGTCAAGGACTCGGCCAGGAAGTCGGCGCGGCTGGTCAAGGGTGCGGCGGAGATCTACTATCCCGGGCTGCCGCACGGGCTCACCGCGACGCATCCGGACATCGTCAACCGCGACCTGCTGGCGTTCATTCAGCAGGGGCAGAAGAAGGTGGCGTAAGCGGCGATCGGCATCAGTCGCCGTCGGCGCACGCGACGCGGCCGCCCGCGAGCGGCAGCACCGCCTCGGCGATCGCGCGAACGAAGCGATGGTCGTGGCTGGCGACGATGATCGGCAGCGCCAGCTCGTGGCGGATGCGCTCGAGGTAAGGGATGATGCGCCAGCGGAGCGGATCGTCGAGGGCGGCGAGCGGCTCGTCGAGGAGCAGCAGCGCGGGGGCGGCCATCAGCGCGCGCGCGAGCGCGATGCGCTGCCGCTCCCCTCCCGACAATCCGCCGACGCGCCGATGGAGCAGGTCCTCGATCTCGAGGACCTCGAGCACGCGCTCCAGCGCCAGGCGGGAGTCGTGGCCGGCGCCGTACAAGATGTTGCGCCGGACGTTCAGGTGTGGAAACAGCAGCGCGTCCTGCGGCAGGTAGCCGATGCGGCGCAGGCGCGACGGCACGTCGATGCTCCTGGCCGACGAGAACAACACCCGATCGCCGACGACGATTTCTCCCGCGTCCGGTTTGCGCAGTCCGGCAATCGTCTCGAGGAGCGTCGTCTTGCCCGCACCCGATGGCCCGACGAGGGCGAGCGCGCGGCTCTCGACCTGATGCCGAACCTGGAGCGTGAAGGCGCCCTGCCGCAGTGAGACATCGATCCGGAGACTGAGCCGGGGCGCCTCAGGCATGCGCGTCGGGGGCGCGCCGGCGGACCAGCGCGTTCGAGACGGTCACGGCGATGAACGCGATGACGACGGAGATGCCCAGCAGTGCGGCGGCGCGCGCGTCGTGCCCCACCTCGGTGTCGCTGAAGATGGCCAGCGCCAGCGTACGCGTGCGTCCCGGAATGCTGCCGGCGACGAGAATCGTGGCGCCGAACTCCCCGAGCGCGCGCGAGAACGCGAGGAGGGCGCCCGCCGCCACGGCGCGGCCGGCGAGCGGCAGCGTGACGGTGAAGAAGATCCGTCCCGGTCCGGCGCCAAGCGTCGCCGCGAGCTGTTCGTACCGCGGCGACACCTCTTCGAATCCGGCGCGCGCCGTTCGCACGAGGAGCGGAAAGCCCATCACCGCCATCGCGAGGATCACCGCCTTCCACGTGAACACGACCTCGATGCCCCAGGTTTCCAGCAACCGCCCGATCGGACCACGACGGCCGATCAAGTAGAGCAGAATCAGCCCGGTCGCCACCGGCGGCATGACCAGCGGCAGCGAGGCGATCGTATCGACGAGCGACTTCCCCACGAACGTGCGCCGTGCGAGCAGCCACGCGAGCGCGACGCCCGGCGGCAGCATGACGAGCGTCGCGGCAAGCGCCGTCCAGAGCGTAAACGCCGTCGTCTGCCAGACGTCACTGCCCATCGGTCGCCACCACGAACCCATAGCGCTCGAACACGCGGCGCGCCGCGCCGCCGCGCAGGTACGCCAGGAAGCGTCGGGCCGCATCGCCGTGCCGCGCATCCTTGATCACCGCGGCCGGATAGACGATGCGCGGACCGTCAGCGAGCGGCACGCTGAACACGACAGTCGAGTGCCGGGCGATCGACGCGTCGGTCTTGTACACGAATGCCGCGTCGACGTTGCCGCTGTCGCTCGCGGCCAGCGCCGCGCGCACGTCCAGCATCGGCACCACCTTCGGCGCGACCGCGGACCAGAGGCCGATCGACTCCAGGTACCGGCGCGCGTACACACCGGCAGGGACGGCGGCGGGATCGGCGAGCGCGATGCGCCGAATCGACCCGGCGGCAAGATCGCGCGGCGAAGCCAGCGGCCGCGATCCCCTGGGCATCACGACGACCAGCTGGTTGCGGAGGAGGTCGATCCGGGTCCCGCGCTCGACGAAGCCAGCCTGCTCGACGACGTCCATCTGCGCCTCGTCGGCGGTGAGGAACAGGTCCACGGGGGCGCCATTCACGATCTGTCTCGCCAGGCCGCTCGACGACCCGAAATTCGCCGTCACGTGGACGCCGGTTTCGCGCTCGAAGTCCGCGGCCACCGCCGTGAGGGCATCGGTGAGGCTCGCGGCGGCCGACACGAGCACGTCACCGCTCCGCGCCCCCGCAGGGCGGGGGGGCAGAACGAGCAACAATGCCGCGCCTATCGTCAGCCAGAAACGATGAGGTGTTCTCACGGTTCTATACGAATTAGTATACTTGAGGCCTACGACTCAGGCCGATTCAAGTGAAGGGCGTGCGATGCGGCTGACGGTGAGCGAAGCGGCGGAACGGCTGGGCGTGAGCTTTTCGACGCTGAAGCAGTGGATCTACCAGGGATCCATCCGGACGACCCGGACGGCGGGCGGGCACCACCGGATCGCCGAAGCGGAGATCGATCGATTGCTGGCCACGCAGGACCGGCCCGTCCCGCGCGCGGGCCGCCGCCGGACGGCCGCGCCCGTGATCGTCTCGATCAGCGGCCGCAACCAGCTGCGCGGCGTCGTCGACGAGGTCCGCGTGAGCGGCGTCCTGGCCCAGGTCCGCCTGCGGATCGGCGATCAGCACCTCACCGCGGTCATCACGCGGGACGCCGTCGACGAGCTACGGCTGAAGCGCGGCGACGACGCGCTGGCGATCGTGAAGTCAACGGAGGTGATGATCGCGCGCGAGGGACCGGTCGATGCGCCGCGGCCGCGGAAGCGGCGGCGGTAGGCGCGCCGCACCGGCTACTTCGATCCCAGCACGAACTCGTTGCCGTCCGGATCCTTGAACGTCGTGTAGGTGCCCCAGGGTTCCTTCCTGGGCGGGCCGCTGAACTCCACGCCGCGTCCCTTCAGCTCCTCATACGTGCGCTCGACGTTGTCGCAGGCCAGCGAGCCATTGAACGGGCCGCCGGGCTTCGCGCCGCCGTCCATGCTGAAGAGCACGAAGCGCGTCTCCGAGGAACCGATGCGCAGCTCGATCCATCGCTGGGTCTCCGAGAACGGCTGGTCGGTGACCACCTTGAACCCCAGCTTCCCGGTGTAGAACGCGAGGGCGCGGTCCTGGTCGGTGGTGGGAATGCTGACGAACTTGATGTGCGTAATCATGCGCGCGAGGCTACCCGCGCGCCGCACGGTTGTAAAGCCCGTCGAATACGTGCTATAGCAATTATTGCTATGGGCGCGCGCCTCATCCTGGACCGGCACGTCGTCGAGACGCTGATGCCCGATCTCGTGGGGCACGATCACCAGCCCTCGGCATTCATCGTCTATCTGTATCTGTGGTCGCAGGCGCGCGGCCGGGGCGAGCGCCGCGCCACGGCGAGCCTGCAGCGGATCGCGAGCGACACCGGGCTGTCGAAGAGCGCGGTGCAGTACGCGCTGCGAACCCTGCGGCGGCGCAGGCTCGTGACGTCACGGCAGGCGTACGCGACGTCCGTGCCGACGCACGTCCTGCACACGCCCTGGGTGCGGCCGGCCCGCGCGTGAGCGGACGCTGACTACTGCACCGCCTGCGGCGTCGCGCGAGTCGCCGCCGCGCTCTCCGGCATCCGCTCGAGCCCGACGAGCTTCCAGCCGTTCCCCTCCCGGCGGAAGTACGTGCGCACCGGCTTCGACCAGACCGGGTGTGCCGCGCTGTCCACGTAAATGTCGGCGCTCACGTAGCTGCCCTCCGCGGTCGGCAGGCTGGCCGGTGCCTGCAGGACCGGTTCTTCCGCATTCGATTCGGAGAGGGGACGCCGCTCGCCGGTCGTGTTGTCGAAGAGGAACCACGACGCGCGATACGCGGCTGGCCCTTCGGCGACGCCGGCGTCGATCGCCGCGTTGTCGAATGTCAGCCGCCCGTTCGCATCCAGCCGCGGATTGACGACGGGGTTCACCGCGTTGAGATACGTGGACGTGATCTTGTCGCGGCGCGTGATCAGCACGTCGACGAGATGCTTCTCCGCCTCGGGATTGCTGAACTGGCCGGTGTGCACCGCAGCCCTGATCAGATCGTCGGTAAACGCCGCCACGCGGAGCGCCGCCCAGAACGCATCGTCATCGCGCAGTTCCATGTAGGCGGTCGTCGGGGTTTGCGGCCGCCACAAGCGAGGATCGAACTGATCCCCCTCGAACTTGCCGATCGACGGGTACTCGACGTAGTCGACCGTCTGCCACGGGCTCAGCGCGAACCCGAACGAGAAGAGGCGCTTCAACGTCGGCCCGGAGGAGTAGAAGTGCTCCCAGCCGAGATCCCATTCGTGGACGTCGTTGTTCATGCCGAACGTCGATCCCACGTCCTGCAGGTAGTGCTTGACGATCGACCGGCCGTTCTCGGTCACGAGCGCATCGATCGTGTTCGCCGCCTTGAGGTCCGTCAGGTTCGTCCACGCGCCGAAGACGCGCAGGGCGCGCAGTTCGCGGCGATGCTCGTGCGGGACGACGTCGTTGGGGTCATCCGGACGCGTGCCCGCATACCGGAACCCGCCGAGAATCTTCCCGGGGATCAGCCGGCCGGCGACGATGCGGTACGTGCCGTCGGGATTCCGCGCGACGTTCTCCAGGATCGCGTCCATGTCGTCCCGGGTGAATGGCGTCCTCGCCCCCGACGGCCGGCGAACGGTCGCCTTCGGGTCGATCTCGACCCGCGTCGGATCGAACGTCGTGAGATACGTCTCGACCTGGTTGTAGCCGAACGCCCAGAAGATCTTGGTCGCGATCTCGACCGCCGCGGTCGCCCCCTCGGGGAAGGGCGGCGGATCGAACTCGAGGAACCAGGTTTCTCCCTTCGCATCCCTCGCCGTAAAGCCGGGATGGACGCCGGACGACTTCTCGCGGATGAGCACCCACCGCGACGGATCGGGCGGGTCGCCCACGTTCGGACCGCGCGCGATGTCCTCGGCGGTCAGCGTCTTCGTGCCGATGCGGTTCGTAAACCAGCTCGAGTCGGGCACCTCGTCGATCGTGTTGATATCCTGCGCGCGCACGCCGGTCGGCTGGTAGCCGGCGGTGACGAACAGGTTGTACGACATCTCGTAGAGCGACCCGATCTCGACCGGCTGCGCCTTCGACGCGTCCTGCGATTCGGGGGCGCGGGTGATGGGATCATCCGGGAAGAAGTGAGGGCCATTCGTCGTCGCCGTGACGCCGAAGAGACCGGCGGCGATCGCGGCGATCGACAGGACCGGGACGGAGGCGCGGCGCACGCACGAAACGATTGACAGCGGTCGCATGGAAAGCCTCCCTCAGAACACCGGAGACGCGGCGAACACGAAGACCAGCCCTTCGTTGCTGCGCGCCACTTCGACGCGCAGCGGCGTGGAGATGGGACCGTGGAACCGGACGCCGAAGCCGTAATCGCTCTTCAGCCCCTTCAGGTCGAGGTCAGACGTCCGCGCCGTGACCTTGCCGGCGTCGTAGAAGACCGCCGTGTCGATGAACCGGTTGACCATGATGCGCCACTCCGCCTGCAGCAGCAGGCTGTTCCGATCGCGGAAGCGCCAGCTCGTGAAGCCGCGCAGCGACGATCCGCCGCCGAGCGACGGCAGCATGAAGAACGGGACCTGCTGATCGTCTTTCCTGAACGTCGTGTCGGCGCGGCCGTGGAGCGAGATCACCCACGTCTCACGCAGGATGGGGATGTGCTCGACAGCCTCGTACTGGACCTGCTGGAATCCGAACGCCTTGTCGTTGTCGGCGTAGTCGTGCAGGGTCGCGCCAAGGTATCCGCCGCGGCGCGAGTAGCCCGAGGACGTCCGCCAGTCGAGACCGACCGTTGCCTGACTATGCAGATACGTCGTCCGCGCGCCGACGCCGGGAAGCGTCGCTGACGAGTACAGCGTTTCAATGGACGGAAACGACCCTTCGCCGCCGCCCAGCGACCACCGGGAATATTCCACGCCGCCCTGAAGCATGAGGATCTTGCGCGTGGGCCAGATCGTGAGCGTCGCTGCCCCGTACGGCTGCTGGAAATCGTAGTTCGTGCGGTCGTCCTTGGACGTATCCATGCCGATGCCGTAGAAGCCCACCTGCGTCGCCTCCCGCCAGCCGCCCAGCAGAGACAGCGTCCCGCGACGGTGGAACAGGTGGGGTGCGGTGAATTCCATCTCGGCGCGCTTGTAGCCGGCGATGGAGTAGCTGCCCCGCACGTCGAGCTGGTTGTACGGGCTCACGAACGTCCGATAGCCGAGGCCGAGCGTGAACCCGCCGCCCGCGTAGGCGTTCTGAAAAAACGGATGCCACCGCAGGCCGCCGCCGTTCACGAGGATGTCTTCGGCCTTGTTCATCAGCCGCTCGCCCGTGCCGGGCTGGTAGGGGTGGAGCGTTGCCGCCTTCTGCTGCTGCGCCTGCTCGATCGCGGCTTCGCGCGTCGGCGGCTGGGCCTGGGGCTCCTGCGCGCGCGCCGCGCCCGTCGTCGTCGTAGCCGCGAACGCCGCCGCCAGCATCACAACTCGAAATGGGCGCATGGATGACCACCTTCCCAGACTGCGCGGCCGGGCAGCGCCGGAATGACGACCCGTCAGGCAATCGGACAGAAGGGCGGCATTCTAGAGCATTTTCTGCCGCCACGTAGTACCCCCGTGACAGTACCGCGAAGGCGGCGGGCGTGTCACGCCGGAGGGCCCTGATTCGTCCTATCAGAGGAGGCACAAGACACATGAACGCTCGAATCGATCTCATGCACGCAAACCCCGGCATCATCCACGCGCTGCTCGGCCTCGAACGGCAGATTCACAAGGCGGGCCTCGACGGCAAGCTGCTCGACCTGGTCCGCATGAGGGCGTCGCAGATCAACGGATGCGCCTATTGTCTGGACATGCACAGCAAGGATGCGCGCGCGAACGGCGAGACGGAACAGCGGTTGTACGGGCTGGAGGCCTGGCGCGAGACGCCGTACTACTCGGACCGCGAGCGCGCGGCGCTGGAGTGGACGGAAGCGCTGACGCTCGTTGCGCAGACGCATGCGCCGGACGAGGTCTACGAGCGCGTGAAGGCGCAGTTCTCGGAGGACGAGCTGCTGCACCTGACGCTCGCGGTCATCGCGATCAACGGCTGGAATCGCTTGAACATCGCCGCGCGCACCGTTCCAGGCGGCTACGTGGCGGGCAGCCTCGCGAAGATGCAGGCGGCCAGCTGATCGCATCGGCCGACGCCACGGTCGACACACCCGTGGCGGCCGGGCGTCGGCTCCCGCCACCTCGAACGGAAGGAACATCGCGCAAAAATTTCGCTGAACTCACCGATCATTACGCCCGGTCGCTGCGGTTTCGAGACTCGTAAGAACGGGAGCGGCTGTTCCGCCATATCCCTGCGATCCATGGCGGAATCGGACTTGCATTTGTGCGCCATCTGCGTCGCCGCGACCGCCGGCGACCAATCCACACGATGGGGGGCCCGTCCGGCCGGCCCCGAATGGTCGTGCCGCGCCCGCCTCGGCCGAGGTCACCATGCCTGTCGCACGTACCGCCCCGCTCGATCGCTTGATGCGTCCGGTTCACAAATGGGTGTGGGCGGATGGCGATCGCAGGCTCCGGAAGCTGCTGGCATTCGCGGAGGTCGAAACGGACGGCGGACGCGACATCCTGCGCGCGGCGGAAATCACTCCGGATCCCCTGCTGCGCCGTCTCTACCTCGAGCACGCGATCGACGAACTGCACCACGGCGATCTCTTTCGCGAACGCGGCACCGCTTTGTTGCGCAGGAAGCGAGGCCTGGGTCGCGTGCTCCTGAACGGCAATCCACTGCCAGGCGGCCACGGACTCGACGACCTTCGCATCGACGGCGAACCCGATCATCGACTGCTCGCGTTCCTGCACGTCGCCGAAAAGTCCGCCGCGGGCCGCTTCACGATCTATCGTGAGCTCGTCGACGACGATCCCGACACGCGGGCGATTTTCGAGGAAATCCTGCGCGACGAAATCTTTCACATGACGTACACCTACAAACAGCTCGCCCGCGTCTCGCCGGATCGATACCGAAGGCACGTGTGGCATGCGCGCGCGAAGCGTCTGTGGAATCGTTACGTGCGCGTCGCCGCCGCGCTCGGCAACGTCATCGGCACCGTGTTGATGACGCTCATGTACTTCGTCCTCCTGCCGCCGTTCGCGTGGCTCGCCCGGCGAGCGGCGCGGCGCCAGCGGGACGGCTGGACGCCCATCGCTCGAGCGCACAGTTCACCGCGAAGCCAGTACTGACATGAACATCCTCGGCATCTCTGCCCATTACCATGACTCCGCCGCCGCGCTGGTGATCGACGGCGTGCCCGTCTGCGCGGTGCAGGAAGAACGGCTGTCGCGCCACAAGAACGACGCGGACTTCCCCGTTCACGCGATCGAGTGGTGCCTCGAGTACGCCGGCCTCGAACCGGACGACCTCGACGCCGTCGTCTTCTACGAGCGCAGCATGCTGAAGTTCGAGCGGATTCTCACGTCAGCGCTCCGCGCGTTCCCCCGATCGTGGCGGTCGTTTCCGCATGCGATCAGGAACTCGCTTGGCGAAAAGGTGTGGGTTCGCGGCATCGTCGCGTCGCACCTCGGCGTGCCCCGGGACAAGATTCTGTTCACCGACCATCACGTGTCGCACGCCGCGGCGGCGTTTCTCACCGCCCCGACCGACGACGCGGCGATTCTGACGGCGGACGGCGTCGGCGAGTGGGCGACGCTCACGGTCGGCCAGGGCGCGCGCCGCGAGGGCGGCAGCACCGACCTCGCGCTGCACCGCGAGATTCGGTTTCCGCACTCGCTCGGGCTGCTCTATTCCACGTTCACCGCCTTTCTCGGATTCCACGTGAACGAGGACGAGTACAAGGTGATGGGGCTGGCTGCCTACGGCCGCCCGGCGATGGTCGACGAGGTGCGGAGCCTGATTCGCCGGCTGCCTGACGGCGGTTTCGCGCTCGTGCCGGAGTACTTCGAGTTTCACACGTCCGCGGATCGGTCGTACTCGCGGAAGTTCGTCGATCTCTTCGGTCAGCCGAGGCATCCGTTCGACCCCGTCGATCTCGAGTCCGCGGACGGCCGCCGCTTCGCCGACTGCGCCGCGAGCATCCAGCGCGTCGTCGAGGACGTGCTGGTGGACATCGCGGCGCGGCTGCAGCGTGAGACGGGGCGCCACGATCTGTGCTTCGGCGGCGGTGTCGCGCTGAATGGTCTGGCGAACGCGCGCATTCTGCGCGAGGCGGGATTCGATCGCGTGTTCGTGCCGCCCGCGCCCGGCGACGCAGGCTGTGCGATGGGGGCGGCGCTGTACGCGGATCGCGTCTACTTCCGGAACCCGCACCGCGAGATTCCGGATCACCCGTTCTGGGGCCCGACGGTGGACGGGCACGCGCTGGCGCAGGCGGCGCGCGAGGACACGCAGCCCGTGGAAGAACTGCCCGAGGCGGCGCTCATCGAACGCGTGGCCGACGATCTTGCCGCCGGCCGCGTCGTCGGATGGATGGATGGGGCCTGCGAGTTCGGGCCGCGCGCGCTCGGGCACCGAAGCCTCCTGGCGGCGCCGCACGCGATCGAGATGCGGGATCGGCTCAACCGGGACATCAAGCGGCGCGAGGAATTCCGTCCGTTCGCGCCCGTGGTCACGAGCGCGGCGGCGGATCGATTCTTCGATCTGCCGGCTGGCGGCGCACGGCTCGCGCGGTACATGTCGGGCGTGTTTGCCGTGCGGCCGGAATGGCGATCGCGGCTGGCGGCCGTGACGCACGTGGACGGCTCGGCGCGCGTCCAGGTACTCGACCGCGAGATGGCGCCGCGCCTCTACGCGCTGCTCGAGGCCTACGCCCGCCGCAGCGGGATTCCGGTGCTCCTGAACACGTCGTTCAATGTCGCGGGGGAGCCGATCGTGACGGAAGCGCTCGAGGGTTACCTGGCGTTCCGCCGGTGCGGCATCGACGTCCTCGTGGCGGGAAACACGGTGCTTACCAGGCGCGCCGCGGCGGCGGCCGCCTCGCTCAAGGAGTCCGCCTCATGGTCCTCAAACGACGTAGCGGCATCCGTCGACGGCTGACAATGATCGGGACCAGCGCGGGGTCGATTGGCGATCTCGCGCGTGGATTGTGGCGGTCCGACGGGGGCAACCGCTGGCTGATCCCGCTGGCGGTGTTCCTGTGCCTCTTCGGCTTGATCCTCGTCATCGCGACGACCGTCGAAGCGGTCGCGCCGTTCATCTACGCGATCTTCTAGTGATTCCGGCCCGAGAGCTGCTCGCCTGTCCGGCGTGCGGCGGCGCGCTCGCCTCGGAATGGCGCTGCAGCCAATGCGCGGCGGAATTCCCGGCGCCGGACGGCATTCCCAATCTTCGGCTGGACAGCGGTTCGAGGAGTGAAAC
>DASSOM010000357.1:0-4243 GCA_035700625.1 Vicinamibacterales bacterium
ACGATGCGCCGATGCCGACGATCTCGGGACCCGTCGCGCCGCCGCCAACGTTGAGCGCGCCCGCGACCGCCTCCCGCACCGACTCGGAACGTGCGTCGTCTGGTCCTTCGCGGAAATCGGTGCCCTCGCAGGCGTCCAGCACGCGCAGCGTGAGCGTGTAGTACGCATCGTCGACGAAGGGACGGTATACGCGCTGCCGGTCCAGCGGAACCGGGCCCTCCAGCGTCGTGACCCTCGCCGTGAACGGGAGGTCGGGCTCGATCTGGGACGCCGGACACGAGCCCTTGTCGGTGTGGACGGCAGCATCCTTCTGGTTCGCGACGATGCTCAGGTCCCACGCGTTCTCGTCGACCGCACGCAGCTCGACTTCGGCGGGTCCGTCAGCCTGCAGCAGCCAGGCGCACGCGTCGCCATCGTCCGGCCGGGTCACGCCGCGGTAGGTGGCGCGCACACGCCGTGTGAACCGGCGACCGAGATAGTGCACTTCCCCCGCATCATCGTTGCGGCTCAGACTGATGGTGCCCACGACCTGTTCGTCGTAGCGCAGCGCAGAGCCACCGGCCGGATCCGGCTCGCCGCCGCTGACCGAAATCCGAATCCGAAACGTCCGCACGTCCGCGCCGTGCGTCTGGGCAACGGCGCTCCCCGCGGCGATCGCCACGATCGCCGCGATAGCCGCGGCGCAGGTCATTTGCGTCATCAATCGAATTCCACCTTCGAAGTCGCCTGTTCGCGCCCGACGCGGCCGTCCGCGATGTCGGCCTTGAAATAGTTCTCGCCCCGCACGGGCGACCCGGCGAGGCGGCGAAGCAGCGCGATCTGTCCGACGTGCGTGAAGGCGTCCGCGACCGGCCCCTGGAAGAGACGTTCGGCGGGAAAGCCGAGCGGGTCGGTCGACGCGAGGCGATCATCCCACGCCTGCAGCCGCGCGAAGAACCGATCCACGTCGGCGTCCCACGCCTGCGGCGCGCTGTCGTGCCAGCGATGTTCGCCGTCCGAGAGGGCGAGCGCCCAGTCGAGCAGATCGCCGAGGTGCGCCAGGATCTCCCCGGGTGTGCGCGTGCCGGGCGCGAGACGGAACGTGTCGAAATCCGCCGGCGCGCCGCGCAGCGCTTTGTTGGCGCGGTACGCGAGCGTGGCAAGGGTGTGTCGCAACAGGTCGTGCGGCATCGCCCTACTATACGGCGGCCGCGCCTCCCGCGGCTCAATCGATCCGGAGCGCCCCCATCGGATCGGTATGCGCGGCGCGGCGCGCGGGCAGCCCGTTGGCGAGCAACGCCGTGCCGACGAGCACCGCGGCGACGAACGCCAGGATCTCCGGATCGCGCGCGCGCACGCCGACAAGGGCGTCCGCGTCCGCCAGCATCCGCGCGAGCGCGAGCGAGGCCGCAAGGCCCGCGGCGACACCAACGGCCGCCACGATCAGGCCCCGAACGATCACGGTTCGAAGGATGTCAGACGTCCGCGCGCCGAGCGCGACACGGATGCCGATCTCCCGCCGCCGCTGCGTGACGAGGTAGCTCGCGACGCCGTACGCGCCGCCGATCGCGAGCACGAGCGCGAGCGACGCAAAAACCGCCAGCAGCCACGAGAACGCCTCGCGCAGCGCGAGCGACGTGCCGATTGCCGCGTCCATCGTCCGCACCTGCACGAGCGGCAGCTCAGGATCCATGCGGCGAAGCGTGTCATGGAGCGCCGGTGCAATCGACTCAGGCTCGACGCTGGTGTGCAGCGCGAGCGTCATCATCGGCTGCGGCATCGCGGGCGGCGGCAGGTAGACCGCCGGCCGCATCGGGACCTCGAGTCCGTAATGCTTCACGTCTTCCGCGACGCCGACCACAGTAATCCAGTCGCTGTCGCGTCCGCCCAGATTCACCCGCCGGCCAACAGCGTCCACACCATCACCCCAGAACGTACGGACGAACGTGTCGTTGACGATCACGACCGGCGCTGCCTTCGGCTCCAGATCGGCAGGCTGAAGGAAGCGGCCCGCGCGCAGCCGGATGCCCATCGCGGCGAAATAGCCCGGCGTCGCCGCTCGCGTGAGCACGACCGGATTCTTGCCGTCGGGCCGCGGCAGCGCGCCCTCCGCCCTGAAGAACTGACCCTGATGACATCCGCCGAGCGGCGCGCACGTGATCAGGCCCGCCGCGTCGACGCCGGGCAGCGCCGCCGCGCGCTGTTCGAATTCCTTCCAGAACGCCAGCCATTGCTCTTCTTTGGGGCGGGTTCCCTCGGAGAGCGGAACCGTGGCGGTGAGCACGTGATCGGCGCGGAAGCCCGGATCGATGTGCCGCGCGCGATCGAACGCCTTTACGAGCAGCGCGCCGCAGACCAGCAGCATGGCCGCGAGCGCGAATTCGCCGGCGACCAGGAATGCAAGCGTCCGCCGGCCGCGCGGCGCGCCGGTCGTGCCACCCGTGGCGTCATGAACGGCCGAGCGCAACTCGCCCTGCGAAGCGTGCAGCGCCGGCGCCCAGCCGAACACGATCGCGGTCACACCGACCAGGCCGACGGCGAAGAGCACGACGCGGGCGTCCAGCTCGAACGCGGCCCACGGCGGAACCTGGTCGGGCATCATCTCGATCAACGCTCCCAGCGCCCACTGCCCCAGCAGGAGGCCGATGACGCCGCCCGCCGCCGCGAGCAGCAGATTCTCGACGAGGAGTTGACGGATGAGCCGCAGGCGGCTCGAGCCGAGCGCCAGCCGGATGCCCATCTCGCGCCGCCGCGCGAGCGCGCGCGCGAGCATGACGGCCGCGACGTTCGCGCAGGCGATCAGGAGCAGCAGCGCCACCGCGATCATGACTGTCGACGCGGCGCGCCGGTAGTTGCGCACGAACATGTCGCGCAGCGGCTTCACGATCGGCGAGACGACGTGCTCCTTGTCGCGCGCGTCCCAGATGGGCTGCTGGGTCCGCATCAGGTCACGCTCGGCGTCAGCCGCCGTGACGCCCGGCTTGAGACGGCCGAAGCCTTCGCCGCCGTAGGCCAGATAGGGCTGGTTGGGGTCACCCGCGAGCGGCACCCAGAGCCGTATCCGATCCGGGAACGATGCCTGCGCCGGCATCACGCCGATGATCGTGCGCGCGACGCCGTCCACGCGAAGCGTGCGGCCGATGACGTGCGGGTCCCCTGCGAACCGCTCGCGCCAGAGCCCCGCGCTGATGACGACGACCGGCGGCCCGTTGGGCTTGTCCTCCTCGGAAGTGAAGCTGCGGCCGAGAATCGGGCTGACGCCAAGGACGCGCGGAAAATCGTAGGTCGCCTGCGCGCCGGGCACGCGTTCCGCGCCGTGGGCGTCCGCCACGTTGAAGCTGCTCATGCTGAACGCGGTCATCGCCTCGAACAGCTTCTGGTCCTTCCGCCAGCGATCGAAGTCCGGGAAGTTGATGCCGACGAGATCCAGATTCCACCGCGGAGCGGTCTCGTTGAGGTAGACGAGCCGTTCGGGATGCGGAAACGGGAACGGCCGCAGGAAGAGGCCGTTCAGCAGGCTGAAGGCTGCCACGTTGGCCGCAATCCCGAGCGCGAGCATCAGGACGACGAGGCCGGACGCCCCCGCCTGACGGCGAAGCGATCGAAGGGCGTAGCGGAGGTCGGAGGCCAACATGAGGGACGACCTTTCATCAACGGGAATGGTCAGCGTGAGCGGACGCGTGCCGGCGAGGCGCGCGCGGAGAAGGTCGAGCGTCGCGGCGGCCCAGACACGCGCGGCGGCCCCCGGCGTCCGACACTCGACGAGCCGCTCGACGAAGAGCTCCTCCATCTCGCGCCCGTGCACCTCGCGCAGGGGCGCCGGGGCCAGCCGGAGGAGGAGGCGGTAGCCCCGCGACGGCGTCATCGCGCTTCACCCGGGCGAACGCGGGCGCGCGCGATCCGCGCGACGCGCGTCAGGTGCTCGGCTTCCGCCGCGAGCGCAGCGCGGCCGGGTCCGGTGAGCCGGTAGATGCGGCGGCGCTCGCTCTCGTCGGGCGGCCGCTCGCGTGGATCGTTGATCTCTTCGATCCAGCGGCGATCGCGCAGATCGCCGAGCGACCCGTAGAGCGTCGCGGGCCACAAACGGATGCGCCCGCCGCTCAGCGATTCGACGTCGCGGGCGATCGCGAGCCCGTGCCGGTCGCCGTGGGAGAGCGCGAGCAGGATGTAGAACCAGTGCGGCTTGAGGGTCTCCGGCGCGGCCATCGCGCGGATTATATGCATTGAGATAATATCGGTCAAGAGCACCGCCCCCGCGCGGGGG
>DASSOM010000358.1:0-4957 GCA_035700625.1 Vicinamibacterales bacterium
GGCACGAGGAAGTGGACGACGCCGTCGCCGCGGACCTTGCCTCCCTCGACCTCGAACCGCAGCGGCTCGCCGGTCGCCGGCGAGTGCGTTTCGAGACGGCCGTCTCCGAGCAGCGCGAGGATCGACAGCCCGTCCCAGGCGCAGTTGGCAAACCAGCGGCGGCCCTCGATGGTCACGACGTAGTCGGTGGGCACGCCGGAAAACGGGTGCGCCATGCGGACGCCGCCCGATGCGGGCTCGAGTACGAGCGCGCGCCGCGCTTGCAGCGCGCGCAGCGCCGTGGCGACGTCGTCCGGATCCGCCTTCATCGCGGCGGCGAGATCGTGGACTGATGGGGCGCGGCCCGTGTGCCGCAGCGTCGACACCACGAACGTGCGGACTGCGTTGTTGAACTCGTGCGTGATCTCGGCGCTCGTCATGTCGACACTCTACCGCACGCGCTCGGCGGCAATAGGCCCGATGAACGGCAACTGGAACTCCTCTCCCTGGTACGCCTTGTACATCAGAATCAACCACAGGACGGCCGACGCGGGGATCACGAGGAAAATGACGACGAGTGCTCCGAGGATGGGGACGACCTGCAGGACGATGTCCAGCCCGACGATCGCGAGGAAGGTGATCGTCGACTGCATCGCATGAAAGCGGACGAACCGGTTCTCCTTCTCGACGACGAGAAAGATGATGCCGGTCACGAACCCGACGAAGTACGACAGCGCGGCCGCGACGTTGGCGTCGAGGCCGGTGGAGGTCTTCTCAGTGTGCTGCATGGGCCTCGAAGAGGATGCGGCTGTCGTTGTGCAGCAGCACCCAGAACGCGTAAACCGCGAGTGCCGTCCCGAAGGGGAGTACGAACAGGTTGACGACCGCGAGCACCAGCGCCGCGGTGCGGCCGCCCGACTGGTGGCGGCGCACGGCGCGGCCGGCCCAGACGTTCGCCCAGCCGCCCAGCACCAGCGCGACCGTAAAGACGAGGAACATGACGGTGGTGAACGCGGCGGCCATCGCGCTGACGCGATCGTCGATGGCAATCGACGCCGCCCCCGCGGCCAGCAGCAGCGAGGCCGCGCCGAGAAGGAGCCCCATCGCGCCCCACACCACGTGCAGCCAGCCGACGAGATGCAGATGCGAACGCATCACCGAATCGTAATGCGCGCGTCGACGACCGTGAGCGGAAGGCCCGGCGCCGCGATCGAGAAGCGCACGCGCGTGCCGTCGCGCACGCCGGCAGGAATGCGCAGCGTGAACTCGTGCGACACCGGCCGATGGCCGCTGCCCGCGCACGCGCCGCACCGCTCCCCCCAGACCTCGCCGCGTCCACCGCACTCGGTGCAGGTCCGGCGGATCGGGATCGCGAGCGGAATCGCCGCGCCCCAGAATGCCTCTTCCGGCGCCACCGCGATCGACAGCTCGTCGTCCGACGTGCCCGTGGTCGCCTCGCCGAAGAAGGCGCGGCGCATGCGATGGAGCACGGTCGCGACCGACGGAAAGTCGATCGCCACCTCGTCCGCGAGCACGAACCCGTCGGCATCCGCGCGCTCGTCTCCCGAAATGTCGGGATGATAGCGGTGGATCAGCTGACGGCAGGCGCGCTGAATTTCATCCGCGCCCGCGTCCCGCCGTACGCCGAGGATATCGTAGTAATCGTGCATGGCCCTGCCACGGGGCGGCCCCGTCCGCTACGATAGGAGCCGGTTATGGCGTTGTCAATCAGAGAGTGCCCCCTCTGCGGCGAAACGATGCGGCTCGTCGCGCGCGAACGGACCGAGCGCGTGCCCGGCGGCGGGCAGACCAGGACCCGCGAGATCCGCGAATGGGTCTGCCCCGAATGCGACTACTTCGAAGAGGCCGAGAGCGGCGAGGAGTAGGGAGAGGCGGGCGGAGCGGCGAGCGCGGCCATCAGCGGGCGCCGAGCGTCAGCAGCATCTCCTTGCGCACCGCGTCCTCGAAATCCTCGAAGTTGAGCGCGGTTTCGCACTCGTCGCAGAGAACTTCGATCACCGCGGGGCGGCCTTCCTCGTTCACATCGACACGCGAGTCGTCCAACCGAACCACGTGCATCTGCAGGGTCTTTACCAGGAAATTCCGGTCGTTCCCGCAGTTGGGACACGTCAACGCCATCAAGCACCACTCCCTACGGCCCGTCCGGGCCGCTCAAACTTTCGAATTGTACGGAATGGCTTCGCGGGACGCAATCACGATCTGTTCACGGGCACGCTTTTTTGCGTGCTCACACACGAACGATCGACGGCTGGGGGGACCGAGGCGGAGGAAACGCAGGCGGGCGGCAGCTACTCGTCCTCTTCCTGCTCCTCCGTATCGTCAGCGAATTCCTCCGGATCCCCGAGCCGCAGAATCTGCCCGCTCGTGTGCCCGGCGAGAATGCAGTGCGGTCCCTTGGCTTCCAGCGAGACGACCGCGACGTCCCAGGGGCGCGCGCGATACGCGGCGGCCACGCAGCCGCACGGCAGACCTTCGAGCGCTTCGAGCTCGAAGATGGTCGTCCTCTTGACGGAGCTGACTGATCCCGATGGGACTGGCATACCGCACCTCCCGTCGCCGGCCACGATGCAACTCTGAAGCCAGCTACAGATTTAGACAAGGTATCGGTCGCTTTGGTTCCGGGCTGCACTTAACGTGCGGCAAACGCGCCGTTTGTGGACTCGCCCCCCGGAGGCGCCTCCCGGACGCCGGGTGATATCTACAGGCTACAGGAGACCCGGATACGTGACTTTCCCCTGCTTCACGGACGCGAAGTCGCTCAGCTCGTGGAGTTTAGGCTCGGCCGCCGTCAGAATGTGACGAACCGGCACACCCCGCGCAAGAACGGCATCGGCGAGTAACTTTCGGTGACAGCGCCACCAGACGGCTTCTGCGCACATCACGGCCGTGGGCCCCTCCGCGGCGAACGAGAGCAGCGCCTCGAGCCCCGCCTCGAACGCGGGGGTCTGCATGTAATCCGCATAGCCGCGAAATCCTGATTGCTGCCACGCGGTGTTCACCGAATCGGATCGCGGCCGGCGCATGCCGCCGAGTTCGGGAAAGTGCCGGTATTCGATCCCGACGTCGGCGAGCGACGCCGCAAGGGCGTCCTTGTGAAACTGGGGATGACGACGGGAGGCCGGAAAGCGGCGGACGTCCGCGAGCTGCCGGACGCCGTGCGCCTGGAGGAGCGCCACGAATGCGTCCGCCGCGTGCGTCGAGTGCCCGATCGTGTAGAGGATGCCCGGCGCGGCGGTCATGCATACACCAACCGGCCGTCGACTCGCGCGTCGGGGAACAGGATGCGGGCGGCGCGCACATACCGCTCGAGCTGCTGCTCGTGCTCCGGGCGCGGGCCGCCGGTCTTCAGCTCGAGCACGAGCACCTCGTCCGCGCGCACGATCATGGCGTCGATGACGCCTCGGACGATCCGGCCGTCGATCATCATCGAGAACGGCACTTCGCTCAGACGCTCACCGCCCGCGACCGCCTCGGCGACGTCCGGCCGCCGAATCAGATCGCGCCACACGCGCGCCGCCCGTTCGGCCAGCGCCGCTGCGTCCGCGGTGACGCGTTCCTCCGGACGAATCAGGCGCTCGGCGAGAACGGCGAGATCTTCGTCTGAAAGATCGGAGACGCCTGTGAACTGAAACAACCGATGGACGAGCGTTCCGACGAGCGCGCCGGCCGGATCGGCGGTCTCGCTCTCCTTTTCCTGCTCGATGACCGCAGCCGCAGACACAGGAGGGACATACGGCCGGGGCGGCGGCGCTTCCGACGACAGCGACTCGACGGAAGTCGACGGAGGGCATACGCGAAACGTAAAGACCCGCCCGTCCGGCGCCGTCCAATCGATCGTATCGCCCTCCCCTTCTGTGTTCTTCTGTGTTTTTCCGTGGCTATCTATCGTCTGTGTTTTCCGCGGCTGAATAGCGCGCGCAGCGTCAGCGGCAGCACGTCCCCGAGGCTCCCGCGTCCGGGGGCCATGACGCCGTCCTTCAGGACCGTCGCGAGGTACAGCCGATCGCGCGCGCGCGTCAGCGCCACGTACAGCAGCCGCTTCGTCTCTTCCCGCTCGCGGATGCGATCCTCGTCGTCGGCCTCGGACGCGAACGCGCCGATTGATACCGACGGTCCGTCCCCCTCCTCGGCGGTGTTGAGGCGCACGGGCCGCGGCGGTCCGCTCGCGCCTTTGGCGAGATTGACGACGAAGACGATTGGAAACTCGAGTCCCTTCGCGGCGTGCACCGTCATGAGATTGACGGCGTCGAGCGCCTCGATCACGGCGTTGGACTCGTCACCTGCCGAGAGAAAGTCGAGCTGCTCGGCAAGCCGCGCGAGCGTCGCGTAGCCGCGATTCTGGATGCGGCGGATCAGGCCGCGCATCTTCTTGAGGTTCTCCCACGCCTGCGCGGCGCGTGGACCGCGCAGCTCCCGCGCGTACGCCACCTCCGGCAGAATCCGCTCGATCAGGTCGGCCGGCGGCAGGCGATCCGCCTGCGCGAGCCACGCGGCGACATGCCGGCGCGCCATTGCGAGCACCGCGTCGTCGTCTTCGTCCAGCGACGCCGCGGCCTCCGGCGAATTGACGGCCGTCAGTGCGGACGCCAAATCGGGCGCCAGGCGCGCAATCCCGGAATCCGACAGCCGCACGATGCGGGACCGCAGCAGCGCCGCCGCGCGCAGGTCGGATGCCGGGTTGGCGAGGAAGCGGACGAGCGCGAGCGCATCCTTGATCTCGTCGGCGTCGAAGAATCCAAGCCCTTTGTAGACGTAAACGGGGATCCCACGCCGTTCCAGCTCGCGCTCGAACTCGCGATGGCTCGCACGCGATCGAAAGAGGATCCCGATGTCCCCCGCCCGGGCGCGCCGCATGACACCGGTTTCGCGGTCGCGCACCTGCCCGTCGCGCAGCAGGCGGACGATTTCGTCGGCGACGGCCGCGGCGCAGGCGATGGCATCGTCCGCGGCGGCAAGG
>DASSOM010000359.1:0-3572 GCA_035700625.1 Vicinamibacterales bacterium
GTCGGCGGGACGACGCGTCCGGTGGAGGTCGGCGCCGTGGGACGCGCCGGCGGTGCGGGCGCCGCGGCGGCCGGACGCGCGGGCGTTTCGGCTGGCGGTGCCGGCTCCGCTCGCGGCGCTTCCGCCGCCGCGGGGGCGGCGGCCGGCGTGTCGGGTGCCGGCGGTGCGGCTGCCGGTACGGCGGCGGGCGGCTCGGGTTCGACCGGCGCCGGCGTTGGTTCGGCAGCAGGCGGCGCCATCGCGGCGGGCGCCTCGGCCGGCTCCGGCGTCTCGGCAGGAACCTCCGGGATCTCCGCCGGCGGTGCGGCCGGCTTGGCGGTCTTCACCAACCGCGGCACGAGCGTCGGCGTCGAGGGGCGCGCGGGCTCCGGCGCCCGAACCGCTCCCTTCCGTCCGCGCGCGGCGGCCGGCGTGTCGGCGAACGACGCGCTCGACGGCACCTTGAGCCCGCGCTGGCGGGCGAGGCGCGCAACGAATTCGCGCGCCACGACTTCCTCAATCGTGCTCGACGCGCTCTTCACCTCGATGCCGTGGTCGCGCTTCAGCAGCGCGATCACTTCCTGGCTCGTGGTGTTGAGCAGCTCTGCGACCTTGTAAATCCGAACTGTTGCCAAAAATCAAATCCCTCTTGTTGACGTCCGACGGCCGGCCTGAAGGTCGGGCCTACTCGATCTTCGCAGGCTCCGCCGGCGTATCGACGTCCGATGCCGCCGCTGGGGGCTCGGCGGCGGTCGTGTCCGGCTCCACGGCTTCGGCGAACGCCGCCGCCGCGGCGCGCGCTTCGTCGCTTTCCCCTTCGGGAACCTCGGCGTCCGCTGCCGGAGCCCCTTCGGCCGGCGTCTCGGCTGCGTCGCCGCCGCCGATCTCCAACGCGCCGAACTGCGCTTCGACCTCGCGCCGCTTCTCTTCCTCGCTCTTGATATCGATCTTCCAGCCGGTCAGCTTCGCCGCGAGGCGGACGTTCTGTCCCTTCTTGCCGATCGCGAGCGACAGCTGCTTGTCCTCGACGACGACTTCCATCACCCGCTCGGCGTCGTCCACGATCGACACGCGCTGGACCTTCGCCGGACTGATCGCGTTCGTGACGAACGCGACCGGGTCGTCGGACCATTCGACGATGTCGATCTTCTCGCCGCGCAGCTCGCGGATGATCGACTGCACGCGCGTCCCCTTCATGCCGACGCACGCGCCGACCGGGTCGACGTCGCGCTCGCGCGAGTAGACGGCGACCTTCGCGCGATCCCCGGCCTCGCGGACGGCGCCGCGGATCATCACCGTCCCGTCATAAATTTCCGGGACTTCCTGCTCGAACAGCTTGATGAGCAGCGCGGGATCCGTGCGCGACAGCACGATCTGCGGCCCCTTGGCCGCACGGTTGACCCCCTTGATGACCGCACGCACGCGGTCGCTCACGGTGTAGTTCTCGGCGCGCGACTGCTCCTTGCGCGGCAGAATCGCCTCGACGCGCCCCAGCTCCATGATGATGTCGCCGTTCTCGAAGCGCTTGACGACGCCGTTGACGACCTCGCCGACGCGCTGGCTGTACTCGGCGTAGACGTTGTCGCGTTCGGCCTCGCGGACCTTCTGGAAGATCACCTGCTTGGCCGTCTGCGCGGCGATGCGTCCCAGATCCTCGGTCGGGCGCGGGAACTCGACTTCCATGTCGACTTCCGCCTCGTCGCCGTACAGCTGCTGCGCCTCGCTGAGCGCGATCTCGATGGCCGGGTCCGTCACCTCGGCGACGATCCGCTTGACCGCGCACAGCTCGATCTGGCCCGTCTCCTGGTTGAAGCGCGCGCGCAGATTCTCGTTCTTGTAGCGTTTGCGCGCGGCCGCCTCGATGGCGTCCTGGACGGCGCCGATGATGATGTCCGGCTCGACGCCCTTTTCCTTGGCGATGGCGTCGATTTGCTGCAATAGCGGGTTCTGCATAAATCAGCTACCAGCTGCCAGCTGACGGCTGGCGGCTTCCTAGAATTCCACGTCCAGGTGGGCGCGTTTGATGAGCGCCAGCGGCACGCGATGCGTGCGGCGCCCCTCCTCGAGCACCACCCGGCCCTCTTCGACGCCGCGGATCCGGCCCGCGAACGCCGACTGCCGGTCGATCGGTTCGGTCGTGACGATTTTCGCGAGACGGCCGGCGAACCGGCGATAGTCCGCCTCACCCCGCAGGGGACGGTCGAGCCCCGGCGACGAGACTTCGAGCGTGTACTGGTCGGCCAGCGCGCGCTGACCGAACTCGTCCTCGACGTCGAGCAGCGCGCTCAGATCGTGGCTGACGCGCTGGCACTCGTCGATGCCGACGCCGGCGTCCGTCGGCTCCGGCTCGCCCGTGTCGGGCCGATCGATCACGACCCGAAGCACCATCCCGATGGGCTCGCGGCGCAGCTGCAGGTCGAAAATCTCCAGACCGTGGCTGCGCGCGACCCGCGCCGCGGCGTCGCGCAGGCGGGTCAGGTCCCCGGGCGGCGTTCCGATAGCGCGATCAGTAATAGGTGCCCCTGAAACAGAAAAAGTGGGCACCGGCCCACTCGGAAAAACCTCGCAAACGGCAATCCATAGTATAGCGTACGGACGCACGTCAGGGCCAAAGGCCTGAGCCGCCTCAGTCAGGGCTGAAGCCCTGACCCACAGACCAAGGGTTGTTGTGGGTCAGCCCTTCAGGGCTGACTCAGCGAACGGCCGACGACTTCAGCCACGAAATCATACCCGCGCGCCGCCGCAATCCGCGCGCGGATGAGGTCCCCGGCGGCGAACGCTGTCGGGTCGCAATCGCTGAGGTAGACGACCGCGTCGATGTCGGGCGCCTGTCCTTCCAGCCGTCCCTGCAGCACCAGCTCGTGCTCCGCCGACGGACCGTCGATCAGCACGTCGACCTCCTGGCCGATCCATCGCGCTGCAGCGCGCTCGACAATCGCCCGCTGCCGCGACATCAGCCGGTCGCGGCGCTGCCGCTTCACGCGGGCCGGCACGTCGTCTTTCGTCGCGAACGCGCGCGTGCCTTCCTCGTGCGAGTACGTGAACACGCCGACGTGATCGAACTGCGTGTCCTCGACGAACTGCTCGAGTTCGGCAAAGTCTTCGTCGGTCTCGCCGGGAAAGCCCACGATGAACGTCGTGCGCAGCGCGACGCCGGGGACGCGATCGCGAATCCGCTGGAGCAGCGCGTCGTACGTGCGCCGGTGGCCGGGGCGCCGCATGCGGCGCAGCACCGCCGCGGACGCGTGCTGCAGCGGCAGGTCCACGTAGCGGCACACCTTCTCGCAGTCCGCCATCGCGTCGAGGACGTCATCGGTAATTGTGGTGGGATAGAGGTAGAGCAGCCGAATCCACGCGAGCCCGTCGACGGTGTTCAACTCGCGCAGGAGCCGGGCAAGCGCGCCGCGCTCGCCGCGATCGATGCCGTAGAACGTCGTGTCCTGGGAGATGAGCAGCAGTTCGCGCACGCCGCGCGCCGCCAGCGCCCGCGCCTCGTCGACGATCGACGCGTGCGTCCGGCTGCGATACTTCCCGCGCAGCGTCGGGATGATGCAGAACGCGCACGTGTAGTCGCAGCCCTCCGCGATCTTGAC
>DASSOM010000360.1:0-2837 GCA_035700625.1 Vicinamibacterales bacterium
CAGCTCACCGCCGCGGGCAAAGCCCAGCTCGTCCGCGAGCAGGACCGCTGGTCGCGGCTCGTCCACGCCATCGGGCGAATCATGTACGCCTTTCCCTCCGATTCCGGCAAGTAAGGAGCCGATGATGCGACCCGACGAACGCGAGCTCGACGAGGAGATCCGCGGCCATCTCGCCATCAACATCAAGGAGCGCATCGATCGAGGCGAGGACCCGGAGCGCGCCCGGCGCGCCGCTCTGGCGGAGTTCGGCTACGTCCCCGCCGTCCGCGAAGAGATGCGGCGCGTATGGTACAGCCGCTGGTACGACGCGGCGGAAGCGCTCCTCCGCGACGTCCGGTTCGCCTGGCGCACCCTCGGCCGCGCGAAGACGCTGACGGCAACCGTCGTCGTGACGCTCGCGCTCGGCATCGGCGCGAACGCCGCCATCTTCGGCGTGGTCCAGAGCGTGCTGCTCCGCCCGCTCGTGAACCGCGACGCGGATCGGCTGATCTACATCCGGCAGACCGCGCCCGGGATCGGCACGGACAACCTCACGTTCTCCATCCCCGAGATCGAAGATTTGACGTCGAGGTCCACCACGATTGCCGCCTTCGGCGATTTTTCGACGGTCGACTTCCGGCTGATCGGCTTCGGGCGAACGGAACCGCGCATCGTCAAGGCGGGCGTCGTCAACGGATCGTTCTTCGACGTCATGGGCCTGCGCCCGGTGCTGGGGCGCCTGCTGAACGAGAAGGACGACGGCCCGTCGGCGGCGCCTGTCGTGGTCCTCACGCATCGGTTCTGGAGAGACGTGCTGCAGAGCGATCCAACGGTGGTCGGCCAGACCGTCCGTCTCGGTCCGGGTCAGGCGACGGTCGTCGGCGTCCTCGAACCGTCGGTTCCCTACCCCGAGGAGACGCAGCTGATCGCGAACGTCGTCACGAGCCCGCACCATCTCGACGCAACGATGAACACGGACCGCACGCACCGGATGACGGAGTTGTTCGGCCGTCTCGCGCCGGGCGTCACGCTGGACGAGGCGCGCGCGGAACTGACCGGCGTGTACGCGTCGATCGTGCAGCAGCATCCCGAAGCGTATGCCTCTCGCGCCGACGTTCATCTCCAGGTCAGGACGCTGCGCGATCAACTTGCGTCGCCGGCGCAGACGATCCTGCTTTTGCTGCTGGCCGCCGCGGCGGTCGTCTTCGTCATCGCGTGCGCCAACGTCGCCAATCTGATCCTCGCCCGATCGGTACGCCGCGAACCGGAACTCGCCATCCGGGCGGCGCTCGGCGCCGGCGGCGGCGCGCTGCGTCGGACGCTGCTTGCTGAAAGCCTCCTGCTCTGCGCCGCGGGGGCGGCACTCGGGCTCCTGCTCGCCGAGCCGCTCGTCGGTGTCGCGGGTCGCTACGCGGCCCGATTCTCCGTGCGCGCCCTCGACGCGACCGTGAACGGGACCGTGCTCTGGCTCGGTGCGGGACTCGCCGTCTTCGCCGCGGTGCTGCTCGCCTACGTGCCGCGGCTGCCCTCCACGGGCCGGTCCGGCGGCCTCGGAGCTGTCGCCGGCAGCGGACGCGCGACGCCGGGCACGAACCGCCGTCTGCGAATTTTCGCCACGATCCAGATCGCGTGTTCGTTCGTGCTGCTGGCCGGCGCCGGCATGCTCATCGCGGCGCTCGCCACACTGCAGACGGCGAACACCGGGTACGACATGCAGCAGGTGCTGGCGATCGACATTCCTCCCTCGGCAACCGGCGCCGGAAACGCGGCACGCGGCGATTTCGTCCGTGAAGCCACGCGGCGCATTCAGGAACTCCCGGGCGTCGAGAGCGCAGCGGCGAGCATGGTCGTCCCCTGGCGTGACGAGGGAGAGTTCAAGTTTCAGGTCGTCTCCGAGGGGCGCGGGCGCACGGCTCCCGAAGACGCCGTGATCGCGTGGTTCCGTCCGGTTTCTCCGCGCTTCTTCGACACGCTCGGTGTCCCGATTGTCGCGGGGCGCGACTTCAACGACAACGACCGCGGCGACACCGAACAGGTGGCCATCATCAGCCAGAGCCTCGCGCGGCGGCTGTTTCCGAACGGCGACGCGCTCAACCGCCACATGTCGTGGCGCGTCGGGCCATGGACACCGTGGCGCGTCGTCGGCATCGTCGCCGATGTGGACGATCAGCACGTCGTTCAGGAGCCAGCGATGACCGTGTATCGGCCGATGCGTCAGATGGGGCTGGCCAGCCGGCTGTTCGTGCGCGCCGCGGGCGATCCGTATACGCTCGTGCCGTCGGTCACGAAGACGATCAGAAAGCTCGCTGCCGATCAGGCGATCGAGCGGCCGAACACGCTCGAGGATATCCGCGCCGAGGTGCTGTCGCCGCGGCGGCTGAACGCGTTCGTGTTCTCGGCCTTCGGCGGCATCGCGCTGCTCATCGCCGTCGTTGGAGTCGCGGGCGTACTGGCGTTTTCCGTGAGCGCCCGCACGCGCGAGTTCGGCGTGCGCCTCGCGATCGGCAGCACGCCGGGCGATCTGAGACGCGGCGTCCTGGCGGACGGCGTCCGCATCGCGACGCTCGGCATTGTTGCGGGGGCCGCGGGCGGCTACGCCATCGTCCGCATCGTGGAAACGACCGTTGGCCGGATCCCTCTGCCTGGTGTGCTGCCCCTGTCCGCGGCGGCGATCGTCCTCTTCAGCGCCGCGGTCGCGGCGTCGCTCCTGCCCGCCGCGCGTGCGTCGCGCGTCGATGTGATCCAGGCGCTGCGCTCGGAATAAAGCGACGACGTACGCGGTTATCATGGCGTGCCGCGCAGACCTGAAGGTCTGCGCTACCTAGCTCGACCGGGTTCACGTAGCGCAGACCTTCAGG
>DASSOM010000361.1:0-2143 GCA_035700625.1 Vicinamibacterales bacterium
ACGCGGCAATCTTCAGCGTCGTCCGTGCCGTCCTGCTGCGGCCGCTCGTGAATCGCGACGAAGACCGCCTCGTCTACATCCGGCAGACCGCACCCGGAATCGGGCAGCAGAACATGACGTTCTCGGTTCCGGAAATCGAAGACCTGAAAGCGCGCGCGTCCACGATCGCCTCGTTCGGCGAATTCTCCACCGCCGACTTCGCGCTGACCGGACTCAAAGGCGACCCGCGATTGGTGCACGCCGGAGTCGTAGACGGCGCCTTTTTCGACGTCATGGGCCTCCGCCCCATGCTCGGCCGGCTGATTACGCCCCACGACGACGGGCCGAACGCGGCCGGCGTCGCCGTCCTGACGTATCGCTTCTGGACGACGACGCTCAGCGGCGATCCGAATATGATCGGCAAACAGATCGGGCTGGGATCACGAACGGCAACAATCATCGGCGTGCTCGAGCCGTCGGTGCCGTACCCGGCCGATACCGAAATCATTGCCAACGTCGTCACGAGCCCGCACCACCTCGGTGCGCTGATGAAGACGAATCGCAGCCACCGTATGACGGAACTCTTTGGTCGCCTGAAGACCGATGTGACCCTCGAAAATGCGCGGGCGGAGCTGACCGCCGCGCACACGGCGATGATGCGCGCCAATGCTGATGCGTACTCGCCGCGCGCGCACGTGCAACTGTCCGTGACGCGATTGCGCGATCAGATCGCGTCGCCGGCGCGCACGGTGCTCCTGGTGCTCCTTGCCGCCGCGGCGGTCGTCTTCGTGATTGCCGTCTCGAACGTGGCGAACCTGATTCTGGCGCGGTCGGTCCGGCGGGAAGGCGAGCTCGCGATTCGTGCGGCGCTCGGTGCCGGCACGGGAGCGCTGCGCCGCACCCTCCTTGCCGAAAGCGTCGTGTTGTGCGGACTCGGGGCGACATTCGGGGTCTTGCTGGCGGGGCCGTTCGTCCGGCTCGTAGGCAGTTATGCTGCGCGCTTCTCGGTGCGCGCGGTCGGTATCACGGTAGACCCGAGCGTGCTCTGGGTCGGCACCGCACTGGCATCGGCCGCGTCGCTTCTTCTTGCATTCGTGCCGCGGTTGCCGGCCGCCAATTCCCCCGCGGGCCTCGGGCTGGCCAACGGCGGCCTGCGGCTCACGCCATCGACGACCCGGCGCCTCCGTGCGTTTGCGACGGCGCAGATTGCCTGCTCCTTCGTCCTGCTGGCGGGCGCCGGAATGCTCGTCGCGACGCTCGTACGAATGCAGCAGGCGCGCAGCGGCTATGACATCAGGCAGGTCGTGGCCTTCGACGTGCCGACGCCCGCGACGGGCGTCACCGATTCGAAGGCGGCCGCGTTCTACAAAGAGGCGGAGCGCCGCATCAGTCAGCTCCCGGGCGTCGCAGGTGTGTCGGTGGGGATGACGACGCCCTGGCGCGATGCCGGAGTCATGCCCCGGATGCAGTTCACGGCGGAAGGCTACAAACCGGAAAACGGCGAGGAGAATCCGCACGCGCGCTTCCGCATCGCCGGCCCCGGCATGTTTGGCGTGCTCGGCGTTCCGCTGATCGCCGGGCGCGACTTCACCGATGGAGACAACGAGGACTCCGAGCCCGTCGCGATCGTCAGCGAGAGCGTCGCGCGGCGCCTGTTCTCCAACGGAGAGGCGGTGAACCGCCGGATCGTCTGGACGGATCCAATGGCGCGCATGATGGGGCCGTCGCGGCCCGAGCGGATCGTGGGCGTAGTGTCAGACGTGGACGACGAGAACGTCGTGCCGTCGCCGGCACTGACGATCTATCGCCCGCTTGGACAGATTGGAATCTCGGAACGGCTGTTCGTCCGCGTCGCCGGCGATCCGCATGCCGTGATCGCGCCGGTCGTCCGCGTGATTCGCGAGCTGTCGCCGGAGCAGCCGGTCGAGCGCGCCGCGACGCTCGAAGAGATTCGATCGGAGATTCTCGCGCCCGAACGCGTGAACGCGTTTGTCATCTCGGGCTTTGCCGGCATTGCGCTGCTCATCGCCGTGGTTGGCGTCGCGGGCGTGCTCGCGTTCTCGGTGAGCGCCCGGACGCGCGAGTTCGGCGTTCGACTCGCCGTGGGGTCCGAGCCGCGGCAGCTGCTCGGTCGGGTGCTGTCGGAAGGCGTGCAGATTGCCAT
>DASSOM010000362.1:0-13869 GCA_035700625.1 Vicinamibacterales bacterium
GAGCTGCATGTCGCCGTACTCGATCCCGTTGTGCACCATCTTGACGAAGTGGCCGGCGCCGTCCGGGCCGACGTGCGTGACGCACGGGCCGGCCTCGGTCTTGGCCGCGATGGCTTCCAGGACGTCGCGAATGCGATTCCACGCCTCCACCGATCCGCCCGGCATCAGCGACGGGCCGAATCGCGCCCCCTCTTCGCCGCCCGACACGCCGCAGCCGACGAAGTGCCGGCGCGTCTCGCGCATCGCCGCTTCGCGCCGCCGCGTATCTTGAAACCAGGAATTGCCGCCGTCGATCAGGATGTCTCCCTCGTCGAGCAGCGGCGTGAGCTGCTGAATCATCTGATCGACGGGATCGCCGGCCGGGATCATCATCAGCAGGCGGCGGGGGCGCTCGAGCGCCTGCACGAGCGCGGCGAGCGTGTCGGCTCCGGTGAACCGGGCCGCGTGATGTTCCTTCATGAACGCGTGGGTCCACTCGGTCTCGAGATTCCACACCGCTACGGGAAATCCACGCGACTCGACGTTGAGCGCGAGATTCCGCCCCATCGTCCCGAGCCCGATGACACCAAACGTACTGACGCTCATGCGGGGATCTCCAATGCGGCCATCAGCGCACGCTCGAAGGCGATGTCGCGCGTCCGGATGCCCAGTTCCTGGCCGACGAGCGCCGTAAGCCCCGGGCTTCCGAGCGGGACGACGCGCGACGCGTCGGCGGAGCCGGCGCCTTCGACGGAGGCCGCGACACACGTGCGCGCGGGCACGACCTGCAGTGTGATGGCGAAATCCCCTGCTGTCCGCAAGGCGACCGATTCAAGTCCGGTT
Source organism: Vicinamibacterales bacterium (assembly GCA_035700625.1). Classification (GTDB taxonomy): domain Bacteria; phylum Acidobacteriota; class Vicinamibacteria; order Vicinamibacterales; family 2-12-FULL-66-21; genus DASSOM01. The sequence continues at coordinate 823 of DASSOM010000362.1, forward strand.
CCGGGATCGCCGTCCACATGCCGCAGACGTATTGCCGTGTCGCGCATCGGCAGGGTCGAGCGCAGCCAGCCGGCGTAGAGCCGCGCCGCCCACACGTCCGGCGCCGCAATCTCGAGCGCCGTCACCGCGCGCGCGGCCTCGCGCACGGACGGCAGATCGAACAGATGCGCGAGCAGCGCACGCCAGCGCGTCAGCCTCGTCCACCTGATCGCGGTGACGACGGTGTTCTCGAAATACGCGGACGCCCGGCGCCACTCCTCGTCGGGCGCGTCGACGTCGAGGATCAGCCGATCCGCGAGCGTGGCGACGCTGTCCAGCGCGTCGACGCTGCCGCCGCGCCACCAGACGACCGTCGGAAGGCTCGAGAGACGGAGCGCCGCCACGGCGTTGTCGATGAAGCGCGCCCTGACGCCCGTCAGCGCGACCGCCTGCGCCCCCACGCGGACCGCTGGCGCGGGATGCGCTCCCTCGGCGATCAGCACCGCGCGCACGCCCTCCGACTCGCCGAGGCGCGCGAGCGCCTCCGCCGCCGACGCAAGCGCCGGCGTCTCCCCCACGACGACGACCGTCGCGGTCAGCGCGCGCCCGGCGGACGGACGCTGGCCGTCGCGCGCGAGCCGCGTCAGCGTGCGCTCGATTTCGGCGAAGGACACGTCCACACCATCGGGCAGCAGCACCGTTCCAGCCATCACGACGTCCTCCATCGACGGCCGTCGCGCGCCATCAGCGCGTCGGCCTCGCGCGGTCCCCATTCCCCCGCCTCGTATGCCGGCAGCGTCGCCGCGCCGGACGCCTGCCATGCCTGGTGCACCGGCGTGATCAGCGCCCACGACGCCTCGACGAAGTCATGGCGCGCGAACAGCGTGGCGTCGCCGAGCAGCGCGTCGAGCAGCAGCGTCTCGTACGCGTCGGGCACGGCGGTCCCGAACGCGCTGCCGTAGCGGAAATTCATCATCACCGGCGCGAGCTGCATGCGGCTGCCGGGCAGCTTCGCCTCGAAGCGGATCGAGATCCCTTCGTCGGGCTGCACGTTCACCACGAGCAGATTCGGCGCAATCGGTGTCGGGCTCACGCGCCGGAAGATGTGGAGCGGCGGACGCCGGAAGTGAATCGCGATCTCGGTCGTCCGCTTCGGCAGCCGCTTGCCGGTGCGGATGTAGAACGGCACGCCGGCCCACCGCCAGCTGTCGAGCTGCAGCCGGAGCGCGACGAAGGTCTCGGTGGTCGATGCCGGATCGACTCCCGCTTCGCGCAGATACCCCGGCACTTCCTCCCCGTTGACCCACCCGTCCGCGTACTGCGCGCGGACGACATCGCCGGGCCCGTTCCCCGTCCCCCCGACGGCGATCGGCTGCGCGGCCATGAGCACGTCGATCTTGCGGTCGCGCACGTGCTCCGCGGCAAACGCCGTCGGCGGCTCCATCGCCACGAGCGTCATCATCTGCATCAGATGGTTCTGCACCATGTCGCGCAGCGCGCCCGCGCGTTCGTAGTAGGCGGCGCGCCGCTCGACGCCAACCGTTTCGGCGGCGGTGATCTGCACGTGATCGATGTAGCGGCGGTTCCACACCGGCTCGAACATCCCGTTGCCGAAGCGGAACACGAGCAGGTTCTGCACGGTTTCCTTGCCCAGATAGTGATCGATGCGGAACACCTGGGCTTCGTCGAAGTGCCGGTGCAGCGTCGCGTTCAACCGGCGCGCGCTGTCGAGATCGGATCCGAACGGCTTCTCGACGATGATGCGGCGCCAGCCGGCAGGCGCGCGCGAAAGTCCGGCGGCGCCGAGCTGTTCGATCACGGTGCCGTACACGGAGGGCGGGATGGCCAGGTAGAACAGCGCGCCGCCGTCGACGGCATGTTCCTTTATCGACGCGGCGATCCGCGCGTACAACGCCGGATCGTCCATCTCGCCGGCGAGGTAGGCTATTTCGCGCGCGAGCGCCTTGGAGACGTCGTCGGGCGTCTCGACGCCGGCGAATTCCTTGAGCGAGTCGTGCAGCAGCTTGCGGAACTCGTCGTCGTGCATCGGCGTCCGCGCGACGCCGAGGATGCGGAAGCGGGCAGGCAGACGCTGGCCGCGCGCGAGCTGATACAGCGCGGGCAGCAGCTTGCGCCGGGTGAGATCGCCGGACGCGCCAAAGATGACGATGGTGGCGGGCTCGGGAATCGGCTCGATGCGCAGGCCGTCGAGAAGCGGGTTCGCCGTCGTGTCCGCAACGCCGGACATAGCCGCACTATATCAGCCGCGCGCGGCGGACGTCAGCGGCGCGCGGCCAGGTACGCCGCAATCGCGTCGAGTTCCGCCGGCGACAGGCGCCGCTCGAACGACGGCATGTCGGCGTCCGGATCGATCGCCTCTGGATCGGCAATCCACTGCCGCAGCCACGCGCGATCATGCTTCTGCCCGATGTGCGAGAGATCGGGCGCATCCGATCCGCCGTCGCCGTCGATGGTGTGGCAGCCGATGCAGAAGCGCGAGAAGACGCCGGCCGCCTGCTCGGTCTGCGGCGCGAGCGCCGGATACGGCTGACGCGACAACTGCCGCACGTACGCGAGGAGCGCGGCCACCTCGCGCTCGCTCTTCATTGTCGGGGGCTCGCGCAGGCCGGGCGCGATCATCTCGGGATCCGAGAAGTGCGCCGAGAGCCAGTCGGGCGGGCGCGTCAGGCGCGTCGTGTCGAGCGGATCGGCGAGGCCGCCCTCCTCGTGGCACCGGCTGCACTGCGCGCGGCCCGCGACCACGTGGCCGCCGATCGCGCGCACGCTCCATCCGGCCGCGGCGTTGACGGGGCGATCGCGCCACCCCATCGCCGTCAGGCCCGCGACGGAGGCCACGGCCGCGAACACCGCCGCCATCACGAGCGGCCGCTTCCGCGGCGATCGCTCCGGCGTCCGATCGATCCACGGCAGCGCCGCCGCCAGCAGCAGCGCGATCGTCGGCAGCGCGACGGCGCCGACCACCTCGAGGCGTCCGGGAAAGTACTTGAGCAGTTGGAAGAGGCCGAGGAAGTACCACTCCGGCCGCGGCACGTACGTGGCGTCGGATGGATCGGCCGGTGCGGCAAGAGCCGGCGCGCCATGCCAGGCGAGCACGACCAGCGCCGCGAGCGCGGCGAGCGCGACGGCGGTATCGCGCGCCGCCTGCTGCGGAAAGAACGCGAACGGCGCACCGGGCTTCGGCGCAACCGGCCCGGAAATCCCCTGCCGCCGCATCAGCACGACGTGCGCGACGACGAGCGTGACGAGCAGCGCGGGCAGGAAGATGACGTGCAGCGCGTACCAGCGCGTCAACGTCAGTGCGCCGACCGCCGCGCCGCCGCGCAGCGCGCCTGCCAGGAACTCGCCGCCGACCGGCGCGAGCCGCGCGATGTTGATCGACACGACCGTCGCCCAGTACGCGCGCTGATCCCACGGCAGCAGGTATCCCGTCAGCGCAAACCCCAGCACGATCAGCAGCAGCGCGAGTCCCGACAGCCATACAATCTCGCGCGGACGCTTGTACGACCCGAGCACGACCACGCGCAGCAGGTGCAGCGCGAGCACGACCACGATGAAGCTGGCGCCGTAATGGTGCAGGCCGCGCACGAGCCGTCCGGCCGTCACCTGATCGACGATGAACCGGACGCTGTCGTACGCGTGGTCGGGCGTGGGAGCATAGTAGAGCGTCAGGAAGACGCCGGTGAGGATCTGCACCGCGAGAAGCGCGAGCAGCAGACTGCCGAGCGTGAACAGCCATCCCGTCCCCGGCGGCAGCGGCTCGTCGAGCAGCGTCCGCATGGCCGTCCGATAACCCGTTCGCCGATCGAACCATTCACGCAGGGATCCCGACGTCACCATTGTTTGTTCTGTGTTGGTCTGTGTTCTTCCGCGGCTTGTTTTTCTGTGTTTTTCTGTGGCTGATGTGTCAGCGTTTTTCCGCGGCCAGCTGCACGAGCACTTCCCCTCCGCGGATATCCACCGGGAGCGCGCTCAGCGGCCGGGGCGGCGGACCGGACACCACGCGGCCGTCCGCGGCGTAGACGCCGCCGTGGCACGGACAGCGGAACGTCTTCGCGTCCGCGTTCCACGCCACCTGACAACCGAGATGGCTGCACGTCGCGGAGAGGGCGCGCACGTCCTGCTCTCCGTCCCACACCAGGAAGATCGTGCGGTTCGTTCGCGCGCGGTACCAGCCGTCGGCCTGGCGCACGCTGACGACGCGCGCGACGGGCGTGTTGGGGCTGAGATCGGCGATGGGACCCGCGCGAAGCCACGGGGACGGATCCGCACGGCGGAGCGGACGCAGCGCGAATGCGCTGAGGACGGTCGCCAGCGATCCGCTGACGGCGCTGACGGCCGCGGCAACGAAGAACGACAGCGCACGCCGTCGCCCGGTCGTATCGTGGAGATCGGCAGGCCGGTGCATACGCGGCAGGACTGCGAACGGCGGGCCAGGCCGGGCCCGCGCGATCGAGTCGAAATGCGCACAAAACGGCCCGTTTTACGCGGGCCGCGCAGCGGGATGTTTCAAAGCGTGTAAATGGCTTTCGGCCCGCTGACCGGCGATCGTCCGAGTGCGCGCGCGTCAGCCCGTCAAGGGCTGACCCACTGGCCGGGTCTGAAGACCCGGCCTACGGAGAACCTGTGGGTCAGGGCTTCAGCCCTGACGACGGGCCGCTCACCGCCGGCCGAGCAGCCGCAGGCGTTCGCGGGCATCGCGCCGGACGGCGGGATCCGGATCCGTGTTCGCGATCCTCGTCAATTCCTCGACGTCGCGCGCGCTGAAGAGCGCGGTGACGACGGCGTGGCGCGCGTCGCGCGGACCGTCGGCGTACAACGTGCGCAGCGGTTCGCGCGCCCCCGCGCGGCCGAGCGTGATGATCGCCGTGTCGCGCAGCGTGGCATCCGATTCCGTGCGCGCGATGCGCACGAGCGCGGCGGCATCGGCGTGGTCGCCGAGCGAGATGACGACCTCACGCTTCACGCGCGGCGTGGCATCCGCGTACACGCGCAGGAGCTGATGGGTGACCTCGTCGCCGCCGAAGCGCCCCAGCTCGCGCACCGCCGCGATGCGCACGGTCTCGGTCGCCTCGCGCGCGAGATCGACGATCGTCCGCCGCGCCGCCGGCTGTCCCGACTGCGCGAGCACGAAGATGGCGCGACGCGCTTCGCTCACATCGTCGTTGTCCAGCGCGATGTCCTTGAGCAGCGGGATCACGCGATCCGGGTGATCGCGGATCAGGCTGCTGAGCGCTTCGATTCGGAGATCGGTGTCCGCGTGAAACGGCGCGGGGATCCAGGCGCGCGGCTGTTCCGGGAGGGGCGCCGCTTCCGGAGTCCATCGCGGCGGCGCGGGGGTCGCGGGTGCCAGTGGAGCGGCCGCCGGCGCCGGAGAGGGCGGCTGCGCGACCGGCGTCGGGACGCGCGGCGGCATCGGCAACGACGGAGGTGGCGGAGGCGGCGGCGTCGCCACGTACCACAGCACGTCGTCGCGGCGGAGCCGCTCGGCGATCTCGACGCGCAGCGACCGCGCGGGCCGGACCCATCGGCTCGACGGAAAGTCGCGCTCGAGCCGCGCGACGGTCTCGATCGCCGCGGCGGGGTCGCCGGCCTGATATTCGCTGTGCGCGAGCCAGAACAGCGCTTCGTCGCGGCTCGGTTCCTTCGGATCGTTCACCGCCGCCTTCAGCTCGGCGATCGCGTGCGCCCATTGCTCGTCGGCGATGTAGTCCTTGGCGCGCCCGAGGCGCTGCGAGTCTCCGGGGGGCGCCGCGAGCGCCGGGCCGGCGGTGAACGCAATCGCGAGCAGTGCTGCCGCGAAACACTTGATGTTCATGACGTCCTCAGAGTCCCGATCCTTCTCCCATGACACGCATCTTCACCAGCAGATCGCGCCGGCGAATCAGACGCTGCACGCGCTCGAGCGATTCGCGATCCGCGTGATCGCTCAGCGACGTTTCGAGCAGGACGACTTCCAGATCGCCCATCACGCGCGCCACGTTCGTCAGGCCGCGATCCTGCGCTGCGCGCCGGTACAGCCGAGTGTCGGTGAGCAGCGAGCCCGCGAGCGTGCGCTCGTACGCCCAGTCCGCCGGCCTCGTCGTCTCGGGGTCGCGCGTCGCCAGACCGAGCACCACGAGCTTCGATCGTTCGAGATGCTGTTCGCTGAGCGTTTTGAATGCCGCCTCCGCCGGTACCGAAGGCCGCGAGACGGGCGGCGCGGTCACGGTCGTCCGCGCCGCAACGGGCGCGGCCGGCGTGGGACGCGCGCGCGCGACGAACAGCACGCCGCCGGCCGCCAGCACCAGCGTCGCCGCGATCGCGATCCACGCGGCCACGGGCGTTGGGCGCGACCGATGAGACACGGGCGCCGACGCGGTGGTGGCGGACGTCGCCAACTCGAGCCGCCGCATGAAACCGGACCAGTCGCCCGCGGGCGGCGCATCGACGCGCGGCTGGCGCGCGAGCGCCTCGCGAACCACGCGCAGGTCCTCGAGCGCCTGCCGGCACTCCGCGCACTCGCGCAGGTGCGCGGCCATCCGCTCGCGCTCCGCGGGATCGAGCTCGCCGTAGAAATACAGCGCGACGCGCGGCGAATCGAACCAGTCGCAGGCCGTCACGCGCGCTCTCCCGTCGTCACGCCCGCGGCACTCAGCGTGTCGCGCAGCCGGTGAACCGCGGCATGAAGCTGGCGCTTGACCGTGCCTTCGGCGAGCCCGAGCGCCGCGGCGATCTCGGCGAGCTTCAGCCCTTCGTGATGGCGCATCGTGAACACGAGCCGCTGCCCCGCCGGCAAGCGCGCCACGGCGCGCGACAGAACCGCCCCGAGCTCGCCGCCGTACGCGCACGTCTCCGGACCGGGGCGCTCTTCAGGCGTGTTGACGAGCCGCAGCTCCGTGTCGTCCGTAAACGGCGTCCAGCCCGAGGGCATCTGCCGTCGCCGATGATCGATGCAGGCATTCATGACGATGCGATACAGCCACGAGGTCAGCTGCGCCTCGTAGCGAAACCGATCGAGCGACCGGTACACCTTGACGAAGACCTCCTGCGCGATGTCTTCGGCGTCGTGATGGTTGCCCGAGAATTGCCAGGCGAGGCGATAGACCAGAGCCCGATGCCGCTCGACGAGCGCCTGAAAGGCGGAGGCATCCCCGCCCGCCGCGCGCGCCACGAGATCCGAATCGGTTGACGAACGCGGGCCCCCGTCCACTCTCGAACATAGGACGGCCCCGATCGGCGTCCGGTTGATCCAAATTTCCGGCAGCCATCTTGCAACCTGGGCTGTAATCGTCGCTCAGAATATGTCATTGTTGAGCTCTGGAGGTCGAATGACGCGTTCGTTGAGAAGGATTTGCACGATTGGTTGCGTTCTGCTCGCTCTGCCGGCGCTGGCCGCCGCACAATCGGTCGCCGAACCCGGCACCTGGACCGTCACCCCGTTTCTGAACACATCCATGGGCATCGATCCCGATGTCGCCGGCAACAGCATCGGCGTGGGCGCCGCGCTTGGCTACGACCTGACCTCGAATCTCGGCTTCGAGGGGGAGTTCAGCCATCTGTTCGACGTCGCGGGGGATACGGCCGGCGTGGACTGGTCGGTCACGAACGTCAGCGCGAACGGCGTCTACCACTTCAACGTGCAGCACGTGACGCCGTATGCGACGTTCGGGCTCGGCTTCGAGCACTCGGGCGTGGACGTGCAGAACACCCGGCCGAACGTGCCGCTGTCGAGCACCGAAATGGCGTTCAACTTCGGCGGCGGCGTCAAATACCTCGCGAGCCGTACGATCATCATCCGCGGCGATCTCCGCCGTTTCGAGGCGAACGACACCGCGCCCGACTTCTGGCGACTCTACGGCGGCGTCACGTTCATCATGGGACGCTGAGCGCTATACTGACTGGATGCCCACAGCCGCTCCGACCTCGCCGGGCGTGGCCAACACGCTCCGGCGCAACATCGCCATCGTCGCGCACGTCGACCACGGGAAGACCACGCTGGTCGACGCGCTGCTCCATCAGAGCGGGCTGTTCCGCGAGAACGAGCGCGTGGCCGAGCGCGCGATGGACAACATCGATCTCGAGCGGGAACGCGGCATCACGATCCTCGCCAAGAACACCGCCGTCCACTACGGCGATCTCTTGATCAACATCGTCGATACGCCGGGGCACGCCGACTTCGGCGGCGAGGTCGAGCGCACGCTGGCGATGGTCGACGGCGTAATGCTGCTCGTCGACGCCTCCGAAGGTCCGCTGCCGCAGACGCGGTTCGTGCTGCGCAAGGCGCTCGAGCGCGGACTGCCGCCGCTCGTCGTCATCAACAAGATCGACCGGCCGGACGCGCGGATCCAGGAAGTGCTGAACGAGATTTACGACCTGTTCATCGATCTCGACGCGACCGAGGAGCAGCTCGAGTTTCCGGTGCTGTACACGAGCGCGCGCGCGGGCACGGCGACGCGGACGATGGAGGAACCCGGGCGCGACCTGCGCCCGCTCTTCGAGGCGATCGTCGAATCGGTGCCGCCGCCGCGCGGGAATCCCGAAGCGCCGCTGCAGATCCTCGTCGCCAACCTGGATTCGAGCGACTATCTGGGCCGCATTGCCGTCGGGCGGATCTTCAACGGACGTGTGGCGATCGGCGACGCCGTCGCCGTCTGCAAGCTGGACGGCCGCGTGCAGGAAACGCGGATCACCAAGCTGTTTGCCTTCGAAGGCCTGAAACGGATCGACGTCGGGTCGGCGTCGGCCGGCGACATCGTGTGCCTCGCCGGCATCGAGGACATCACCATCGGCGAGACCATCACCGACGTCGAGCACCGGCGCGCGATGCCGCCGATTGCCGTCGATGAGCCCACCGTCTCGATGATCTTCGGCGTCAACACGTCCCCGATGTCGGGCCGCGACGGACAGTACGTCACGTCGCGCCAGCTTCGCGACCGGCTCGATCGCGAGCTGCTCGGCAACGTGTCGATCCGCGTCGAGCCGACCGACAGCCCCGAGCAGATGAAGGTGCTCGGCCGCGGCGAGCTGCAGCTGTCGATTCTCATCGAGATGATGCGCCGGGAAGGCTTCGAACTCCAGGTGTCGCGCCCCGACGTCGTCACGCGCGAGATCGACGGGACGGTGATGGAACCAGTCGAGGATCTCGTCATCGACGTCGCGGAGGAGTTCCAGGGCGTCGTCATCGCGCAGGTGGGCATCCGCCGCGGGACGATGACGAAGATGGTGAACCACGGCAGCGGCCGCGTCCGGCTGGAATTCCGGCTGCCGGCCCGCGGACTGATCGGCTTTCGCTCGCAGTTCCTCACCGACACGCGCGGCACCGGCATCATGAACCACCTGTTTGCCGGGTGGGAGCCCTGGCACGGCGCGATTCCCTCGCGCGCCACGGGGGCGCTCGTCGCCGATCGCCCCGGCGACGCGACCGCCTTCGCCATCTCCAACCTGCAGGAGCGCGGCGAGATCTTCATCGAACCGGGCGAACCGGTGTACGAAGGCATGATCATCGGCGAGAATGCCCGCTCGAACGACCTCGACGTCAACGTCACGAAGGAAAAGAAGCAGACGAACATGCGCGCGTCGACCGCCGACGAGGCGGTCCGCCTGATCCCGCCGCGCCGCCTGAGCCTCGAACAGGCCATCGAATTCATCGACGACGACGAGCTCGTCGAGGTGACGCCGAAGAACATCCGCCTGCGCAAGAAGATCCTCGCCGCGAACATGCGGCCGAAGACGGCGCGCGACGCCTAGATTTTCAGGAACGTCACGCGGTTGCCGCGCGCCTGCAGGAAGCGCTCGAGATCGGCGAACGAGATCGTCACGCTCGCCGTGTTCACGTTCGGATGGAAGATGAGGCGATCCCGCCCGCGCAGATCGTCGTCGACGACGACGTGGACGGCAGCGTCGCGATCGTTGATCAATCCCAGCGGCGAGACCGACCCGGGCGTCAGCCCGAGCGTCGCCATCAGCCGATCGGCGGACCCGAAGCTGAGACGATCGTCGCCCAGCTGCTGCACGAGCTGCCGCAGATCGACCCGCTTTGAAATCTCGACGACCACCAGATAGTGGCGGTTGCCTTTCTTGTTCCTGAGGAAGAGGTTCTTGCAGGGCACGCCGTCGATGGGCGCCCAGTGGACCTCCGCCTCTTCGGCGGTGAAGACGGGCGGGTGCTCGAAGTACTCGTAGCGGATCCCGAGCGCGTCGAGCGCGGCCAGCGCGGAGCGTGCATCCACGCGCCGTATTCTATCCGCCGCCGCTGCGAAGCACCTGCACGCGAACGCGGACGATCCCGTCCTTCAGGAAGCCGAGGCGCCGCGCCGCCGCTTTCGACACATCGATGATGCACCCCTTCACGCGATTGCGTCCGTAGGGCCCGCGATCGGTGACGCGGAGTTTCACGCGCCGGCCGTTCTCCAGATTCGTCACGCGCACGATCGTGCCGAACGGCAGCGTGCGATGCGCCGCCGTCATCGCGTCCTGATCGAAGGGTTCCCCACTGGCGGTGCGCTCGCCGTCGAATCCCGGCCCGTAGTACGACGCGAGACCGGTCTGTGCCCAGCGATCCGGCACGAACGGCGTGGCGCCCGCACGCACCGCCGACGAGCAGGCCGCGAGCGCGCCGCATACGACCACGATCGGCAGAAATCCTCGAACCATCGACGGATCACATGAAAAATGTGCGCCACGGCCGCATGGCGCGGAACAGAATACCAAGCAGGAGCGCGGGATGAAGCTGAGCAGTCGGCTGGACGAGGCCTTCCACTATGCACGCGAGGCGCACGCGGAGCAGACGCGCAAGGGCACGAACGCCCCGTACATCGGACACCTCATGGGGGTGACGTCAATCGTGCTCGACGCCGGCGGCGACGAAGACGAGGCGATCGCGGCGCTGCTGCACGATGCCGTCGAGGATCAAGGCGGGCGGTCCCGGCTCGACGATATCCGCACGCGTTTCGGCTCGGCCGTGGCCGACATCGTCGAGCACTGCACCGATTCGTTTTCGACGCCGAAGGGACCGTGGGCGGAACGCAAGCGCGCGTACGTCGAGCGCGCACGGTCGCTGCCACCGTCGAGCTTGCGCGTGTCGGCCGCGGACAAGGTGCACAACGCGTACGCGATCCTGCGCGACCTGCGGACGAACGGCGACGAGATCTGGTCGCGCTTCAACGCCAGTCCTGATGACGTCCTGGCGTACTATCAGGGACTGGTGCGCGCGTACCGCGAGGCGGGCGGCGGGCCGCTCGTCGACGAGCTCGATCGCATCGTCCGCGGCATCGAACGCGAGCTGGGATACTGACCCGCGCCATCGCGCGGCCGTCATTCTGAAGGAGGCCCCATGCTTCGCCGAACCGTCCTGGTTGCCGGTGCGCTGTTGCTCGTCTCGGGCGGCGTGCCTCTCGCACAGACGCCAGCGCAGACGCAGGCGCCCGCACGGACCCCCGACGTCATCTACGTGCCGACGCCGCCCGAGGTGGTGGACGCCATGCTCGCGATGGCACAGGTCACGGAAAAGGACGTCGTCTACGACCTCGGGTGCGGTGATGGACGGATCCCGGTCGCCGCGGCGCAGAAGTACGGCGCGCGCGCGGTCGGCATCGACATCGATCCCGTGCGCATCGGCGAAGCAAAGGCCAACGTCGAGAAAGCAGGCGTCGGCAACAAGGTGACGATCCTCAATGAGGATCTCTTCACGGCGGACATCAGCGACGCGACGGTCGTGACGCTGTATCTCCTGCCGTCGCTGAATCTCAAGCTGCTGCCGAAGCTGAAGTCGGAGTTGAAGCCCGGCACGCGCATCGTGTCGCACTCGTTCGACATGGGAACCGAGTGGGCGCCGGAGCAGAAGCAGCAGGTCGACGGACGGATGATTTATATGTGGACGGTGGGGAAACCGTAATCGGTGAGGGCGTGAATCGGACGCGATCGGCGCGTCAGTGGACTGATTTCACCGACTCGCCGATCGGCACGCGTTCGCCGCTCCAGTCCGTGTGGGGGGCCTGGTTCTCGACCAGCCAGCCGTAGACCAGTTCCCCGTACGTGCGCCAGCGCATGTTCTTGCGCGCGTAGAACGGCTTGAGCGCCTCCTGCACCGCGGGCAGGTGATAGAACGGCACGCCCGGGAAATAGTGGTGCTCGAGGTGGTAGTTCGAGTTCAGGAACGCGAAGTCCCAGAACCAGCTCCCCTTCATCAGCGTGCCCCACTTCGCCGGATCGTTCGGATCGATGTCGTAGTGCTGACCGAGGCGATTGAGCGTGAAGGCAATCGGGAAGACGAAGAACACCGGGATGATGCTCGTGCGGAGCGCGGCGTAGAACCCGAAGGCGTACCAGATCAGCGCGAGCGCGCTCAGGTGCGCGACGAGCGACAGCCGGCGCTCAAACGCAATCGCGCGGCGCAGCGGCGGCTCATAGGTGGACGCCTCGCGGCGCGCGGCGCGGAAGTAGATCGGGAACAGCGCCGGCGTGCAGTACAGCAGCTTGTACCAGCGCGCGTTCACCTTCGGCGACAGATGATGCCGCTTCGGATCGTCTTCCTCGGAGCCCAGTTCCGCGTGATGATCCAGATGCCAGCGCGTGAACTGGCTCGCCGAGATCCCGCTCGGAATCGCATAGAGGAAGCCGAGCAGCCGTTCGGCGAGCGGCCGGCGGCGCGCGAAGATCGTGTGGTGCACGACTTCGTGCAGCAGCACGGTGAAATTGAACACCGTGAACCCCTGCACGATCGCCAGCGGCACCCAGATGAGCGGGTTCTCGATCGTGATGAGGCCCCACGTCGCGAGCGCGAGGATCGCGAACTGGCGCCCCGCCACGGCGAAATGGCGCCACGCCGTCTTGCGGTGGAACGCGCGCATCTGGTCGCGCGAAATCGCCGCGCCCAGCTCGGCGCGCAAAGCGCCCGCGTGCTGCGAGTAGTAATGCCCCTTCACGATGGATCCATTGTAACGCCGACCGGCGCCGGCCTTCGTCAGGGCTATAGCCCTGACCCACATGGCATTCCTGGATGTGTGGGTCGGGGCTTCAGCCCTGACCGGGTGACCTGTGACCTGTGGGGTCAGGGCTTCAGCCCTGACC
>DASSOM010000363.1:0-11621 GCA_035700625.1 Vicinamibacterales bacterium
ATTGATTTCCTCGCGCAGGCTCGTGCCGCGTACGAGTTCGCTGACGACGAGACGCTCTCCCTGGAGCTCTTCGAACGCGAAGACCGTCGCGATGCCCGGATGTGACAGCGATGCCGCGGCGCGCGCCTCGCGCGCCAGGCGCTCGCGGCGCGATGGATCGCTCGTGAACTCGCGCGGCAGCGCCTTGAGCGCCACGCGGCGCCGCAGCCGCCGATCCTCCGCTTCGTAGACGACGCCCATGCCGCCGCGCCCGATTTCACGGATCACGCGATACGGGCCCAGGTCGCGGCCGCTCAGGCTGTCGGCGGGGTCGGCGAGGAGCGACGCGTCCTCTTCCCACGCCGGCCGCTCCAGAAACCCGGCGCTGCGATCGTGCGCGGCCAGCAGCGTCCGCACCTCGTCCACGACGGCGCGATCGGATTCGCCCGCGAGCGCCGTCTCCCGCGACGCGGCATCGGCGTCCATCGTCGCGGCGAACAGGTCGCGGACGCGCTGCCAGTGGTCGGAGGTCACACCTGGGAGGCGGGATTGAGCTCGCGCGCGAGCCACGCGCGCGCGACCGCCCAGTGCCGTTTGACCGTCGCGGACGACGACCCAAGCGCGTCGGCGGTTTCCTCGACGGTGAGGCCACCGAAGAAGCGCAGTTCGACGATCCGGGCCTGCTCCGGATCGATCGCCGCGAGCCGTTCGAGCGCTTCGTCCAGGGCGAGGATGTCGATCGATCGGTCGCCGCCGGCGGCCAGCGACTCGTCGAGCGTGACGCGGGCTCGGCCGCCGCCGCGCTTCTGCGCGTCGCGCGCGCGCGCCCGTTCGATCAGGATCTGCCGCATCGCGTGCGCCGCGATCGCGCAGAAGTGCGCCCGGTTCTGCCAGCGATCCGGACGGTCCTTCAGCAGACGGAGATAGGCTTCGTGCACGAGCGCCGTCGGCTGCAGCGTCTGTCCGGGGCGCTCGCCGCGCAGATAGTGCGCCGCCAGCCGCCGCAGCTCCGCGTAGACCTGTGGCATCAGCGCGTCCGGCGCGAGGTCCGTCATCAGGATCGCTCGATACGAATCTTCTGGATCACGACCGGCTTCACCGGCCGATCGCGCGGCCCCGTCGGCACCGCGCCGATGCGCTTGACGACGTCGAGCCCGTCGACCACCTCGCCGAACACGGAGTGCCGGTTGTCGAGGTGCGGCGTCGGCCCGAGCGTGATGAAGAACTGGCTGCCGTTCGTGTTCGGCCCTGCATTGGCCATCGAGAGCATGCCGGCCTTGTCGTGCCGGCGCGACGGGTGGAACTCGTCCGCGAAGGTGTAGCCCGGCCCGCCCGTCCCCTGGCCGAGACGGTCGCCCCCCTGGATCATGAAGCCGTTGATCACGCGATGAAAGATGACGCCGTCATAAAAGGGCGCCTTCTTCTTCTCGCCGGTGGAGGGGTCGCGCCATTCCTTCGTCCCTTCCGCCAGCCCGACGAAATTCGCAACCGTCTTGGGGGCGTCTTCGTCGAACAGACGGACGGTGAAATTGCCTTCTGAGGTTTCGAAATGGGCCTGTGTCATGTGGCCATTCTAGACTGTCCGCTGAAGTCAGCCCATAAAGGGCTGACCCACAGACATGTAGCGCAGGCCTTCAGGCCTGCCAGAGCAGGTAGCGCGGTCAGGGCTTCAGCCCTGACGCAGGCCTTCAGGCCCGCCATGTGGGTCAGGGCTTCAGCCCTGACATCGGTCTACGAAATCGTTCGTTGACATTACGAAGACATTCGTAGATACTCCGCTCTCATATGGGCCGCACCCGATTGCCCCGTCCGACCGACGCCGAGCTCGCGATTCTGCGCGTCCTGTGGGAACGCGGCCCGAGCACCGTCCGCCAGGTCCATGAGGTCCTCGGCCGCGAGCGGCCGGCGGGCTACACCACCGCCTTGAAGCTGCTCCAGATCATGACGACGAAGGGGCTGGTCGAGCGCGACGAGCGGGACCGCACGCACGTCTATCGCGCGCGCGTCAGCGAGGACGACACGCAGCGGCAGCTCGTGCGCGACCTGCTGGACCGCGCCTTTGGCGGCTCGTCGACGCGGCTCGTGATGCAGGCGCTGGCCGCGCGCCATGCGTCGCCGGACGAGCTGCGCGAGATCCGCAAGTTGATCGATGACGCCCGCACGGAAGAGGAGGACGCATGAGCGCGATCGCACCGTTGCTGCAACAGCCCGCGGCGCAGGCCGTCGGCTGGGCGCTGCTGCACTTCGTGTGGCAGGGGACGCTGATCGGACTGCTCTCGGCCGTTGCGCTGCTCGCGCTGCGGCGCAGCGCCGCGGACATCCGTTACCTCGTGTCGGCGATCGGGCTGACGCTGATGCTGACCATGCCGGCGGTGACGGCGATTCAGACGTATCGGGCGCCACGCGCGACGGCGCTGCCGGTCGTCAGCGCGGAGGTGACCGCGCCGGTGACCCTGGTTCGCCCACCCGACCCCCGTGTGGCATTGAGCGGCGCGCTCGATATCCCGTCGGCGAGGTCTGAGGCGCCGGCGTTTCGCGTGGACCGTGTGCTGCCGATGTTCGTGCTCGTGTGGATCGCCGGCGTGATGCTGCTCACGCTGCGCCTGATCACCGGCTGGATGTGGGCGCAGCGGCTCCGGACGCACGGGGTCACACCCGTGGACGAGGGCTGGCAGCAGATGCTGACGCGGCTCGCGCGCCGGCTGCACGTCGCGCGCGCGATCACGCTGCTCGAATCGGCGCTGGTCGAGGTGCCGACCGTGATCGGATGGGCAAAGCCCGTCGTGCTGCTGCCCGCGAGCGCGCTCGCAGGGCTGACGCCGCAGCAGCTCGAGGCGATTCTCGCGCACGAGCTCGCGCACATCCGCCGCCACGACTACCTGGTCAACCTGCTGCAGACGCTCGTCGAAACGCTCCTCTTCTATCACCCCGCCGTGTGGTGGCTGTCGCACCGGATCCGGATCGAGCGCGAGAACTGCTGCGACGACCTCGCCGTCAGCCTCTGCGGCGATCCGGTCGCGTATGCCGCGGCGCTCGCCGATCTCGAGTCGCTTCGCGGCCCGCTCGGCCTCGGCCGCAGCGGCGTCGCCATGGCGGCCGACGGCGGCTCGCTGCTGCATCGCGTCCGTCGTCTTCTCGGCGCGCCGCCGTCGCACAGCGGCCGCGGTCCCGCGTGGCTGGCGGCCTCGGTGGCCATCCTCGTGCTGCTCGGGCTCGGCGCGGGCGCTGCGGAACAGCGGCCACAGAACACAGAAGAACAGCCGCAGAAAAACACAGAAACACACAGAGCGGCAGCCACCGAAGAACACAGAGCGGCAGCCACAGAAGAACACGGAAGAACACAGAGTTCGGAAGTCGCATCGAAGGATGCGATGGACGCGATGGCCGCGGCGGCGGACCGCATGCAGGAAGCGGTCGAGCGTTCCAGCCGCGGGCTGCGGGTCGCTCGCGGCGCTCGTGGGCCGCTCGTGGCGGCCGATCAGGCGCGCGCCATGGTGGACGCCGCCGGCGGCAGCGCGGCGAAGGTCGCGGAGACCGCCGAACGCGGGGCCGCCGCGATGGCGAAGGCGGTCGAGCGTGCCAGCCAATCGATCAGTCATTCCGTGAACGGCAGCTCCGGCACGTGGGTGTGGTCGAACGACGGCGAGAAGCTCGCGGTGAAGTACCGTGGCGAGTTCGAGTTCACGGACGACGACGCGGATGTGAGCCGCGTGTCGCAGGGCGGCTGGATGCAGATCACCGACGGCGGCTGGTTCGGGCGGCACACCGTCGAGATCAAGGAAAGCGGCGGAAAGCTGGAGCGCCGCTACTGGGTGAACGGATCGGAGCGTCCGTACGATCCGGAAGGGAAGCAGTGGCTGCGCGAGAAGCTGCCGACGTTCGTCCGCAACACGGGGATCGGCGCGCCGAAGCGAGTCGCGCGGTTCCTGAAGTCGGGCGGCCCGTCCGCCGTGCTCACCGAGATCGGGCGCATCGACAGCAGCTACGTCAAGCGCATCTACTTCTCCGAGCTGTTCAAGCAGGCGACGCTCGACGGGCCGACCTACGCGCGCGCGCTGGATCAGGCCGGCCGCGAGATCGACTCCGACTACGAGAAGGCGTCGCTGCTCGTCTCGATGGCCGACCGTCTGCCGGAGGACGCGGCGGCGCGCGCGGCGTACTTCAAGGCCGCATCGAACATCGACTCCGACTACGAGCTGCGCCGCGTGTACTCGACGATGCTGAAGCGCGGGCCGGTGAGTCCCGCGGTCCTCGCCGGGATCCTGCAGACGGCCTCGTCGATCGACTCCGACTACGAGCTGTCGCAGCTCCTGCAGCAGATCGTCAAGCAGCAGCCGCTCGATGCGACGTCGCGTCCGCTGTTCTACAAGGCGGCGTCGAGCATCGCGAGCTCCTACGAACGCCACCACGTGCTGAGCGCCGCCATCAGCCGCAGCGACGCCGATCCCGCGTCGGTCGCGGCCGCGCTGCAGGCAGCCGGCGACATCGATTCCGATTACGAGGCGTCGAACTTCCTGCAAGAGGTCCTGAAGAAGCACGGGCTGACCGCCGACACGCGTCCGGTGTTCTTCAAGATGGTGAGCGGGTTGTCGTCGGGCTACGAGCTTCGCCAGGTCCTGACGGCGGTGGTCGCGGCGCCGGGCGCGCACCACGACGACGTGCTCGGCGTGCTGCAGGCCGCGCAGCGCATGTCCGGCGGCTACGACCTCGCGGAAGTGTTGATTCAGGTGGCGCAGACGCAGACGCTCACCGGCGACCTGCGCGACGCGTATCTGAGCGCCGCCGATCGCCTGCCGCAGGGGTACGAGCAGGGCAGAGTGATGACGGCGCTCGTGAGGAGTGAACGCAGGTAATTCACCAATTGCTGATGTCGGGATTTTTGCGGTGCCACTCCGTGTTGCGCTCGTACGCGAGCGCGACCTGCAGGAGCGTCGCTTCGTCGTACAGGCGGCCGGTGACCATCAGCTCCACGGGCGCGTTGTCGTAGAAGCCGGCCTTCAGCGCGACCGCCGGATGGCCGGTCAGGTTCGTGATGCCGAGGCTCGCGCTGAACGTCGGCGAGAGGAACGCGTCGTACTTCGACATCAGCGCGTCCATCTCGCGCATCAGCAGCACGCGCACGCGCTGTCCCCGGATGTATTCCACAGCCGGCACGAACCGTGACGATCGGAACGTCGTCGGCCAGCTTCCGAGCGACGGATCGGCGATCTCGGGGCTGCGCGTCAGGTCGTCGAACGCCGCCGCCGCTTCCACGCCGAGCATGAAACCGATCGCGTCCGACATCTCCTCGCCCGGCAGCTCGATCGGTTCGAGCGTCGCGCCAGCCTTTCGATAGACGTCGAGCGCGGCGTTGAGGATCTTCAGCTGCGCTTCGCGCCGCTGCCGGCGCTGCTCGGCGCTTTCTCCTCCGCGGCCGCCGCCGCGTCCGGCGCCAGCCCCACGTCCGCCCCCTGCACCACGTCCGCGTCCCTCGTCGTCGGTCTCGGCCGGCGGCTCGAACTCCGCCTTCACGTAGCCAATCTTCAGCCGCGAGAGCGGTACGCCCGGCTTCCAGGCGAACGGCGCGTCGACAACGCTCATGTCGTGTCCGTCCGGTCCGTAGATCGCATTCAACACGAGTGCGCAGTCCTCGACGGACCGGCACATCGGCCCGATCTTGTCCATCGTCCAGCTGAGCATCATCGCGCCGTAGCGGCTGACGCGCCCGTACGTCGGACGCAGGCCGGTGACGCCGTTCACGCTCGACGGAGAGATGATCGACCCGCGCGTCTCGGTGCCGATCGCGAAGCCCACGAGGCCGGCGGCCGTCGCCGAGCCGGGGCCGGCGGACGATCCGCTCGATCCGCCCCGGCGTGGATCGTCCGGGTTCCACGGGTTCTTCGTCTGTCCCCGGAACCAGCGATCCCCCTGTGCGAGCGCCCCCATCGACAGCTTCGCGACGAGCACCGCGCCGGCGTCGCGCAGGCGCTCCACGATCGTTGCGTCGTACGTTGGCACCTGCGTCTTGTACGGACCGGCGCCCCACGTGGTGAGGATCCCCTTCGTCGCGAACAGATCTTTCGCGCCCCACGGAATCCCGTGCAGCGGTCCGCGGTAGCGCCCGCCGCGAATCTCGCGGTCGGCGGCCGCCGCCTGCTCCAGCGCGAGATCTTCCGTGAGCGTGACGACGCAGTTCAGTTTGGGGTTGTAGCGCTTCAACCGCGCCAGGTACATCTTCGTGAGATCGGTCGACGAGACGTCACGCGCCTTGACGAGCGCGGCGAGCGCGGTGATCGGCTCGAACGCGACGTCTTCGAGCGACGCCCGACGCGCCGCCGGCGGCTGGAGCGGGATATCCAGCGCCGCGCCAGGGGTGGCGCCCGGCGCGGGCTTCCTGCCCGGCAGGTACGGCACGAACTCGAGCGCGGGGTCGAGATCGAGCGGCACGTCGATCTTCCGGAGCCGCTCGAACGCGTCCAGGTTGCGGTTCACGCTCCGCAGCGCCTGCTCCTCCTGCTCGGGCGTGAAGTCCACACCGAAGATTTTCTCGGCGCAGTCGAGCGTCTCGCCGGCAATCGCCGGCGCCGCTTCCTGCTTCGCGAGCGCCGGGGCGGCGATCGCACCGGCGACCGCGGCAGGAACGACACGCAGAAACTTGCGGCGCCGCATGACTACTTCTTCTCCTTGAAGCCCGCGGGGATCGCCAGGTCGTCCGCGGTGACGCTCGTGGAGACCTCCAGCACTTCGTGGTTCATGGTGACGATGGTCGCGCGCGGCTTCGCGTCGTCGTGCTTCATCAGCTTCTTCGCGAACATGCCGGTAAGGCCGCCGCCGCCGCCGTTTTCCTGCTCGCGCTGCATGTCTTCCGGGCTCTTCACCGCTTCGACCGTCATCGTCGAGGCGAGCGGCGTCCCGTCGAGATCGCCGGCCTCCTTCTGCCAGCGTTCCATCGCGTCCTTCATCATCGGGAACAGCGCATACGCCGCGGCCATCTGGTCCGCGCTCATGCCGGTGGCCTGTGAACCATTCAGCTTCTGGAAGAACCGCATCTGGAAGTCCGCGACTTCCTTCATGGCCGGGATCTTCGGCCCGAGCCAGTTGTCGATGGTCATCACGAGGCCGCCGCCCTCCTCGAGCGTCTTCCCCTTTTCGCGGACGGTGATCGTGACGATCGCCTGCTCGGTGTCGTAGCCGGCGAGCTGCTTCTTCTGGCCGGTCTTCTTGACGTCGAAGTCGACCTCCAGCTCCTTTTCGGGCTTCTGCTGGCCTCCTTCCGCCTTGCCGGCGTCCTTCTGCGCGCGCGCCTGGGCCTCCTGCATCTTGCGCCGCATCTCGTCGAACGTCATGACGGTGTAGCTCTTCTTCTTCAGATCGACGTCGTAGATTTTTTCCTCGGAGAGGTCGATGATGTGCATCGACTGGCCGATGAGCGTGACCTCCCGATCGCCCTTGATCGACGTGGTGGATTCGATGCCGTCCTTGGCAGCCTTGCCGCCGAACATGCCCATCATGCGCCCGAGCATGCCCTCGAACTTCATCTGCGTCTTGCTGCGGGCCTTCACATCCGCGGATGCGGGCACGGCGGCGAGCATGACGATCGGCAGCGCGAGCACACACGTCCTGAACATGCGTTTCATGAGTCCTCCAGAGCCCCGGATTGATTGGCGAACGGGGACATTGTACACAGCGAGGGGCGAGGAGCGATGAGCGGCTGGCGGCTAACACTTTTCCATGAGTGACGTCCTTCCCTCAGTGGAGCTTGCGGCAGAGCGCGTGGCTGGCATCCGCGGTCGGGCCGGCGTGATTCGGTTTGCGCCGGGGCAGGCGGCGGAGGACGGGCAGCTCGTGCGCGCGGCGCGCGCGGGGGACCGCGAGGCGTTCGAGCGGCTGTACGAGCGGTACGCGCGGATGGTGCACGGGCTGCTGCTCGCGCGGTTCGGGCGCGCCGACGTGGAGGATCTCGTCCAGGACGTGTTCCTGGCGGCGTGGCGCCGGCTCGACGATCTGCGCGATCCCGCTGCGTTCGGCGGCTGGCTCGCGGCCATTACGCGGCGCCGCGCGGCCGACCACGTCCGCCGCCCCACGATGGTCGAACTGCCCGAGCACGTCGCGGCCGCGGAAGAGACATCGGCGCTGACCGACGCCGGTACCGTCCTGCGGACGATTGCGTCGCTGCCGGACGCGTACCGCGAGACGCTGGTGCTGCGGCTGGTCGAAGGACTGACGGGACCCGAAATCGCGCAGCGCACGGGCCTGACGGCCGCCTCCGTCCGCGTCAACCTGCACCGCGGGATGAAGCTGCTGCGCGAGAAGCTGAACGTATGACCGAGCACGACGACTACCTGTGGGATCGTTCCGGCGACGCCGACCCGGACGTCGTGCGCCTGGAGCAACTGCTCGCGCCGCTCGCGCATCGCGGTGAACGGCTGAGGGATTTGCCGGATCGCGCCGTGCGGCGCTCCGTCGTGCGCGTGGTGATTCCGCTGCTCACGGCGGCCGCGTCGATCGCGCTGGTGATCGCGGGCGCCGACTTTGCCGCGCGCCAGCGCGGCGCCGGCTGGGCCGTCGAAGCGCTGGACGGCGCACCGCTCGTCGATGGGCGCCGCATCGGCGCGGACGGATCGATTCGCGCCGGCGAGGCGCTCGAGACCGACGCCGATTCGCGCGCGCGGCTCGACGTCGGCGGATTCGGTACGGTGGAAATCGAGCCGGACACGCGGCTGCGGATTGTGTCGGCGCGCGACGAGGCGCAGCGCCTCGCGCTCGATCGCGGACGGATCCACGCGCTCATCTGGGCGCCCCCCGGCCGCTTCGCGGTCTCGACGCCGTCGGCGACGGCGATCGATCTGGGCTGCGCGTACACGCTGGACGTCGATCCCGCCGGACACGGGCTCGTCCAGGTGATCAGCGGATGGGTCGCGTTCGAGGATGCCGGCCGCGAGTCGTTCATCCCTGAAGGGGCGATCTGCGCGACGCGCCGCGGACGCGGGCCCGGCACGCCGCGCTACCTCGACGCGCCGGAGGGCTACGAAGCCGCGCTCGCGACGCTCGACTTCGGCGCGCCGGACGACCCCGGCCGCGCGGCGGCGCTCGATCTCGTGCTGCGGGAGGCGCGCTCGCGCGATGCCTTGACGCTCTGGCACCTGCTCTCCCGCGGCAGCCCCGACGAGCGTGCCCGCGTCTACGATCGGATGGCCGCGCTCGTTCCGCCGCCGGTCGGCGTGACCCGCGCCGCGATCCTGCGCCGCGACCAGCCGGCGCTCGATGCGTGGTGGAACGCGCTGGGCCTCGACACCGCCGACTGGTGGCGCGTGTGGAAGACGCGGTGGGGGAGGAAGTAGGAGTTAGGAGATAGGAGATAGGAGTTAGGATGTGGGTCAGCCCGCTACGCCGGATTATTCACGCCATCATCCGGCGCCGAGGTTCGTTCGCGAAGAAACCCGTAGGAGCACGCCGTCAGGTACACGAAAAACGCGGCGCAGGCCTGCGACACGGTTTGGGGATGGGGGTCCCCAAACCGCGTTCGGACGACGGTAAGCCGGAGCCGCGGTTTTCCGGCGTGCGGATGACGGGTTTCGCAGCGAACGGACCTCGGTGTCGCGTTCGTTCGTGAATAATCCGTCGTCACGGCCTGAGAACATGACAGACGCGCGATCCGGCCCGGCCACTTCCGACTCGCTTTCCCCGCTGCGGCGCGTGGACGTCACGCGCGTGAACGGCGGCACGGTCGAGCGCGCGTCCGATCTCGCCGCCACCGAAGAGCCGCTCGAAATCCGATTGCACGATCATCCCTTCGCCGTCATCATGCGCACGCCGGGGCACGATCGCGAGCTCGCCGCCGGATTTCTCCTCGCCGAACGCGTGATCTCCACCCTCGACGACCTCGGCGCCGTCGAGCACTGCCGGCATCCGGACCACGAACAGGCCCATCACGTCGTCCAGGTGTTCCTCCATGGAGCGGCCGCCGCACGTGTTCCGGAAATCCTCGAGGGTCGTCGCCGCACGGTCGCGAACGCGTCGTGCGGCGTGTGCGGGCGCGCGACGATCGAAAGCCTGCGGCAGCAGGCGCCGCCGCTCACGTCCTCGTGCCGCGTGCCGCGCGACATCATCGTTGCGTTACCGGACGCGCTGAAGGCGCATCAGTCCGTGTTCGAGGAGACCGGCGGACTGCACGCGGCGGGATTGTTCGAGGCCGGCGGCGAGCTGCGCATCGCCGCGGAGGACGTCGGCCGCCACAACGCCGTCGACAAGGTCGTCGGCGCGATGCTGCTGGCCGATCGCCTTCCGCTACACGACACGATCCTGATGGTCAGCGGCCGCGTATCGTTCGAGATCGTCGAGAAGGCCTGGGCCGCCGGCATCCCAATCGTGGCCGCCGTGTCCGCGCCATCGAGCCTGGCGATCGATCTCGCGCAGGAAGCAGGCATTACGCTGATCGGCTTTCTGCGCGCCGGGACATTCAACATCTACGCGCACGGGGATCGGATCGTGTGAGCCGCCAGCCTCCAGCCTTCAGCTGCCAGCTGCCAGCTGTCAGTTCCCAGTTCCCAGTTCCCGGTTCCCAGTTTCCAGTTTCCAGTTGCCAGTTGGTGCGCTCGGGATGTGGGTCAGGGCTTTAGCCCTGACGCGGCTGGCACTTCGCACACCAGTACGTAAGCCGCGCGTTCAGGCCTGTCGCCTTCACGGCGATCGCCGTCCCGCATCGGCGGCACGGCTTCCGCGCGCGGGCGTACACCCACAGGCGATCCCCGCGATGGCTGCGTCCCACCGTGCTCCTCAGGCCGCCGTACGTGCGGATGCCGGCGCGCGAGCCGGCGGCGTTCACGCGCAGCAGCCGCCGCGCCGTGCGGACGATCGCGTGAAGCTGTTGGTCGGTGACATCGCCGACCCGGGAGAACGGATCGATCCCGCAGAGAAACAGGACTTCCGACTTGTAGATGTTGCCCGCGCCGGCGACGATCCGTTGATCGATCAGCGCGTCGGCGATGGCCGCGTCCGGATGTTCGCGGAACCGCCGCACCGCTTCGTCTTCGTCAAAGGTTTCGGAGAGGAGGTCGGGGCCGAGCCGGCGCAACTCCGCCTTCGCCGAAAGCTTCGGCGGGACGAACTCCGCCACCGGCACGTTGAACGCGACCGCTTCGAAGCGCGCGGTGGAGACGACGATGCGCATGTCGCGGCGCGGCCGGCGCCAGCGCTCGCCGACTCGGTAGATGTGCCAGCTGCCGTTCATGCGCATGTGGGTGCGCAGCACGAGGCCGCCAGAGAAGTGCATCAGCAGGTGCTTGCCGATCGAGTGGACGCGCTCGACCGTGCGCCCTTTCAGGGGCGCATCATCGTCCACGCGCGTGAGCGCCGGGAGCACCGACTCGAAGCGCGTGACGAGCTCGCCGGCCAGCGCGTGGTGCAGCGTCCGCGCCGCACGGAAGATGGTATCCCCTTCGGGCATGAGTGCTGTCAGCCTCCAGCTTCCAGCCTCCAGCTTCCAGCTGGTGGTTCCCACTTGCCAGTTGCCAGTTCTCCTAACTCCTAACTCCTAACTCCTGCCTCCTGTCTCGTGCGCCGCATCTGCATGCCCATCGCCGATGCGGCGAACCCCGCGTCGATCAGGAACGGCGCGAGGGGATGCTCCGCGGCGGGCGCGCCGTTGATCTCGCCGACGAGCA
>DASSOM010000364.1:0-4689 GCA_035700625.1 Vicinamibacterales bacterium
GGGGCGGGAGCCGGCGCCGCGGCGGGTGTCGTCTTCGGCGCCGACGGCGCGGGGTCGGATCCCTGCTGCGCCAGCGCGGGCGCGCTCATGACCGCGAGCGTCAGGAGCGTTGCGAGCATCAATCGGGGTTTCATGATGACGTCCTTTTGTATGAAGCCGAATCAGTAAGAAGAGCGCTGTCCACACTTACGTGAGCGGAACCACGAGTACTGTCTCGAAGGTCACGGTCACCTTGGGATCGGTCTTGAGCATGCCCATCATGGCCTTCGGCGGCGTGATGCCGTAGTCGGTCATCAGGAGGTCGAGGCGTCCCTTCACGGTCAGCTTCGATCCCGCCTGCGTGGTCGTGATGGCGAGCGCGACCTCACGCTCGACACCCGCAATCGTGAGCGCGCCGATGGCGCGGCCGCTGCCGGCCGGCTGCCCTTCGAAGTCGAAGCGCACGAGGCGGAACGTGATGTCGGGGTGCTCCTGCACCTTCAGCGCCTTGTACATGTTCTTGTCGAGGCCGTCCTTTCCGGATTTCAGCGTCCCGGCGGGAACGGCGATCTCGAAGGCCGCCATGCCGCCCGGAGCGAGCACGTTGTCCCAGAACGCCGGGCCGGCCGCCGCGGAACCGACCTGCGCGGCCGTCACGCGGACGGTGGTCGTCGTGGCGGTGTACTCGTGAACGTTGGAGGTGCCGGCGATGGTGACGCGCGCCGAATCGACGGCGAGCGCCTGCTGCGCCGACGGGCGCGCCAGCGGGATGACGAGAACGATGGCGGCGAGTGCGGCGGCGACGATCGAACGATTCCTGGATGACGTGTTCATATGAAGGCCTCGCTTGTGTCGCCCCTCGTAGGGCAACGGCCATGCCGCGTCGAGCTTCGCGTTTTCGGCGGTTTTTCGGGAGTGGATGGCGGAAGGTCGAGGGGGGGCCGGGGACTTTCCCGCGCACGGCGGGAAATTCCCCGGCGGCTGCATGCGCTCCATCGGCGCGCACGTTCCGGGCTACACGCGCTCTTCGCGCAGGACCGCCACGAGCGCGTCGGGCCGCACGAATCCTTTCTGCGACTCGCGGACGGTCAGCACCGGACAGGGGGCGGTCCGCACGACGCGTTCGGCGACGCTGCCCATGAGGAAGTGCGTGACCGTGCCGCGACCGTGCGTCCCCATGACGATCAGGTCCACGTCGTGCACGCGGGCGTAATCGACGATCGCGGTCGCCGGGTTGACGCTGGTGAACACCACCGCCGTCGCGTGCAGCTCCCGGCGATCGTCGTCGCGCAGCAGCGCCTCGGTCTGCCGCAGCGCGGCGCGTTCGAGATCCTCCTGCGCGCCGGTGGGCAGCAGCCCATACCCGTAGGCGTCCGTCATGCGGAACAGGAGATCCTCGGTGATGTGCAGGACCTGCAGCGAGCCGCCGAACGTGCGCGCCAGCGCGCGTCCATAGTCCAGCGCGGCGTCCGCCGCCGGTCCGAAATCCGTCGCGACGAGAATTTTGCCGAGCGCAATCATGTCGTCCTCCCCCAGCCATTCGCGTGGCCGGCGCGTGGCATGAGAGCACACGCCGTACCGCGGCACGGTCGTTGCTGAGATCACGGATCGAACGAGGTGTTGAATGTTTGTGTGTGCTCCGGATGCCGCAACGGTTCACGACTGGATCCGGATCGTCCAGGGGGAATATCAGGAAAGTCCCGGGCTCTCGCTCACCTACCGCCAGGTCCAGCGGATGTGGAATCTCGACGCCGCGGTCTGCGACGCGGTGCTCGAGCATTTGCAGGCGACGGGCTTTCTCCGGCTGAACGCACGCGGCATGTACGTTCGGAACGGCAGCCTGATCTAGGATCGGAATAGTTCGCGGTGACCGGGAAATATTCAGCGGCCCGCGGCCTGCGACATGGCCGATTCTCCAGAACATCCACCAGCGTCCGCGCACGCGGCGGCTCCGGTCCCTCCCGCCGAAGATGAGTACGACGGCTCGCGGCTGATCCTGCGCGACGGCACCGTCGCGAGCGTGCGCGCCACGACGCGGGAGGACGCGGCGCAGATCGCGCGCTTCTTCCGCGATCTCTCACCGGATGCCCGGCGGAACCGCTTCCTCGGCAGCGGCCAACCCGGGCGCGACATCATCGACCGACTGGCGGATTCCAGCGACCCGCGCCAGGCCTTCACGCTCATCGCGCTGCGCCACGTCGGCGAGGACGTCCGGGTGATCGCGGTCGCCTCGTACTTCGCGCTGACGAGCGGGGCCGCCGAAGCGTCGTTCGCCGTGAACGAGCGATTTCAGGGGAAGGGGATCGGCACGCTGCTGCTGGAGCGGCTCGCCGCGCACGCCGCGCGTGCGGGCTTCGCGACGTTTCACGCGTCGATGCTGACCGGCAATGCGCCGATGCGCGAAGTCTTCCGCGACTCGGGCTTCGACATCCGCGCGTCGACGCGCGACGGCGTCGTCGAGCTGGAGCTGCAGCTGCAGCCGTCGGTGGATGGGGTCGCGGCGGCCGAGCGCCGCCGCCGGCGTGCGACCGCCGAATCCATCCGGCCGCTGTTGATGCCAGGCGCCGTCGCGGTGATCGGAGCGTCCCGCGATCCGCACCGGATCGGCGGACGCGTGGTGCGCGCCCTGCAGGCTGGCGGTTTCGCGGGACGTATCCTCCCTGTCAATCCGCACGCGCCGGAGATCGCGGGACTGCAGGCCTACCCGTCCGCGCGGGATCTGCCATCCGGCGTCGACCTCGCGATCGTCGCGGTGCCGGCCGAGGCGGTGCTCGCCGCCGTGGACGACTGCGCGGCCGCCTCGGTCCGCTCGCTCGTCGTGATCACCGCCGGCTTCGCGGAGATCGGCCCCGAAGGCCGCGCCCGCCAGAACGCGCTGACCGAGCGCGTGCGCGCGTACGGCATGCGCATGATCGGGCCGAACTGCATGGGTCTGCTCAACATGGATCCGGCGGTCCGGCTGAACGCGTCCTTCTCGCCGGTCTGTCCACCCGCCGGCGGCATCGCGTTCTCGTCGCAGAGCGGCGCGCTCGGGATCGCCATCCTGAGGCTCGCGGCCGCGCGGCAAATCGGGCTCTCGGCGTTCGTGAGCGTCGGCAACAAGGCCGACGTGTCGAGCAACGATCTGCTCGAGTACTGGGAGCTGGACCCGCAGACGCGCGTCATCCTGCTCTACCTCGAATCGTTCGGCAATCCCCGGCGGTTCGCGCGGATCGCGCGCCGCGTCGCGCGGACGAAGCCGATCGTCGCGTTGAAGGCGGGCCGCTCGAAGGCAGGCTCGCGCGCGGCGGGCAGCCATACGGCAGCGCTCGCGGCGCGCGACGTCGCCGTCGACGCGCTCTTCCGGCAGACGGGCGTCATCCGCGTCGACACGATCGACGAGATGTTCGACGTCGCCGCGTGCCTCGACGCGCAGCCGCCGCCGCCCGGCACCCGCGTCGGCATCGTGACGAACGCCGGCGGCCCCGGCATTCTGGCGGTGGACGCGTGCGAGGCCTCCGGACTCCAGGTGCCCGAGCTCGCGGCGGAAACCCAGGCGCGCCTGCGCGCGTTCCTGCCCCCGACGGCCAGCGTCGGCAACCCGGTCGACATGATCGCGTCGGCGGGTCCGAAGGATTACCGCGGCGCGGTCGAGACCATGCTTGGCGCCACGGAGATCGACTCGCTCATCGTCGTCTTCACACCGATCGACGAAGACACGGCCGCCGCCGTCCTGTCGGAGATCCAGGCCGGAGTCGTCTCCGCACGCGAGCGCGGCATTGCCGCCAAGCCGGTGCTCGCGTGTCTCCTCTCCGACTCGCGGGATCGCGGCCCCGTTCGCGCCGGCCGCGAGACCATTCCTACCTACGCGTTTCCTGAGAACGCGGCGCGGGCGCTCGGCCGGGGGGCCGCCTACGCCGCCTGGCAGGCGCAGCCGGCCGGGATATTCCGCACGTTCGACGATCTCGACGTGGAGCGGGCACGCGAGATCTGCCGTGCAGCGATCGCACGCGGCGACACGTGGCTCGACGATCAGGAGGTCTGGGACGTGCTCGGCGCGTTCGGCTTCCCCGTCGCGGCGCACCGCCTGGCGCGGACGGCGGACGAGGCCGCCGCGTTCGCCGAGGCGATCGGATTCCCCGTCGCGGCAAAGCTCGCCTCCACGCGCGTCACGCACAAGACCGAGCTCGGCGCCGTCCGCCTGAATCTGACGACGGCGGAGGCGGTGCGGCGAGCGTTCGAGGACATCGTAAGCCGCGTGACGGCCGCCGCCGGCGAAGGCGCGGTGGACGGCATCCTGATTCAGCCGATGGTCACGGGCGGCATTGAAACGCTGATCGGCGTGACGCACGATCCGACGTTCGGACCGCTCGTCGCGTTCGGGATGGGAGGCATCAACGTCGAGGCGCTCGGGGACGTCCGGTTCCGCGTGGCGCCGCTCACCGATCGCGACGCCGACGATCTGATTCGCGACGTGCGCGGATTTCCGCTCCTGCTCGGACACCGAGGGCGGTCAGGCGCCGATCTCGACGCGCTGCGCGACGTGCTGCTGCGCACCTCCTCGCTCGCGGCGGCCGTTCCGGAGATTCTCGAGCTGGATTTGAATCCGGTGATGGCACTCGCACCGGGTCACGGCTGCCGCGTGGTGGACGCGCGGATCGCCGTCGCCGCCGAAGAGGCGCGGACGAGCCGGGCCCGCCCGCGCCGAACCACCTGAAGCTGGAAGCTGGC
>DASSOM010000365.1:0-3082 GCA_035700625.1 Vicinamibacterales bacterium
AGCGCGAGCGTCAGGACCGTCGCGGCCGCGAGGGTCCTGGCGTCACCGGCGAGTCTGACCGCGAACTGCAGGTCACGCCACATGGTGGGTGAAGGACGTGGCTACATGGGCGACTGTTAACGGACGAATCCCTGATCACGAATCCCTCATCGCTGATCCTCATCACCCGAGGGGCTTCGCCCCTCGGACTCCCCCACACGCTCGCTCGCGAGGGCCCCATGCCCCGCTCCGCTCGCGTGGCTCACTCGCTCCGCTCGTTCGCGCGCTCTCTCACGGTCACCCGCCGATCAATACGGGCTGGGCCGGGGCGATCGGTGATCAGCGATCCGGCCTGATCCTCATCACCCGAGGGGCTTCGCCCCTCGAACTCCCCCACACGCTCGCTCGCGGGGGCCCCATGCCCCGCTCCGCTCGCGTGGCTCACTCGCTCCGCTCGTTCGCGCGCTCTCTCACGATCACCCGCCGATCAATACGGGCTGGGCCGGGGCGATCCGTGATCAGCGATCCGGGATACGGATCAGAGATCCGACGATCAGGGATGAGGGATTCGTGATCAGGGATCCGGGATTCACTATCCGCGATTCAGACCCGTCACCGCCCCGGCAACAGACTCACGACGGTATACCGCTCGAGCGGGAGATACTTCTTCATCGCTGCCTTGACCACCTCCGGCGTGATGGCATCGATCCGCTCACGCCGCGAGACGATGACCCCGGGGTCCTGATCGAACAGGTGGACCGTCTGCAGCCGCGCCAGCCAGTAGGCGTTCTGCTTGAGCGCCGTCTCGTAGCCGCGCAGCGCGGACGCTTTCGCGCGGTTGACGAGGTCTTCCGTCGGCCCTTCCGTCTGCAGCCGCCGCACCTCGTCGAGCACGCGCGCGGTCATCGACGACACATTCTCCGGTGATGACCCGAAGCTGATCGAGATGTGGCCGGCGCCGCGCTGCGGCAGCGGCTCCGACAGGCCGACAGACACGGTGTAGGTCTGCCCGAGGTCCTCGCGCAGGATGTCGCGGAGCGCGATCTCGAGCACTTCGGTGACCGCGTTCACGCGCTCCTGCTCGACGGGATCCGGCGGCGGATCCGCGAAAAAACTCATGACGGTCTGGCTGCGCGGCTCGCTCCCCTTCTCGACGGTCGCCTTCACGACCTCCGACGGAAAGTGGATGCCGAGATCCTTGAACGCCGACGTCGGCTTGCCGGTCGACGGGAGCGTGCCGACATACCGCGCGAGCAGCGGGACGATGTCGTCGGTCTTGAAGGCGCCGACGACGAACAGCGTGAAGTCGGCCGCGTTCGTGAAGCGGTCGCGATAGAACGCAACCATCTTCGCGCGATCCAGTGTCTTGATGCGCTCGGCCGTCAGCGGGCGCGCGGTGTAGTGATTCGACGTGTTCACTTCGCCGAGTTTGTCGCTGAACGCCGCCATCGGATTCTGCGCGCGGTTGATCAGTGCCGCTTCTCCCTGCCGCTGCAGCATCGCGAACGCCTCCGGGTCGTCGCCGGGCGCGGTGAACTCCTGATACAGCAACTGCAGCGCCGTCTCGAGGTCCGCGGGCGCGGCCGACCCCGTGATTCCCTGCGATGAGGACGCGATGTACGGCGACGCGCCGGCGAGCTTGCCGGCCAGGATCTTCTGCAGATCGAGCGCCTTCAAGCCGCCCGCGCCGGACAGCCCGATGTAGGGGGCCGCCAGCGACGCTTCGGGATAGTCCGGCGGCGGCGCGAGCGACGTGCCGCCCGGCCCGACGAGCGTGAACAGGATCTGATCATTCTTGAAATCGGTCGGCTTCAGCCAGGCCTCGACGCCGTTCGCGAACGTGACGACGGTCGCGCCGACGCTGGGCACCTCGCGCGTGGCCGTCACCTTCGCCGGCTCCGGCACGTGCTCCATCAGCGGGCGCGTCACCGTCGTGTCCTTCCATGGCGTGACCGCCACCTTCTCGGCGGATGCCAGCGTGGTGCGCACCTGCGCCTCCGTGGGGGCGGTCAGGCCTGCTTTCTGCGGCGCGACCGCCAGCACGGCACGGTCGTCGTCGGCGAGCAGACGCCGCGCGAGCGCCGACACTTCGTCGCTGGTGATGCCCGGGATCAACTGCTGCACGAGCGCGTACTCGTACTCGATCCCGGGGCTCGGCTCCCCTTCGAGGAAGTTGTTCAGGTATTCCTGCACGTACGAGCCGCTCTCGGTCTTGTCGCGCTCGTTGTACGCGCGTTCGTAGAACGCGAGCATCCACTTCCGCGTCCGATCCAGCTCGGTCGCGGCAAACCCGTACTGCTGCGCGCGATTCGCTTCGATGACGACCGCCGACAGCCCATCGAGAATCCCGCCGTCCTGCACGGACGCCGCCAGGCCGAACGAGTCGACGTCCGGGCTCATCGATCCGCTGTAGGCGCCCGCGCCGAGGAACTTCGCGTCCGGCCGGCGGGCGAGTTCGTCGAACCGGTCGCCGAGCATCTGCTCGAAGAACCGTTCGACGAGCCCGCGGCGGTAATCGGCCACCTTGTCCTCCGGCTGCCGCGGGCGCCGGCGCACCACCGACACGGACGACCGCGTCACCTCCGGATCGGTGACCACGCTGATGCGCAGCGACTCCGAGAGCGGCACGCGCGCATCCGGCGGCTCCGGCGCGGGCGCGCGATCCTTCAACGGCCCGAACGTCTTCTCGATCAGCGTCTTCATCTGCGCCGGATCGATGTCGCCGACCGCGATCACCGCCATCCGCTCCGGGCGGTACCACGCGTCGTAGAACGCGCGCAGCCGCGCAGGCGTGAACGTCCGCAGAACGTCGGGCTTGCCGATCGGCAGCCGACGCGCGTACAGCGAGTCGGGATAGAGCACCGGAATCTGTTTGTCGCGCACGCGCGAGGACGCGCCGAGCCCGCCGCGCCATTCCTCGATCACGACGCCGCGCTCCTTGTCGATCTCCTTCGGATCCAGCGTGAGGCCCCCCGCGTAGTCCGCCAGCGCGACGAGCCCGCGCTCGACGAGCCCTTCGCGATCCGTGGGCAGGTCGAGCATGTAGACGGTTTCGTCGAACGACGTATACGCGTTGACGTGCGGGCCGAGCCGCGCGCCCGCC
>DASSOM010000366.1:0-8330 GCA_035700625.1 Vicinamibacterales bacterium
AATCTCGCGGCGGCGAAAGAGGACTACACGCGCCTGATGCAGACGGAACTGCCGGCGTTCAATCGCGATGCCGCCTCGAAGGGCCTCACGCCGCTGACGCCATCGTCAAAGACGAATACGCAGCAGCACAACTGAGATTCAACCTCCATGAACTTCAATCCGATCACCGGACTGCTCGGCGCCCTCGGCGTGCTCACGGCCGGCTACATCGTGGCGTGGACGAAGATCGTCCTGGGCATCCGCCGGAATCCGCCGTCAACCGTCACACCGGCGACCGACATCCGGATGCCCGACGCGAAGCTGATCGGCACGGGCTTCCTCACCGACTTCCTCGACACGCTCGGCATCGGCTCGTTCGCCGTGACGACCTCGATCTACAAGTTCGGCAGGATGGTGCCGGATCGCATCATCCCCGGCACGATGAACAGCGGGCACACGCTGCCGACGATCCTCGAAGCGTTCGCCTACATGGCGTTCATCCCGGTGGACGTCCTGACGCTGGTCTCGATGATCGTTGCCGCCGTGCTGGGCGCGTGGCTCGGCGCGGGCGTCGTCGCGCGCTGGTCGAAGCGGAAGGTGCAGATCGGCATGGGGCTGGCGCTGCTCGGCGCCGCGTTCCTGATGCTGATGACGCAGCTCAACTGGTTCCCCGGCGGCGGCGAAGCGATCGGCGTCCGCGGCGTGAAGTTCATCATCGCCATCGGCGGCAACTTCGTGCTCGGCGCGCTGATGACGCTCGGGATCGGGCTCTACGCCCCCTGCATGATTCTCGTGAGCCTGCTCGGCATGAACCCGACGGCGGCGTTCCCCATCATGATGGGCTCGTGCGCGTTCCTCATGCCGTTCGGCAGCCTGCGCTTCATCCGCGAGCGCGCCTACAGCTTCCGCGCGGCGATCGGCCTCACGCTCGGCGGCCTCCCCGGCGTGCTCATCGCCGCCTACATCGTCAAGTCGCTGCCGCTCTACGCGGTCCGATGGCTGGTGATCGTCGTCGTCGTCTACGCGGCGGTGATGATGCTGCTGTCCGCACGCGCCGAGCGCGCCTCCGCGGGCGCCCCGTTGGAGGCCGAAGCGTAAGACTAGTCCTCGAGCGCTTCGCCGGGCGTTCGACAGGGGACCACGGCGCCGCCGCGCCGTCGCTGCTCCGCATCGCGCGTCACGAGCGTCGTGCCATAGCGCCTGGCAATCGTCAGGTAGATCGCATCAGCACCGCGCAGGCGATGCGCAGACGCGAGTTCGGCCGCCTGACGGGCGACCGCCGGCGTCAATGACACGAGCGTGAGATGCGGCAGGGCGGCCGCCGCGTTCGCATACGCGATCGCACCGTCGGTGTCATCGGTACTTCGCGCCACTGCGGCGGCAACCTCGGTGACGACCAACGCTGGCACGATCACCGGGTCGCCGCGCTCCTGAATCGCGGCGATGATCGCGAGGCTCGCCGCATGCCCGTCCTCGTGCGGGTTGAACGCGTTCACGAACACACTGGCGTCGACGGTGTAGCGGGTCGGGACTGAGTAGCGCGCCCGTTGCCGGGGAGGGGTGCGGCGTCTGGCGGTCATCTCACCGGCGCATGTCCGACAGCGCCCGCACGCCGCTGGCGCCCCGCCGGAATTTCGGTTCCAGACGCCTGCCGGCGTTCAGGAACGCCCGCCACGCAGCCGACGGGTCGACCGGCTCTGACGCCTCCATCCGCTCGTTTTCGCCATCAACGGGCAGAATGACCCCGACAGGCCGGCCGCGATGGGTGACCACGTACGATGCGTGTGCCTCCCGGACGTGGCGCACGATGCCGGCGGCGTTGGCCTTCAGCTCGCGGATGCCGACCGTCTTCCGTCCACGGCTCCCTCGACGGATCTTGTGGTCACTCATGTGACCACATTACCGCCGTCTTTGTTTCCGCGTCAAGCGGCCATCCACAGTCCCCCTCCTTGACGCAGGGGCACGCCGGGCTGCGGCCGGCCGCCCCACGTGACCCGAAGGCCCTCCGGCTATCGCACTATCTCCGCCCGGACGATGTAATCGAGCTTCGGGAAGTTGCGCTCGAGATAGGCGTTGCCGCCGGCGAACACCGGATCCTGCTTCCCCGCCCGAATCCCGCCGCCCGCCTTCTCGCCGTACTCCGCGTAGAGCGCATCGAGCACGTCCATGCCCCGGACGACGCGGCCGAACGGCACGAACGGTTCCTTATCGTGGGTCGCGGAGTTGTCCTTCAGGTTGATGAAGACCTGCGTCGTGCGGCCGTTCGGATCCTTGAACGCGTACGCGATCGTGCCGCGATCGTTCGAGATGCCGTGCCAGGGATCGTCCGGGATCGTCTGCGTCCGCCAGAGCGACGCAATCGCCGGATCGCCGTTGATGCCGAACTGCACCCAGGTTCCTGGACGAATGCGGAAGAAGCGCGCGCCGTCATAGAACCCGTGGCGCACGAGGTTGTAGAAGCGATCCGCGCCGTGCGGCGCCCAGTCGCGGTGCACCTCGATCGCCACCGTGCCCTTGCTCGTCTCGAGCGTCACTTGAAACGTGTCCGGCGCGCGCTCGTGCATCGCCGGCGAGTCGGGATGGCGCAGCGCGGGATCGGGCTGTTGCATGCACGCGAGGCAGACGAGAAGCGCAGGAATCATGGCGGGATGCTAACACTGCCGGGCGGAGAGCCTGCGCAGATGTCAGCCCTGAGTACAATCACTCGATGCGCGTGCTTCCCGTCGTCGCCCTCGTCACGGCCTTCGCGGCCGCGCCGCCGCCCGCCCTCGAGTGGACGCCGCTCAAGAGCGGTGTCACGGTCCGGCTGCGCGGCGTCAGCGCGGCCAGCGCCAGCGTCGCGTGGGCGACCGGGGCGAACGGCACGATCCTGCGCACGACGAACGGCGGCGCGACGTGGACGCCGCGGCCGATTCCGGGGACGCAGGCGCTCGACTTCCGCGACGTCGATGCGATCAGCAGCCGCGTCGCGTACGTCCTCAGCATCGGATCTGGCGCCGCGTCGCGGATCTACAGGACGTCGGACGGCGGCGCGCACTGGACGCTGCAGTTCGGCAATACGGACCCGAAGGGCTTCTTCGACGCGATGACGTTCCGCGACGCGCGCCGCGGCCTGGCGATTGGCGATTCGGTCGACGGGCAGTTCGTCATCGTCCGGACGACGGACGGCGGCGCCGTGTGGTCGCGGGTCCCGGCCAAGGCGCTGCCCCCCGCGCTGCCGGGCGAAGGCGCGTTCGCGGCGAGCGGCTCGAACATCGCGGTGCTCGGCGACGCCATCTGGATCGGCACGGGCGCCGCGAAGACCGCGCGCGTGCTGCACTCGGCGGACGCCGGCCGGACGTGGACGATCGCCGACACGCCGCTCGCCGCGGGCGCGTCGGCGGGGATCTTCTCGATCGCGTTCCGCGACCCGAAGCGGGGCATCGTCGTCGGCGGCGACTATCGCAAGGAAGGGGACGCCACCGGCAGCGCCGCCATCACCGAGGACGGCGGCAGGACGTGGACGGCGGTGAAGGGGCTCGGCGGGTTCCGCTCGGCGGTGGCGTACGTGCCGCGGTCGCGGACCGACGTCGTCGCCGTCGGCCCCTCAGGCGCCGACGTGTCGCACGACAACGGCCGCACGTGGACCGCGATCGCCGGCCCTGGATACGACGCGATCTCCTTCGCGCCGGACGGCTCGGTCGCGTACGCGACGGGGGATGGGGGACGGATCGGGAAGCTGGTTGTGCGCTAGCGCCCTCCCTTAGCCAGGGCGCGGTAGTACTGCTCGACCAGCTTGCGGTACGCCTCGGGAACCTCGTCGGTATTCGAGAGGAACACGTCGTTGGCATTCCCGTCGATTCTCCGGCGCAGCTCGTACTCGAACCGCTTCATGCTGTCGGCGACCGAGGCCTGGAGCTGCGCGAGGTCGGCGGGCTTGCGGTAGATCTCGTCCGCTTCGAGGACGCGCAGGCCGCGCAGCACCTCGTCGAGCGTCTTCGGATCCATCTTCTGGTTGCGCAGCATGCGGCGGAGCTGCTCCGCCTCGGCGGCCCACTGGCGCGCCTCGCCGCGGAACTGCCGGATGTCGTCGGACGACAGACGTCCGGGGCGCGCGTCGCCGTCGCCGCCGGGATTCGGGCGCATCATGCCGCCCATCGTGTCTCCCTGGCCGCCGCGACCGCCCTGCGTCGGCTCACCAGTGTTGCGACCACCGTTGCCGCCGCGCCCCTGCTGCCCCTGCTGGCCCTGCTGGCCGGACTGTGCCTGCTGGCCGGATTGTCCCTGTTGGCCGGATTGTCCTGGCTGTCCGGACTGTCCTTGCTGTCCGGACTGTCCCTGCTGGCCCGACTGCCCCCGTTGATCCTGCTGCGATCCCTGCTGCTGTCCCTGCGCGTTCTGGCGATCGCTGCCGCGCCCGTCCCGGCCGAGCCGCTCGTTCATGCGCTGCTCGAGCGAATCCATCCCCCGCGCAAGGCGCTGCGCGCGCTCGAGCGCCTGCGTCATCGCGTCCGGCCGCGAGTTGCCGTACGCCGAGGCGGCGTCGCCAAGCCGCTGGCGCAGCGCGTCGATGTTGCTGCCGATGTCCTTGTCGAGCGCGCGCGCGTACTCGGATGACGCCGCGCCGTTGAGGAAGTTCTTCGAGTAGCGGATCTTGTCGCGCAGGCGACTGTCGCGGATGCCGTTGGCGGCCTCCGTCATTTTGCTCGCGGCCTGCTTCTCGGTATTCTGCAGCGCGGCGGCCGTCCGATCGATCTGCCGCTCGAGATCGTCCACCTTCGACGCGAGCGCTTCCTTGCGCTCGGCGAGCTGCTCCGCCTTCTGCTGCCCCGACGATGACGACGGATCCAGCCGCTGTGCCTCGCCGGCCACGTCCTGCTGCTCACGCGCGATCTCGTCGGCCCGGCGCTGCGCGTCCTGGATATCCTGCTCGCCGCGCGCCGACTGCGCCTGCTGCAGCCGACGCGACGCCTCCTGCAGGCGCTCCATCGCCGCCGACGCCTGCGCCGCCGCGCTTGGATCACCGGTGGCCGCCGCGCGCCGCATGGCTTCGGCCGCGCGCTGCAGCGCCCGCGCCGAGTCCATCAGCTCGGGCCGGTTCTCCTCGCGCGCGAGCCGCTCGAGCCGTCGCGCCGCTTCCTCGGCCTGCTCCGCCAGCGCGCGCTGCTGCGCGCCGCCGCCGCTGCCCTGCCCGGCTGCCGCCTGGCGCCGCTGCCGCTCGGCCTCCTGCTCCTGCCGGCGTGCCAGCTCCTTGAGCTTCTCCGCGAGTTCGTCGAGCTGCTGATTGCGATCCTGTGCACCGGCGCGCTGCGCCGTCTCGTACTGGTTCGCCATGCGGTCCAGTTCGAGCTCGAACAGATCGGCGAGGTCCTCGGCCATCGCGTTGTCGCTCTGCCCGCCCCCTCCGCCGCCGCGGCTGACGCTCACCTGCAGCTCGTATTGCTCTTCCGCTTTCTGCAGGTGCTGCAGCGCGCGCTGCTCCGGCGCAAGCGCGCCGTCGGGATCCTTTGCCTGCAGCTTCTTCTCCGCCGCACGCATCTCGGCGGCCGCCTTCGGCAGCAGCTCCGCGATCGTGCGGAACGGCGAGTCGGCGCTGCCGAGCCGCTCGTTCATCTTCTTTGCCAGCTCCTCGACCTGTTCGCGCAGCTTGCCCTGCGACAGCGCGACGACCGTGGTGCTCTCGCGCAGCCGATCCGCGCTCATGCTCTTCCGATCGCGCTGGACGTTGAATGTGGCCGAGATGATGCGCCGCTGCTGTTCCGAGAGCGCGCCGACCTGCATGCCCGCCCCGCCGCCGCCGCCCGCCTGCGACTGCGCGCGCCGGAAGTCCTTCTCGAGCGGACGCACGCGGATGAAGAACAGATCGCTGGTGCCGCGCTTCGGCCCGGCGACCGCGTCGTTGTCGGCCACGCGGGCGTAGTACGAGACCGAGTCCCCCGGCTGCACGTCGAGTTCCTCGAGATAGAACGTGTGCCCCGCCGTGACGTCGTTGCGCGGCGTCTTCCCTCTGAAGAGCGCCACCGTCTTTTCCGCGCCGCCGTTGACGGAATACACCAGGTCGAGCCGTCCGACGCCGAAGTCGTCCGTGCCCCGCGCCTCGACGAAGACTTCCTCGATCGGCGAGGCGGACGAGTCGCGCCCCGGCTTCGTAAACGTGACGGTCGGCGCCTGATCGTCGAGCGCGTCGATCGTGTACTGAGGTGAACCCGACACGCGCATGCCGTTCGGCGCGTCCAGCTCGATCCGGTAGAACCCGTCGTGATCCGCGGTGAACGTCCCGGTGAGGGCGCCGTCCGGCTGCGCGGTCAATCCCGCGCCCGGCTTGTCGTCGATGACGACCTGCCCGCCGTTCGACTTCATCGTCGGGACGGCCCGCACGCGGATCTCGGTGCCCTTCAGCACCGCGATGTCGCCGCCGTCTTCGATGCGCCGCGGTTCGAGCCCCGTGTACGCCGGAAAATGGTACTCGAGCTCGAGCCGTTCGACATACGGCATCTCGGCGACCTTCAGCGCGAACACCGGCGAGCGGACGCCCGCCGCCTCGACGAAGTAGTCCATCGGCGCCTTCACGTCGAAGAGCATGCCCGTGTAGCGGCCGTCCTCGCCGCGGACGAGCGGCAGCCGCTCGAACGCCGCCGTCGCGGACGACCGGACCATGAGCGATGCCCCGTCGGCGTCGAAGCCCACGAGCTTCGCGGCGACAGGCTGATCCGCCCCCTTCGCGATGGTGGTTGCCCCCGGTGTCACCTCGATGCGATACGGTGCCGCCGCCTCGACGCTGCGCGAGACGACGAGCAGCGCGGAGAGGCCGTGGCGCAGGTACGCGGGACCGAGGACGAACAGCGCGAGCGCGCCAGCAAAGGCTGCGGTCAGCACGCCCGAGTAGCGTCGGATCTGCTGCCGCTCGATGCCGCGGCCGTCCTCGACGGCGCGGGCCTTCTCGATCGCATGCTCGATCAGCCGCCGCACGAGCGCGCGCGACGCCTGACTCGACGTGCCGGTCCGCTCCATCTCGATGGCGCTCACGAGCGTCGCCTCGAGCGACGGCTCGTGTTCCTCGAGGTACATCGCGACCTGCTCGTCGGTGACGCGCCGCAGCAGCGGCCGCGCGATCGCGAGCCACGCGAGCGCCGCGAACACGACGAAGATGGCGATGCGCGCGCCGAGAATGGCGCCCGGCGAGAAGCGGCGCCACTCGAGCCCGTAGGAGGCCAGCAGCAGGGCCGCCGCCCCCAGACACGCGGCCAGCGCCACACCGCGCAGCAGCAGCTTCAGCCGCCAGCGCCGCCGCACGTCGCCGATGAGTTCGAGAAGGGCGTTGTTGTCCATCGCGCGCCTCAAGCCTGTCTCATGCGTTTGATGTGATTCGATACCAGCGTCTCCGCCCCCAGCAGCATGACACCCGCGAGCAGCAGATACCACCAGAGCCGCTGCGACCGCTCCCGCGCCTCGGCCCGATCCTGCGGCGTCAGGTCCGCCAGCCCGCTCGTCGGCCGGCGCGAAACGGCGGCCGCCAGTTCGCGCGGATCCATCGCCGAGAGATCCGATTCCCTCAGATCGACGTTGCTGGCGACCACCTCGTCCGCGCCGGCGGCCGTCGCGCCGCGCACTTCGTAGAAGCCCTGCTCGCGCAGCGCGAACGCGTGCGACGCCGGCAGCGGTGCGCGCGCCCCATCAGGGGACAGCACGATCCGATCGCGCTTTTGCGCCTCGTCCGGCGGCGCCTGGAAGACCTGACCGACCGACAGATACGGCGCGGGCTCGCGATAGTCGGCCAGGTACCGCACCATCGTGTGCAGGAACGGCAGGAACACGGGCTTCAGCGCGAAGTCGTTCCACGCGAGATCCATCCCGGACGACCACACGAGCACGCGGCCGCGGCCCGCGGTCCTCTCCACCAGCGCCGCGCCTCCATCGTCGAACCGGGCGAGCACGCGCGCACTCGCGGGATTCAGCTGCCGGTATTCATAAAATCTCGCCACGGTGAAGTCGCCGCTGCGCGGCGCGCGGAAGAGATCGAAGACCGCATGCCCGTACTCGAGCGTGCCGAGCCGCGCGGCCGGCCCGGTGCGGTGATCGACCGGCTCGGCCCCGAGCGGCGGCAGGATGTCGGTGCCGTCCGGCCACCCGGCGTTCGGCCCGGCGATCGCGAGCAGCCCGCCGCCCGCGCGCACGAACGCGCTCAACCGGCGCGCCATCGCCTCGCGAATCGCGACGTCGTCCACGACGATGACCGGTGCGTTCGACGCGTCCGCGTCGGAAAACGAATCCGGCGTCCGGCGCACCAGATCGATCCGTGGCGCCTCACCAATCGACAGCGCGCGGGAAAGATAGAGCCCCTCGTCCGAGCCCGGGCGCTCGATCAAGATGAC
>DASSOM010000367.1:0-11089 GCA_035700625.1 Vicinamibacterales bacterium
AGAGAAATCGCCTCGGAATAGCTGCCAGCTTCCAGCCTCCAGCCTCCAGCTTCCAGCTGGACCGTCACATCCGACCTCCCTCCTTCGCCGCTTCGCGGCGGTCGCGGTATACGCTTTGCTCATCTGAGCGATATGCCGACCAAGGAGTTCGTCCGCGTCGCCGCCGTCAGCGACCTCCACTTCAGCCGTACGACGTCGCCGGGCACGCTCCAGCCGCTGTTTGCGCAGATCAGCGAAGCGGCGGATATCCTCGTGCTGGCCGGCGACCTCACCGACTACGGGCTCGCGGAGGAAGCGCGCGCGCTGTGCCGCGAGATTGCGTCGGTGAAGATGCCGACCGTCGCAGTGCTCGGCAACCACGACTACGAGTCCGGGCAGGAAGCGGACATCCGCCACATCCTCTCCGACGCCGGCGTCATCCCGCTCGACGGCGACACGACGGAGATCATGGGCGTCGGTTTCGCGGGCGTGAAGGGGTTCTGCGGCGGGTTCGGCCGCCGCGCGCTCGGGCCCTGGGGTGAACCGATCATCAAGGCGTTCGTGCGCGAGGCCATCGACGAAGCGTTGAAGCTCGAATCCGCGCTCGCGCGGCTGCGCACCGATCGCCTGATCGCGGTGCTGCACTACTCGCCCATCCAGGCGACCGTCGAAGGAGAGCCGCCGGAGGTGTATGCGTTTCTCGGATGCAGCCGCCTCGAGGATCCCATTACGCGCTTTCCCGTCAGCGCGGTGTTTCATGGCCACGCGCACCACGGCCGTCCCGAGGGACGCACGCGGAACGGCGTCCCCGTCTTCAATGTGTCGGTCTCGTTGATGCGCGAGCTGTCTCCCGAGCGGCCGTTCCGCGTCATCGAGCTCGGGCCGCACCCGGCTGCGGAGCGCCGCCACGGCGTCGACCGGAGGACGACGGAGGTCTCGTGAGGCTGGCGATCGCGCGCCTGAACCGTCCCGAGCTGCGGCTGCTGCTCGCGGTGGGATTGTTCGGCTTCGCGATGGGCGTCCTGCTGACCGCGTTCATCCTCGTGCGGTACGACAGCCTGCTCGGGCGCGGCGGTCCGCCTGAACCGGACGCGCGGGCGAAGCCGCTGGAATTCCGCCGCGGGGAGGCGGTCACGCCACCGCCGAGGGGCACGGCGGGCGTCGCCTCGGCCGGCCCGACGATCGCGGATCCGAATGCGGCGGCGCTCGCGGATCGCGATCTCCTGATTCCGGTGCAGGGCGTGTCGTCCGATCAGCTCGTCCGATCGTTTCACGACGCGCGCGACTCGAACCGCGAGCACGAAGCGATGGACATCCTCGCGCCGCGCAATACCCCCGTGCTCGCGGTGGAAGACGGACGCGTCGCGAAGCTGGCCGAGAGCCGCGCCGGCGGCATCTCCATCTATCAGTTCGATCCGTCGGGCCGCTATTGTTACTTCTACGCGCATCTCCAGCGGTACGCTGACGGCCTGCGCGAGGGAGCGCGCGTGGAACGCGGACAGGTGATCGGGTTCGTCGGCACGACAGGCAACGCGCCGGAGCACACGCCGCATCTGCACTTCGCGATCTTCCGGCTGGGCCCGGACCGGCACTGGTGGGAGGGGGCGCCGATCGACCCGTACGACGTCCTCCGGTAGCCCGGCGATTCCAACCTTTCGGGGCGGCGCGTCCGTCCAACGTGATGCGGGGAAAGGAGTCCGGCTGGAGCCAGTTCCGGCGCTGGAAGACCAGACCGACGTGGCGCGTGCCGCGGCGGGGGATGTCCGCGCGTTCGAGGCGCTCTACCGCACGCACCTGCCGCGCGTCCACAGCCTCGTCCGGCGCATGACGGGCGGCCGCGACGCTGACGAGTTGACGCAGGACGTCTTCGTCCGCGTCTGGCAGAAGCTCTCGACGTTTCGCGGCGACTCCGCCTTCGGCACGTGGATTCACCGCCTCGCCGTCAACGTCGTCATCGAACGGTTCCGGACCGAACGCGCCCGGCGGCAGCGGCTGCACGACGGCGAAGCGATCTTCGAGACGCTGGCGTCGCCGCCGCGCGCGCGGGATGTGCCGCTGGATCTGGAGAACGCGCTGATGCGGCTGCCGGACGGCGCGCGCGAGATTTTCGTGCTGCACGACGTCGAAGGCTACAAGCACCACGAGATCGCGACGCTCCTCGGCATTTCCGCGGGCACGTCGAAGGCGCAGCTCCACCGCGCGCGCATGATGCTGCGGCGCCACCTCCGCTGACGGAGACGTATGCACGACGAATGGACGGATCGTCTTTCGGAATATCTGGACGATGAGCTGAGCGCGGCCGAGCGGGCGGACGTCGCGGCCCACCTGGCGACGTGCGCCGACTGCCGCGCGACCCTCGACGAGCTGCAGCGCGTGGCCGCAGCGGCCCGCGCGCTGTCGCCGGCGCCCCCCGCGCGCGATCTGTGGCGCGGCGTCGAGGCGCGCATCAGGATCGACGGCGGCGCGGACGTCCGGCCGATGCGGCCGCGCGCGGCCCGGCGCATCTCGTTCACGCTGCCGCAGCTCGTCGCCGCGGGACTGGCGCTGATGGTGCTCTCGGGCGGGGCCGTGTGGCTCTCGCAGTACGGCGGGCGCGCGACGTCGCTGCCGCCGGTCGGCGCGACCGCGGTGTCACCGGCCGCCGCGGCGCCGGCCGCGCTCGTCGATCCGCACTACGATGCCGCGATCGCGGATCTGCAGCAGGTGCTGGCGGCCGGCCGTTCACGGCTCGACCCGCAGACGGTCCGCGTCCTCGAGGCCAACCTGTCCGCGATCGATGCGGCGATCGCCGACTCGCGCCGCGCGCTCGCCTCGGATCCGGCGAACGTGTACCTCCATACGCATCTCGCGGCGGCACGCCAGCGGAAGCTGACGCTGCTGCGGCGGATGGCGGCCCTCGCCGCCCCGAAGGGATAGACAGATGATCGCGATGACCCTGGCCGTGTCGCTCGCCCTCGCGCAGGCACCGGCGCGGCCGCCGCAGACCGACGAGACCGTCGCCGTGCAGCGCGGCGCGCGTCTCACCGTGGACGACTTCGCCGGCGAGGTCGTCGTGC
The DNA here is from genome assembly GCA_035700625.1 of Vicinamibacterales bacterium. Taxonomy (GTDB): domain Bacteria; phylum Acidobacteriota; class Vicinamibacteria; order Vicinamibacterales; family 2-12-FULL-66-21; genus DASSOM01. The sequence goes on from DASSOM010000367.1 coordinate 3,036, forward strand.
ACGCGTGGGACCGCGACGCCGTGCGCGTGCAGGCGCGCCATCGCGCCCGCACGAAAGTGAACGTCCAGACCGTCGCCTCCGGCGTCAGCGTGACCGCCGACAGCAGCATGGGCCCCGCATCGGTCGACTACGACATCAGCGCCCCCGCGTGGATGCCGGTCAAGATTACCGGCACCTACGAGTTCGCCACGGTCGACGGCATCCAGGCGGAGGTGAGCGTCGAAACCGTGCGCGGCGACGTCACCGTCAAGGGAAGCCGCGGCGCCCTCTTCGTCAGGTCCGTCGAGGGACGCGTCAGCGTGGAGAACGCCAGCGGACGTCTCGACGTGAGCAGCGTCAACGAAGGGGTGCGCATGAGCGGGACGAGCGGCGAGATCGTCGCCGAATCGATCAACGGCCCCGTTACGCTCTCGGGCATGCGGGCGTCGAGCGCGACGGTCTCCACCGTGAACGGCGATATCACGTACAACGGAACGCTCGTCGCGAGTGGCCGCTACGAGTTCACCAGCCACAACGGCGATCTGCTGCTCACGCTGCCCGACGGCACCAACGCGACGTTCACGGTCCGCACGTACAACGGCGAGCTGATGACGGATGTGCCGGTCCAGGGATCGAGGGGAGGGTTGGAGCGCGGCCGCGCGGTCACGCTCACGCTGGGCAGCGGCGCCGCGGATGTGTCGCTCGAATCGTTCGACGGCGAGATCCGGATCCGCCGCGCGAGAGCCGGCGGAACCGATCGCAACTGAGGCGCCACTAGCGCGACGCGACCGCCCGGGCTCTTTTGTGCTTTTCGACGGCCGGGGTCCGCGCCTGGCCCCTGACGCGCGGCGGCTGCCAGCCTTCCGACATCAACGCCCGCTGCAGCCGCAGCGACCGCTCCATCACCGCACGCGGATCGTCGAACCGCTCGACGTCCTGCCGTCCGTCCGGCCGGGTGATGACGAGCTCGTAGTCGTTGCCGTCCGTCGGGCGCCGGATCTCGTAGTGCAGCCGGGCCTCTTCCCGTTCGAAGAACCAGATCATGCGCCCCCACTATCGGTGCCACCGACGTTCGACATGAGAGCCGCGGAAAAACAGCCTCAGAAGAACACAGAAAAACACGGAAAAGGCCACGGAAGAACGCGGAAGAACACAGAAGGACGTGTGTGTTCGGACCAGGAACCGGGGTGTTCGGAACCGGACAGGCGTAGGGGCGCCAAGTCTCCTTGCGGTGCACCTTTTCGGGCTTTTCCCGTCTAATTGTTCGTGGTACGCCCTTTGGAGTCGAGCGCCGCCTGAATGCCCGTCATGTGCGACGCCTCCCGCATCCTGATCGCTGACGATCAGCCCGACCTCCTCCACGCCCTGAAGCTGCTGCTCAAGGCGGAGGACGGTCTCGAGGTCGAGACCGCGGCCTCCCCCGAAGCGGTGCTGGCGGCGGTGCAGTCGAACCGATTCGATCTGCTCCTGATGGATCTGAACTACACGGGGGACACGACCTCCGGACGTGAGGGGATCGATCTGCTCTCGCGCGTGCAGGAGCTCGACGGCCTGCTGCCCGTCGTCGCGATGACCGGCTGGGGCAGCGTCGATCTCGCGGTCGAGGCGATGCGCCGCGGTGTCCGGGACTTCGTCCAGAAGCCCTGGGACAATCGTCAGCTCGTCGCGATGCTGCGCCACGAAATCGAGGAAGGGCGCGCGCGGCGGCGCCGCCGTGAAACCGAAGCGCGCGAGATGGTCGACGCGCGCCGCATTCAGCGTCGCCTGCTGCCGGAGGAACTGCCGCAGGTGGACGGCTTCGAGCTCGCCGCGCTCTGGCAGTCGGCCTCGGGCGTCGGCGGCGACTGCTATGACGCGATCCCGCTGGCCTCCGGCCGCCTCGCGCTCACGATCGCGGACGTCGTCGGCAAGGGGATCCCCGCGGCGCTGCTCATGTCGAACCTGCAGGCGTCCGTGCGTGCGTTCGCGCTGGACGCCGCCGATCCGGCGACCGTCTGCGCGCAGGTGAACCACATCCTCTCCGGGCACATCGCCGAGGGACGCTTCATCAGTTTCTTCTACTGCGTGCTGGATGCCCCCACGCGCACGTTGTCGTATGCGAACGCCGGCCACCATCCGCCGATGCTCGTGCGCGCGGATGGCGCGATCGAGCGCCTCGACTCGGGCGGACCGGTGCTCGGCGTCTTCCCGAACGCGACGTACGAACAGGCGCAGGTCGTGCTGGGCCCAGGCGACCGGCTCGTGTTGTTCACCGACGGCATCATCGAAGCCCGCAGCGAGGCCGACGAGGAATTCGGCGACGAGCGCCTGCTGGCCGCGGCGGTGGAACAGCATCGGCAGCCTGCCGCCGGTGTGCTGCGTCACCTGCACGAGGCCGCCGCCGCCTTCGCCGCCGGACACTTCCAGGACGACGCGACGCTGATCGTGCTGGCGGTCGACGGGGACTGACGCCCCGTCCGGCGTGACGAATCCCACCTTGCCGGTGACGAGCGCCGGGGCGCTTGACGCCGTGCCGGCCGCGGACCGATAGTGGCGGCCATGACATCGGCCTGGAAGCCGCCGGCCCGCTGGGTCTTCGGCGTGGCGACGGCGCTCAGCCTGTTTTCCACGCTTCAGGCATACCGGCTGTCGGTCCTGGTCTCGCGGCCGGGCATGCCGCCGGAATCGATCGTCAAGCTCGCGTTCCTGAACTTTGTCTACTGGTACGCTCCGGCGCTGCTCGTGCCCGTCGTCGTCTCGCTGGCGCAGCGCTTTCCCGTCGAGTCCGGACGCCGCGTCCGGCGGCTCGGCCTGCACCTGCTGTTCGGCATCGGCTTCTCGATGGCCTGCACGGCCGCGATCATCGGCGCGCGGGCGGTCTTGTGGGATGGCGGCGGCAAGATGCCGAGCCTGCCGTGGTTCTCGTACGTCCAGCGGCAGTACCTCACCTATCTCGACTGGGCGCTGATGACGTACGGCGCGATCGTCGGCCTCAGCCACGCGGCGACGTATCAACAGGATTCGCAGCGGCGCAAGCTGAAGGAAGCGCAGCTCGAGACGCGGCTCGTGGAGGCGCGGCTGAAGACGCTCGAAGCGGAGCTGCACCCGCACTTCCTCTTCAACACGCTGCACGCGATCTCGACGCTGGTCCACCGCGACCCGGAAGCCGCCGACCGCATGATCAGCCGGCTAAGCGATCTGCTGCGCCTGACGTTCGATCGGCAGGGCGAAGGCCGCGTGCCGCTCAAGGAGGAACTCGAGTTCCTCGAGAAGTACCTGGAAATTGAACAGACGCGGTTCCAGGATCGTCTCACGGTTCGCTTCGACGTGGACCCCGAGACGCTCGACGCCGACGTGCCCCACATGATCCTGCAGCCGCTCGTCGAGAACGCGATCAAGCACGGCATCGCGCCGCGCTCGGCCGACGGGCTCATCGAAGTCCGGACGCTGCGCGAGGGGGACATGCTCCGCATGGAGGTCCGCGACAACGGGCCTGGCCTCACCGGCGGCGCGCTCAACGCGCTGCGCACGGGCGTCGGCCTGTCGAATACCCGCGCGCGTCTCGAGTGCCTCTACGGCGTGGCGCATCGGCTCGAGTTCACGACCGGCCACGGCGGGCTCGCCGTCCGGATCGACATTCCATTTCAGCGGCCCGCGTCGGAAGACGCGACAGCCTCACGGGTCGCATGACTGCCCAGCCCCTGCCCCCGACGCGCGTCCTGATCGTCGATGACGAGCCGCTCGCCCGCGAACGGCTGCGGACGCTGCTCGAGCACGAGCGCGGCTTCGAGCTCGCCGGCGAAGCGCACGACGTGCCGAGCGCGGTGGCCGCGATTCAGAAGCTGTCGCCGGATCTCGTGTTTCTGGACGTGCAGATGCCGAGGGGCACGGGATTCGACGTCATCGACGCGATCGGCGCCGAACGGATGCCGTGCGTCATCTTCGTCACGGCGTACGATCGCTACGCGTTGAAGGCGTTCGACGTCCACGCCCTCGACTACCTGCTGAAGCCGTTCGACCGCGAGCGGTTCCGGCAGTCGCTCGGCCGTGCCCGGCAGCACATCGAGCGGAACAGCCGCGGGGAGATCGAGCGGCGGCTGCTGGCGCTGGTGAAGGACCTCCGCCCCGCCGGCGCGCACCAGGATCGCTTCGTCGTCAAATCGGGCGGGCGCGTCTTCTTCGTGCGGACCGAGGAGATCGACTGGATCGAGGCGGCCGGCAACTACGTCCGGCTGCACGTCGGGACCGATACGCATCTCTTCCGCGAAACGATGACGGCCGTCGAACAGCGGCTCGACCCCGACGTCTTCTTCCGGATCCACCGCTGTCACATCGTGAACATGGAGCGCGTCCGCGAGCTGCAGCCGTGGTTCAACGGCGAGTTCGTCGTGTTTCTCCAGAACGGCACGCGGCTGACGCTGAGCCGCGGCTACCGCGAGAAGCTGCAGGATCGGATCGGAAGGACGCTGTAAAGGGCGAGGTTCGAGGAGCGAGGCTCGAGACGCGAAATTCTAGCGCGCAAGCAGTTGCGCGAATTCGTCCGGGTGCGCGGCGCGGGCGTGCGCGTCGTCGCGGTGGACGACGCCGTCCCTGACCAGCTGCGCGAGCGACTCCTCCAGCGTGAACGAGCCGGCTCGCCGGGTGATCGTCATTTCCTGCTGAAGGTGCTGCAGCGCGTTCTTGCGAATGTGCTGCCGCGCACCGTAGCCGACCATCAGCAATTCGGCAGCCGGCACCAGGCCGCCGCCGGAACGCGGCAGGAGCATCTGCGTCATGACGGCCGCCAGAGCCATCGCGAGCTCCTGCCGGATCGTGTTCTGCCGTTCGGCCGGAAACGAATCCGCGATGCGCGCGACGGTGGACGCCGCGTCCGTCGTGTGAAGCGTCGACAGCACCAGGTGCCCCGTTTCCGCCGCGGCCAGCGCGATCCGCATCGTCTCGGGATCCCGCATCTCGCCGATCACGATCACGTCGGGCGCCTGGCGGAGCGCCGCGCGCAGCGCGGTCGGAAAATCGGGCGCGTCCACGCCGATCTCCACCTGCTCGACGAGGCTGGCCTGATGCGCGTGTTCGTACTCGATCGGATCTTCGATCGTGACGATGTGGCGCCGCGTGTGGCGGTTGATCTGATCGACGAGCGCCGCCAGCGTCGTCGTCTTTCCGGAACCGGTCGCGCCGCCGATCAGGACGAGTCCGCGCGGAAGATTCGCAAGCTGCCCGATCGACGCCGGCAGACCGAGCGTGGGCAGCGTCGGAATCGCGCGGGGCAACGCGCGGACGGCGGCCGCGGCGTGGCCGCGTTCCCGATGCAGGTTGATGCGGAAGCGGCCCGCTCCCGACAGGCGGAACGACCCATCGGCAATGCCACCGGAGCGATAAGCGCGCTTCGCGTGCGGGGGCAGCGCGGGCAGGACGGCCTCCTCGATATCCACGCCGTCGAGCGGCCCTTCGGCGAGCGGCTGCAATCGTCCCTGGATGCGGACGGACGGCGGCGCGCCCGCGACGAGCAGCAGGTCGCTCCCGTCCTGCTCGGCCACGATTCGAAGCCAGCGCTCCAGACGAGCCGTGTCTTCCTTCGCCCCAGCCGGCGCGCGCTCGCCCGTCGCATGCAGCTCTGCGATCAACCGATCGATATCTTCCATGGCCGCCCCGTCACATCCAACATCCAACATCCCACCTTCGCCGCTTCGCGGCTACGGTGGGCAAGCCGTCATCCCTTCAGCAGCTCTCCCCTGCGCAGCTGACGATATAGACCAAGCGCGTCGACGATCAGCCGGAACGCATCCGCCGGGCCGAGCAGCTCCTCGATCACGACCTGCTTGTGCTCGAGGATCTTGTAGTCTTCGAAGAAGCGCTGAATTTCGCGCATCTGGTGCGCGGGGAGCTGCGACTTGTCCATGTAGTGCGCGAAGGCAGGGTCCTTGACGCTGACGGCGACGATCTTGTCGTCGATCCCTTTCTCGTCGCGCATCCGCATCACGCCGATCGCGCGCGCCTGGACGATCGTCAGCGGGTGGACGGGCTCCTGGCCCAGCACCAGCGCGTCGAGCGGATCGCCGTCGTCGCAGAACGTGCGCGGGATGAAGCCGTAGTCGGCGGGATAGTGCACCGCGCTGTACAGCACGCGATCGAGACGCAGCAGGCCCGTCTCCTTGTCCAGCTCGTACTTGTTCTTGCTGCCTTTCGGAACTTCGATGATGACCGGGAACGCGGACTCGACCTGCGCTTCGTCCACGTACGGATCGTGCCAGGGATGCATCCGGCCATTATCGTTCAAAGCGCATTAGACTGTGGGGAGCCATGCATCCACGCATGCAGGAAATCCTGTCGTTTCTGGACCTTCAGCGCGCCGCGCTCGCGCGCGCGTACGAGGCCGTGCCGCCGGGACTGCGCAGCCTGCGTCCCGCGCCCGATCGGTGGTCCGCCGCCGAAGTGATCGGCCATCTGACCGTCGTCGAAGGACGGATCACGCAGGTGCTGCGGGCGAGCATCGACGCCGCGACCGAAGCCGGGCTCGGACCGGATCGCGAGACCAGCCCCGTCGTGCCCACCGTCGACGTCGACCGCATCCTCGATCGCAGTCGGGCCGTCACCGCAAGCGCCGGATCGCAGCCCCCCGCCGGTCTCGGTGCCGATGATGCGTGGGCGACGCTCGAAGAGCGGCGCGCCGATCTGCGCCGGCTGATCCATGACGTCGACGGGCTCGCGCTCCAACTCGTGACCGCCGCGAACCCGGTGCTCGGCAGCCTGAACGCGTATCAGTGGCTCGTGTTCGTCGGCGCGCACGAACGCCGGCATGCGGCTCAGATCGATGAGATCACGGCGGCGCTGACGAACTGAGGCGCCGGCCCGCTGGCACGATGTTGGCTCCGACACAGTCGGCATGAAGCGGACTACGCGAATGGTGGGGTTCAGCGGAGCCGTTCTGGCGGTGTTGTGGCTGCCACAGCGGTGGATGTTCGGGCGAAGCTCGGCGCCCGCTCACGCCCAGGCCTCGACGGAAACGCCCGCGGTAAAGGTCATGCACGATCTGATCGTCCCGGCCCAGCTGGATTTGGGGCCGCCAGCGACACGCGAGGCGACGGCGACTCGCCGCACGCCGCGGCGGCAATCGCGTCGTGAATCGACCGTCCATCCGTCAACGCAGGCGTCGCATCGGACGACACCGCAATCCAGCCTTGCGCGCTGGATTCTCGGCAGCGGCCTCTACAAGCCGTCGCCGTTTCCGCAGCCCAAGGCATCGGAACCGCACGACGAATAGCGTGCAATCGTCTCCTGGCCTTTGCCGCACCCGGCCGTTCATGCGAACATCGCCGGATGGGCTCTGACGATCCGATTGGGCTGTACCTGCGGGCCGCCGAGCGGGCGCGGCAGCAGGGCGTCGACACCGCACCCGCCGCGCTGGCCACGAGCGACCCTTCAGGCCGTCCCTCCGTCCGCATCGTCCTGCTTCGGGGCGTAGACGCACGCGGCTTCGTGTTCTTCACCAATTACGGCAGCCGAAAAGGGCGCGAGCTCGACGGCAACCCGCGCGCGGCGCTCGTGCAGCACTGGCCGACGCTCGAGGAGCAGATTCGGATCGAAGGCGGGGTGACCCGCGTCGATTCTGCGGAGTCGGATGCGTACTTCGCCGGCCGTCCCCGTGAGAGCCAGGTCGGGGCGTGGGCGTCGGATCAGAGCGCCGAGCTGGCGTCGCGCGACGCCCTCGAGGCGAAGTACCGCGAAGTGGAAGCGCGGTTTGACGGGAAACCGGTGCCCCGGCCGCCGTTCTGGGGCGGCTTCCGCATCGAGCCGGCGGTGATCGAGTTCTGGTACGGCCGCCCGGGACGGCTGCATGATCGCGTCGTGTATACGCGCGCCGGGGGCGCCTGGACGGTCCGCAGGTTGTTTCCATGATTGTCAGCCCTGAAGGGCTGACCCACACAGACTGTGTGGGTGAGGGCTTCAGCCCTGACGCTCACTCCGCGCGCAGCGCGACGATGGGATCAACCCGCGTCGCTCTGAGCGCGGGAACCAGGCTCGCGGCAAGCGCGACGCCGACGAGCACGATCGCAACGGCGGCATACGTCAGCGGATCGGTCGCACTCACCCCGAAC
>DASSOM010000368.1:0-20732 GCA_035700625.1 Vicinamibacterales bacterium
TCCGCATCGATACCTCTCGCGCGGCCCGGCACCCGGGCGTCCATCTCGTGCTCACCGGACGTGATCTGCCGGTGCCCTATGGGATTCTTCCCGTGAGCCAGGACGAGCACGCGCTCGCCCTCGACCGCGTTCGGTTCGTCGGGGACCCCGTCGCCGCGGTGATCGCGCGCGACGAGCTGACGGCGTTCGAGGCGCTCGATCTGATCGACGTCGAATACGAGCCGCTCCGGACGTTCGCGACGCCCGAAGAGAGCCTCGCGCATCCGGAGCCGCGCATTCACGAGTACGGGAGCGCGGGAAACGTCCACAAGGCGGTCTCGCTGGCATTCGGCGACGTCGAGGCCGCGCTCGCGGGCGCCGATCGCGTCTTCGACGACGTGTTTTTCTACGAGGGGAACACGCACCTGCCCATCGAGCAGCACGCGTCGGTCGCGATCAAAGATCCGGACGGCAAGCTCGTCGTCTGGTCGAGCACGCAGACGCCGCACTACGTCCATCGCGCGCTCGCGAAGACGCTCGAGATGCCAGCGGCCCACATCCGCGTCATCGCGACACCCAACGGCGGCGGCTTTGGCGGCAAGAGCGATCCCTTCGGCCACGAAATCGTCGTCGCGAAGGCCGCGATGATGCTCGATCGGCCGGTGAAGATCTGCCTGACGCGCGAAGAAGTCTTCTACTGCCATCGCGGCCGCCATCCCGTGCTGATGCGGTTCCGGACGGGCGTCAACCGCGACGGCACGATCGCGGGCATGCACGTGCAGACGCTGCTCGACGGCGGCGCGTACGGATCGTACGGCGTCGCGAGCACGTTCTACACCGGCGCGCTGCAGACGGTCACGTATCACGTACCGACGTACCACTTCCAGGGCTGCCGCGTGTTCACCAACAAGCCGCCATGCGGGCCGAAGCGCGGCCATGGCACGCCGCAGAGCCGCTTCGGGCAGGAAGTGCAGCTCGACAAGATCGCCGAGGCGCTCGCGATCGATCCTGCGGATCTGCGCCTTCGGATCGTCGAGCAGCCGGAGACGCTCACCGCGAACTACCTGCGCGTCGGCACGATCGGCCTGGGCGAATGCGTCCGCCGGGTGGTGCGCGCGTCCGGGTGGAAGGACAAGTTTCGGCGGCTGCCGGCGGGACGCGGCGTTGGCATCGCGTGCTCGTCTTATCTGTCCGGGGCAGGCCTGGCGATCTACTGGAACGACATGCCGCATTCGGGCGTGCAGCTCAAGCTCGATCGCAGCGGCGGCGTCACCGCGTTCTGCGGCGCGACCGAAATCGGTCAGGGGTCGGATGACGTGCTGGTGGCGTGCGTGGCGGAGGTGCTCGGCATCGATCCATTCGACATCCGCGCGGTGACGGGGGACACGGACCTGACGCCGGTGGATCTCGGATCGTATTCGAGCCGCGTGACGCTGATGATGGGGAACGCCGCGATTCAGGCGGCGCAGCGCGCGCGCGAGATCCTCGCCGAGGCGGTCGCGCGCCGGCTCGAGATTCCAAAAACGCGGCTCGTGTTCGCCGATCGCCGCGTCTTCGACGCGGAGGACCCCGCCCGCGGCGTCACGTTCGCGGAAGCCGTGTGCATGGCCGAGGCCGCGTTCGGGACGGTTGGGACGACCGGATCGTACACGCCGCCGAAGTCCGCGGCGCGCTTCAAGGGAGGCGGCGTCGGTCCGTCGCCGACCTACTCGTATTCCGCCGCGGTCGTCGAAGTGGAGGTGGACGAATCCACGGGGTGGATGACGGTGCCGCGCGTGTGGATCGCGCACGACATCGGCCGCGCGCTGAACCCGACGCTCGTGCGCGGGCAGGTCGAGGGCAGCGTCTACATGGCGCTCGGCGAAGCGCTGATGGAAGAGCAGGCGTTCCGGCGCCTGCCGCCGCGTCTGTCGCGCGCGCTCGTCCACAAGTTCCCGTCCATCCTCGAATACAAGAGCCCGACGAGCCTCGACATGCCGGGCGTGTTCACCGAGCTCGTCGAGAATCCCGATCCGCGCGGACCGTTCGGCGCGAAGGAAGTGGGGCAGGGGCCGCTGCTTCCGGTGATGCCGGCGCTGGCCAACGCGGTGTACGACGCCGTCGGCGTGCGCATCGACGAGATCCCGGTCACGCCGGAGAAGATCGTGAAGGCGCTCGCGGCGAAAGCGGCGGGCAAGCCGGCGCGATACGGCCCCGACCGCTTCCCGGACGTCGACTGGCCGGAGCCGCTGCGCGTGCCGCCGCCGTGGGAAGGGGGAGACGGCCGCGCGGTGAACGAGCCGGCGCGTCCCGCGAAGACGAAGTCAGGAGTGGCCGCGTCATGATGCGTCTGCCCGAGTTCCGATACGTCGCGCCGCGCACGGCGCGCGAGGCGGTGGACGCACTGGCCGCGGGAGACGCCATGCTCCTCGCGGGAGGCACCGATGTGCTCCCCAACATGAAGCGGCGTCAGCAGGTGCCGCGCACGCTCGTCGGCCTGCGGCAGATTCCGGAGCTGCGCCGGATTGCCAACGGGGATGGCCTGCAGCTCGGGGCGGGGCTCACGCTCACGCAGATCGTCCGCGACGAAGGGATCCGCGATCAGTACACGGCGTTATGGCAGGCGGCCTCGCAGGTGGCGACGCCGCACCTCCGCAACATGGGCACGCTCGGCGGGAATATCTGCCTCGATACGCGCTGCAACTACTACGATCAGAACTACGAGTGGCGCAAGGCGATCGACTTCTGCATGAAGAAGGACGGCCGCACGTGCTGGGTCGCGACGTCCAGCCCGAAGTGCCTTGCCGTGTCGTCCACCGACACCGCCCCGGCGCTCGGTGCGCTCGGCGCGACCGTGACACTCCTCTCGTCCGACGGTGAGCGCGAGCTGCCGCTGCTCGAGCTTTACCAGAACGACGGCATCCACTACCTGACGCGACGGGCCGACGAGCTGCTGACGAGGGTCGCGCTGCCGTCTTCGGACGGATGGCGTTCGACCTACTGGAAGCTCCGCCGGCGCGGGTCGTTCGATTTTCCCGTGCTCTCGGTCGCCGCCGCCGCGCGCGTCTCGCCCGACGGGACGGTCGTCGATGCGCGGATTGTATTCGGCGCGGTGGCGTCGCGCCCGGTCGCCGCGCCGGCGGCCGCCGACGTCCTGAAGGGACGTCCCCTCGACGATGATGCGATCGCGGAAGCGGCCGAGGCGGCCTCGACAGTGGCGCGCCCGATGGACAATACGGACTTCACGCTCCACTGGCGCAAGCGCGTGGCACGGGACTTCGTCGGCTATGCGCTGCGCGAGCTGCGCGGCGACGACATGCGCGCCGTCCGGCTCAGGATCGCGCGACAGGTGCTCTGACGCCCGTCCCTGACTTGTGCGGCACCCCGTTATTGAGGGTCCGCCGGCGCGGGGACGCGCCGCGCGCGGTCGCCCATCGCGTGCGGAAGTAGCTGAAGTAGTACCGAAGTCTCAGCTCGTGATGGAAGCGCTCGTCGCTGCGTCCGGTGAGCGCCGCGCGCAGCCATCGGCCGATGTGCACCAGGCACTCGCGGTACATGAATCGCGGGACGGCCAGAAACGTCCGGTACATGCCATCGGGGACGAGCCGTCCTTCAGGATCGATTCGGTCGCGATAGCGCATGATCGCCGCATAGTGGGCCACGACCGACTGCCACTGCCGGTGATACGCCTTCGTGAGGCGGTTTGCCGGCACCTCGACGAGCACGTCCGCGATCGGCAGGTAGAGTCCGCGTTTGCCGGCTTCCCAGAGCCGCAGACCGAACTCGCGATCCTGGCTGCGCAGATACACCGGTGAGAATCCGCCGACCTCTTCGAACGCCTCGCGCCGGCATGCGAGGTTCGCCGACGAGAGACACGAGGTGGCGTGATCGCGGTCGAACACGAACGGTTCCGCGCGATCCTGGATCGCAATGGGTCCATATTGCGCCGGCGTCATCCAGCTCGGCGGAGGCGTCCGCCAGATCGGACGCACGCGGCCGCCGATGCAGTCGAACCCGGGGTGTTCGTCGAATGCCCGCGTGATTTCCCGTACCCACGTCGACGTCGGGACGCCGTCGTCGTCGAGGAAGCCGATGAGGGGGGCGCGCGCGATGCTCGCGCCGGTATTGCGCGCGTACGACACGCCCGGACGCGGCTCGCGGACGTAGATGAGCGGCACCGGCGTGCCCTTCGCGATCGCGCGCTCGACGACCTCGCGCGTCTCGCCGCGCGAGTTGTTGTCCACGACGATGACCTCGTAGGTGAGGCCGTCGGTCTGCTGGTGCATCAGCGCGTCGATCACCAGCTCGAGATCGGCGGGCCGATCGTGCGTGGGGATGACCACCGAGAGATCCGGTCGCGGCGTCATCGTCGTGTGCTGAGCGGGTCCGCGCCTGTCAGGCGGGCCACAGCTCGCGCGTCTCCGGCGCGGGACGCGTCACGACGCGCACGCGCGGATGAAGGTTCGTGCCGCCGTGGAACGGAGCCACGCCGACGCAGGCGACCGCCTGAGGGCCCTTCCCGAGCTCCCGACGCTCCTGGTTGTTCCACATCGCCGACTCGATGGAGAAGTAGCCCCGTCCCGTGTTCATCTGCAGGTCGATCGTGATCTCGAACGTGCCGGGCTCACGGAGTGCCGGTTCGTGCGCCGTCAGGTCGATCATGAAAATCACATGGGCGTTCTGGAGAGAGCGCACGCGGATGCCGAGCCGATCGTTCGCGCCCGCGCGCTCGGGCACCTCGCCCTTCAGCGTGACCGTCAGATGGTCGCCCGACCGCAGCGGATCCTTCGGCGCGATCTCGAGCGCGTTCACGCGGAACGGCGGCGTCATGTGGTCCTCCTGCCCGCGCACGCCGGCGGCGATGTACTCGGAGATGCACTCATCCGGATGCCCTCGCTTGACGACGCGGCCGCGGTCGAGCAGCAGGCAGTGGGTGCAGAGCGCCGCGATGCGGTCGAGCTGGTGCGACACGACGACGACGGGGCGTCCGCCGTGGAGGATGTCCTCGATCCGTTGAAAGGCCTTCCGCTGGAACCGCCAGTCGCCGACCGCGAGCACCTCGTCGACGATCAGCACGTCCGGACTCATGTGCGCCGCGATGGCGAAGCCGAGGCGCGCATTCATGCCGCTCGAGTAGCGCTTCACGGGGGTGTCGATGAATTCGGACAGCTCCGAGAACGCGACGATGTCGTCGAAACGCGCCGCGATTTCGCGCCGCGTCATCCCCATGATCGAGCCCTGGAGAAAGATGTTCTCGGCGCCGGTCAGGTCCTGGTGAAAGCCCGCCGCGATTTCGATCAGCGCGCCGACGCGCCCGCGAATCCCGCAGCGTCCGTGCGTCGGCCGCAGAATCCGGGTGAGCAGCTTGAGGATCGTGGACTTGCCCGCGCCGTTCGGCCCGATGATCCCGAGCGCCTCGCCGGGACGCACGGAGAACGACACATCCTGGACCGCCCAGAACTCGCGCCCTTCGAGCGCGCTGCGATCGGTGCGCCGGAAGATCCGCGAGGCCAGCGCCGGGATCGTGTCCCGCAGGCTGTCGTGAAACTCCCCCCGGCGGAACTTCTTCCAGACGTGCTGGAACTCAATCAGTCCTTCGGCCACGGCATCCTCATACGTACTCCGCGAATTTCGACTCGGCGCGATGAAAGATCAGCAGGCCGCCGAGGCACGTGATGAGCGCCCACGCCGCTCCGTACAGGAGATACCAGGGGGACCACGCGAGGACGGCGGCGCCGTGATGCCCCGGCACCACCAGTGTGTTCAGCAGGTTGTGATTCAGCACCACCGACAGCCGCAGCCCCTCGACGATCGGCGAGATCGGATTCAGCATCATCAGCCGCGCGCCGAGCGCACCGAACATCTGCGGCTCGAAGAACACCGGCGTGAAGAAGATGCCGAACATGAGGAAGACCTGGACGACGTACTTCACGTCGCGGAAGAACAGGTTCGCGCAGCTCACGAGCAGCGTCAGGCCGGCGGTCAACAGGAGCAGGAGTAGCGCAAGGACCGGAGCCCACAAGGCCGCGTAGCCGATGTGGACGTCGAGCAGCGCAAACGCCAGCAGGAGGACCGCGGTGCCCACGCAGGCGTCGAGCGCCTGCGCGAATGTCGCCGCAAGCGGAAGCACCTCGCGCGGAAAATAGATTTTGGTGACGAGGTTCGCCTGCCCGACCAGGCTCGAGGCCGCGAAACCCATCGAGCCGACGAAGAACGACCACGGGACCGCCTTGATTGCGATGCCGGCGAGGTCCTGCGCGCTCAGCGGACGGCCGCCGATATAGGCCATCGCATACCGCACGGCGGCGCCGGCCAGCACGACCATCGTCGGCATGAGGATCGCCCACGCGAAGCCCAGTGCCGTCTGCTTGTAGCGGACGCGGATGTCCCGCCGGGTCAGTTCGTACGCGAGGCCGCGATAGCGCCACAACTCGTCGCGGACGATCTCGCGCAGGTCACCCGCGATCGACCGTTCCTCGTCCGAGAGCGACATCCAGCGGACGTCGTCGTCCCGAGCGGGCGACGCGTCGTGCCAGGCCGCCGCGGCTGGGGAAACGGCGTCTGAGTTGGTGTCCATCGGATCAGTTAGCTCGGACGCGCACAGTTTCGCAGTCGACCGCGGGCGTCTTCCCGCCAACGTCAGCAAAGACGCTGCCGGCTCAGCGAACGGTCATTGCGGCCCAGGTGTGGTGCGCCGCACCGCATCGAGGCTCGGGTGAGTGGAAAGTCATACACAACAGTGGCATTCCTGCCCACTCGTGCGGCCGTGTGCGGTGTGCGTCGACCCAGCGCGACCGCGGCGTCCGATTTGCAGCCTTGCCCACGGTTCATGGTCCGAATCTCTGCCTTTCCGGCGGGCGTGACCGGCCAGGGAAATCCGTACTTCACGCTGTGCCACGCGGCGCTCGCGAAGCGGGGGATTCTCGTGGCGGACGACCTCGACATCGATCCGCGCTGGCTTCGGGCGCGAGCCGGCTCGGTCGACGCGCTGCACTTTCACTGGCCTGAACGTTACTGGCGGCGCGGACGCTTCGGCGGATCGAGCCGGATGCGCCGCGCCATGCTGGCGTCGCACCGGCTGCTGCGGTTGAGCCGGTTCATCCGCGCGGCGCGCAGCCGCGGCATGCGCGCTCTCTGGACGGTGCACAATCTCGCGCCTCACGAGGGGGCCTACCGGTGGGACCGCTACGGATATCGCCTGCTCGCGCGCGAGTGCGATCTGGTGATCTGCCACAGTCAGTCCGCCGCGCGGGACGTCCGGCACGAATACCGTCCGCGCGGCCAGGTGATTGTCATGCCGATCGGCGATCCCGCCGCGGTTCATCCGCCGGCCCGGCCGCGCGCCGAGGTGCTCACCGGCCTGACGCTGGATCCCGGGCGGCCCGTCGTGTCCTGCGTCGGACGTCTACGCGAGTACAAAGGACTGGACCTGGCGTGCGCCGCGGTGCAGCGGCTCGCGGGACGCGTGCAGTTGATCGTCGGCGGCCCCCGCCACGCCGACTACGATATCGACCGCCTGCGCGACGACGTCGCGCGGACGCCGGGCGGCGTATTAATCGATCGGCCGCTGTCCGACCAGGAGTTCGCCGATATCACCGCGGCCAGCGATGCCGTGCTGCTGCCGTATCGCGCGATTACGGGCAGCTCGGCGCTGCTCGCCGCGCTCGGATTCGGCCGCGGCGTCGTCGTGTCCGACCTTCCGTACTTTCGCGAGATCCTGTCCGGCGAACCGGACGCGGGCCTCGTCGTCCGCGGCTGGAGCGCGGACGACTGGGCGCAGGCCATCGACGATTACCTCGCTCGCCCCGCCGACGCGCGCACGGCCGCCGCGCTCCGCGTCGCCGCCCGGTACTCGTGGGATCGCTGCGTGGACCCGCTGGTGGCCGCGCTGAACGTCGCCGCTCCCGCCGAAGCGGCATCCTGACGCTGACCAGTTACCAGTTTCCAGTTGCCAGTTTCCAGTTCCTGATTCTTAGTCACGCCCGAAACGCGTCCCGCGTTCCGGCTCGCACCAGGCGTTCCGCTTCCCGCACCCCGCGCGCCGGTGCGGATACACTTGATCGTCTGTGCAGGATCTCGCGGTCAGGTGCGACGGGCTCGTGAAACGCTACGGCAATCTCGTCGCCGTCGACGGTCTGTCGCTGCACGTGCGCCGGGGCGAGTGCGTCGGGGTGCTCGGGCCCAACGGCGCCGGCAAGACAACGACGATTGAAATCCTCGAAGGCATTCTGCCGCCGGACGACGGGGACGTCGAAATTCTGGGGATGCGGTGGCGCACGGACGCGCGCGACCTGCGCAACCGCCTCGGCATCCAGCTTCAGGACACGCAGCTCAACGAGAAGCTGACGGTCGAGGAGACCGTGCGTCTCTTCCGATCGTTCTACCGGCAGGGACGGCCCGTGGCGGAGCTGCTGCGGATCGTCGAGCTGGAAGGGAAGCGCGCGAGCCGCGTCGGCACGCTTTCCGGCGGACAGAAACAGCGGCTGTCGCTGGCCTGCGCGCTGGCCGGCGATCCCGACCTGCTGTTTCTCGACGAGCCGACGACCGGCCTCGATCCGCAGGCCCGACGTCAGCTCTGGGACGTGCTGGCACGATTCCGCGACGGCGGCGGCACGATCCTGCTCACGACGCACTACATGGACGAAGCCCAGACGCTCTGCGACCGCGTCGCCGTCGTCGATCACGGACGCTCGATCGCTGAGGGGACGCCCGCGTCGCTGATCTCGTCGCTCGGCGCGCCGAAAACGGTCGTGCAGCAGGGGACGCTCGAAGACGTGTTCATGTCGCTCACCGGCCGGCACCTTCGCGATGACTAGCGAGCAGCCCCAGACGACCGTAGGGGAGGTCTCGACACCCGCCGCCAACCCGCGCGGTTCCAGCACCGTCGATCGCGGCGGCGCATCTCATCCGCTCGTCGAGCTGACGCTCACGCGTCTGCGCGAGTTCGTGCGGGAGCCCGAAGCGCTCTTCTGGGCGTTCGTCTTCCCGATTCTGATGACCATCGTCATGGCGCTGGCGTTTCCGTCGAGCGGGACGCGCCCCGTGCCGGTCGCCATCGCCGACGGCCCGAATGCCGCGGCGGTGCGGCGTGCCCTCGCCGGCGATCCCTCGATCGCCATCCGCGACATCGCGCCGGGCGGCGAACAGGGGGCGCTGCGTGAGGGAGCGGTTCACCTGATCGTCGTGCCGGCGGATCCGCCCATCTACCAGTTCGATCCGGCGCGCGAGGAGAGCCGGGTTGCCCGGCTCGTCGTCGACAACGCGCTGAAGAAGGCATCGGGCCGCCTCGATCCCTGGAGGGCGCACGAACAGCCCGTGCAGATTCCCGGGTCGCGCTACGTGGACTGGCTGATCCCCGGGCTCGTGGCGATGGGGATCATGACGAACGGCATGTGGGGGATCGCCTTCGCCATCGTCCAGGCGCGCCTGCGCAAGCTGCTGAAGCGGATGCTCGCAAGCCCGATGCGCAAGTGGGAATTCCTCTTCGCCCAGGTCGGGGCTCGCTTGATCTTCCTCGCGCCGGAGGTCGCGATCCCGCTGGCATTCGGCGCGCTTGCGCTGGGCATGCCGATTCACGGCAGCTTCGTTGCGATTGCCGCGGTGTCGCTGCTGGGAGCCGTGACGTTCGGCGCGATTGGCCTGCTGCTCGGCAGCCGCGTCCGCACGTTCGAAGCCGTCTCCGGACTCATGAATCTGGCGACGGTTCCGATGTGGCTGTTGAGCGGCGTGTTCTTCTCGACGTCGAATTTCCCCGACGCGTTCCAGCCGGCCATTCAGGCCCTGCCGCTGACCGCCTTGGTCGACGCGCTGCGCGCCGTCGTCCTCGAAGGGCGATCGCTGATCGCCATCCGTGGCGAGCTCGCGCTGCTCGGCGCGTGGACGATCGTGCCGTTCGTTCTCGCGCTGCGGCTGTTCAAGTGGCGGTAACGGGCGGCGGCACCGGGCCTGTTCCTGGCGCCGTCAGCAAGAGCGGCAGATCGGCGAGCGGCGCGCCGACCCACCACGAGCGGTGATCCAGCTCGAACGCCAGCTCGTAGCACGCGCGCTCGAGCAGATGCGCGTGCAGCAGCGCCTGGCGATCACCCGGATCGTCCGGCAGCAGCGTGCTGCCAGACGAAGCCGCCACATACTCGTCGACGAAGACGGACGCCGTTCGCTGCTGCCAGTGCCGGAGCCACCCGGTGAGGCGGCGGCGCCCGTCGCGGCGATCCTGCCGTCGCGCCGCGGCGTGTGCCGCATAGTGAAACGACCGCACCATCGCGGCGACGTCCTGCAGCGGCGAACGCTTGAGCCGGCGCTCGTACAACGGCCGCCCCGGCTCCCCCTCGAAATCGATCAGCAGCACATCGTTGCCGACGTGCAGACACTGACCGAGGTGCAGGTTGCCGTGGCATCGGATGCGCGCCGCCGAGATCGATCGGGTCATGATCTCGCGGAACACGGCGAGGATCTCGTCCTGACGCAGCACGAGCGCGCGCGCGGCGGGCCGCAGGTCTGCCAGGAGTTCCGCCTCGCGCAGCCGCATCCTCGCCAGCACCGACACCGCCAGCGTGCGCATGCGCTGATAGGTCGCACGGCGGCTGAGCGGCCCAAGCACTTCGGGCGCGAACGCGGGATCCTTCGTCCGGCTCGCGAGCGCTGCGTGCAGCTCCGCCGTCCGGCGTGCCAGCAGACGGATGATGTCGAGATAGCCGCCGAACAGGTCGTCGTGCGCGCCCGCGGCAGATGTCGCGCCGATCGCAGGCACCAGCGTCGTCACGCGCGGCCATCGGCGGCGGCTACGCGCGGCGTGCCGCGCCGATGCCGCGGCCGCGTCGACGGCGCGCGTCCACGCTTCTCCCTGGTTTGCGACGAAGGGCTGCAGAATGCCGACGGCAAACCGGTGCCGTGTCTGCCGCTCTGCGACCGTGTAGTGCAGGCTGCCGAGCATGGGCGTCGTGTGCCTGAAGCCGACCGCATCGAGGCGCGCGCCGATCTCGATTTCCGGGCTCGGCCCGTCTTCGAGCTGCCGGAACAGCTTCAGCACGACATGGCCGTCCACGGGCACGATCGTGTTCGGCCCGCGCCGCGTGCGGGCGATCCGGCGGACGCGCGCCGGCGATGATCGGGGCGCGCGATCTCTCTCAATCGTCGCGTCGAGGTGTCCGGCCGCGCCGCGGACCGACCGCTGGCGCCGGGCGAGATCCAGGAGCGTGCTCGCAAGACGCGGATCGAGCGAGGCGTCGTACAGCACCTGCGGTCCGCCGTTCGACGGCTTCACGTGCGCGATGACGTCCGGAGCGCGGGCGCCGCTGCGCGCCGGCCTGTTGCCAATCGGGAGCAGGTGGCGCTGCGGTTCGCCTGTCGTGAACCCGACGTGCAGCACCAGCAGCGCGAACGCGCGACGGCCCGCCTCGACGCGCAGCACGTCCTCGATGCGCGCCGACAGCACGTGCCGCCCGCCCGAGGACCATGACGCGCACGCCTCGACATAGCGCGGCAGCGCCGCCTCGAGATCCCCCCGGCTGCCGTCCTCCAGGAGTTCTTCCCAGCGCCGCTCGATCCGGAGCTGCGGCAGCGCGCCGCGCGCCCGGCGCTGCTGCGGCGTGACGAGCTCGAACCAGAACGATTCGTGCGGCCCGAGCGTCAGAGGATACGGGTCCGTGCCGATCGCCGGAAAGGGCCGCCGGCCAAACACCTCGATCGGGCGCTGTCCTTCGAACCGCGCGAGCTCCAGCGCCGCGTGCTGGGCGAAGCGCGACAGGTTGGCGACGACGAGCAGACGCTGGCTGCGCCATTGGCGCACGTAGGCGAGCACGTGCGCGTTCGGCGTGTCCACGAACTCCATCGAGCCGCGGCCGAACGCCTGATAGCGGCGCCGCACCGCGATCAGCCGCCGCATCCACGACAGCAGCGAACGGCCGTTGGCGGCCTGCTGTTCGACGTGGACCGCCTGGTGATGATACTGGTCGTCGACGATCAACGGCAGGTACAGCCGCTGCGGATTCGCACCCGAGAAGCCTGCGTTGCGGTCCGCGCTCCACTGCATCGGTGTCCGCACGCCGTTGCGGTCGCCGAGATAGATGTTGTCACCCATCCCAATCTCGTCTCCGTAGTAGAC
Organism: Vicinamibacterales bacterium; assembly: GCA_035700625.1. Classification (GTDB taxonomy): domain Bacteria; phylum Acidobacteriota; class Vicinamibacteria; order Vicinamibacterales; family 2-12-FULL-66-21; genus DASSOM01. The sequence continues at coordinate 12,059 of DASSOM010000368.1, forward strand.
GATCGGCGTGCCGGGCAGCGAGAAGAGCAGCAGGTTCAGCAGTTCGATCCGGCGGCGATCGTTGCCGACGAGCGGCGCGAGGCGCCGGCGGATCCCGAGGTTGAGCCGCGCCTGCGGATCGGTCGCATACACGTAGTACATGTAGCGCCGCTCCTCCTCGGTCACCATCTCCAGCGTCAGCTCGTCGTGATTGCGCAGGAACAGCGCCCACTGGCCGCCGCGCGGCGCCGGCGGCGTCTGCGCGAGGATGTCCACGATCGGCAGCCGATCTTCCTGCCGCATCGCGATGAACAGCCGCGGCATGAGCGGGAAGTGGAACACCATGTGGCTTTCGTCGCCCCGGCCGAAGTACGCCGCCGCGTCTTCCGGCCACTGATTCGCTTCCGCGATGAACATGCGGTTGGCGAACCGCTCGTCGAGCCGCCGCCGCAGCTTCTTGAGGATCGCGTGCGTGGGCCGCAGGTTCTCCGAGTGCGTCCCCTCCCGCTCCACGAGATAGGGCACGGCATCGAGCCGCATGCCGTCGACACCAAGCGCGAACCAGAAGTCGAGCACGCCAGAGACGGCCTCGAACACGGCGGGATTATCGAAGTTGAGATCAGGCTGGTGCGAATAGAAGCGGTGCCAGTAATACGCCTGCGCGACCGGATCCCACGTCCAGTTGGATCGCTCGGTGTCGCGGAAGATGATGCGCGCCCCGCGATACCGATCGGGCGAATCGCTCCACACGTAGAAGTCTCGCTCGGGCTGGCCGGGCGCCGCCGCTCGCGCGCGCTGGAACCACGGATGCTGATCCGAGGTGTGGTTGATCACCAGCTCCGTGATGATGCGCAGCCCGCGGCGATGCGCTTCGTCCAGCAGGCGGCGGAAATCGTCGAGCGTTCCGTACGCCGGATGCACCCCTTCGTAGTCGGCGATGTCATACCCGTCGTCGCGCAGAGGGGAGGGGTAGAACGGCAGCAGCCAGATTGCCGTGACGCCGAGGTCGTGCAGGTAATCGAGGCGTGAAATCAGGCCGGGAAAATCGCCGACGCCATCGTCGTTGCTGTCCTGGAACGAACGGACGTGCAGCTCATAGATGATCGCGTCCTTGTACCATTCGCGATCGCTGGGGCCGGCGCGCCGCGCGGGCGCGCGCATCGGTCGGAATCGAGCCACGTCAGGGCGGCAGTCGCAAGAGGAATGCCGTCACACGGATGTCGGTTCGCGGTTTGCACTGATCGCGGGATGCGATCGCCAACGCACTCGACCGCTGCGCACGCCGCGGTGCACGACACGACGCCGCCAACCCGTCCGGACCCGAAGCCGGATCCGCATCCGCCGCCCGGGCCCATGCCGGAGCCGCAGCCGCTGCCGACGCCGACTCAGCCGATTCCGCAGCCGCCGACGCCGACCGCGTAGCCGACCGTCCGAACGGCTCAGCCCGCGGAACACCTCTTGCTTCACCGCCCCGGGGAGGAGGGCGCGATGTGGAGCTATGTCGCCAAGGGCGGTCCTGTGATGTGGCCGCTGCTGTTGCTGTCGGTGCTGGGAGTCGCGGTGGCGATCTGGCGGTGGATGGCGCTCCGCGCGGCCACACGCAACGTCGTCCCGTTTCTGCGAGCGCTGCGCGAACACCTGGTCGCTGGTGACGTCGACGCCGCCGTCGAAGTCTGCGAGCGCCACCCGAGTCCGGTCGCGTCGATCGTGAAAGCGGGCCTGCTGCGCAGCGGACGGTCCAAGGAAGACGTCGAGCGGAGCCTCCAGGAAGCGTCGTCCCGCGAGCTGGCCGCACTGGAGCGCGGGCTGCCGATTCTCGCGACGATCGCGATGATCGCGCCGCTGCTCGGGTTCCTCGGTACCGTGACCGGCATGATCAACTCGTTCGACGCGCTTGCGCGTGTCGGGCTGAACAACCCCGCCGCCGTCGCGTCGGGCATCTCGGAGGCGCTCATCACGACGGCTGCCGGGCTGATCATCGCCATCCCGGTGCAGATGGCCTACAACTACTTCGTGTCGCGCGTGAACGACCTCGTCCGCGACATGGAGGCGGCCGCCAACATCGTCCTCGACGCGGTCGCGGATCTCGGCGAGCGCGGCCGCGCGGCGTAGGAGCCGGCGATGCGCATCCATCGCGCCGAGCGTCCGCTCGCGGCGGTCATCCCGACGGCCAGCATGGCCGATATCGCGTTCCTCCTGATCATCTTCTTCATGGTCACGACGGCGTATTCGCTGGATCGGACGCCGATGCAATTGCCGCAGACCGTCGAGCAGCAGCAGACAGCGAAGGGCTCGGCGATCGTCGCGATCGATCAGGCGGGCGGGTTGCGCTTCTCGGCGGGCGAAGAAGATACGCAGTCCGTGGCCGATCTCGATGCGCTCGCCATGCGCATCAACGAGGTCGCGGCGGCCAACAGGCTGCATCCGTTCGTCATCAAGGCGGATCGGCGCGTGAAATACCGCGTCATCGATGCCGTTCTGGAGCGGCTGCGGGCCGCCGGGGCGGAGAACGTCGCGCTGCTGTCCGTCGCGGAGAAACAGTGATGCGCATCCAGCGCAGGCGCGTCGACGCCGACATCCCCACCGCGTCCATGGCCGACGTGGCGTTCCTGCTGATCATCTTCTTCCTGGTGACGTCGGTGTTCAGCGTCACGAGAGGCATCCAGTTCTCGCTGCCGCGCCATGACGAGGCGGCGCTGGCGGCGGAGCCGGAAGCGGCGGTGCTCGTCAAGATTGCCCCCGACGGCGCGCTGCTCGTCGACAATCGCGCGATGACGCTGGCCGAGCTCCGCGGGTACGTGCAGCCAAAGCTGCAGCGCAACCCGACGAAGTCGGTGATCGTCCAGACGTCGCTCGATGCGCCCTACGCGGCGATGACCGACGTGTTCGACGAGCTGCGCCAGGCAGGCGTGACCAACGTCGTCATCCCGACGCAGCGCGAGCTGGCGCTGTACGGTCTCGGAGGCTGACCATGGCTGACGAGGACGTCCGTCAGACGCGCGCACGGAAGGAGCTGGAGCTCGCCGAGCGATGGATGCGCGTCGATCCGGCCGAGCGACGGCGCGTCGGCATTGCCGTGGCGGTCGCGCTCGCCGTCCACGTCGTCGTCCTCGTGGCGCACGTGCCCGACTGGGGCCCGAGGCCCGTGCGCGTGGATGCGCCGCAGCAGCAGGCGATGCAGGTGCAGTTCCTGAAGCCGCCGGCGCCGCCCAAAGTGGAGAAGAGGCCCGAGCCGCCGAAGGCGAAGAAGATTCCGCGCCCCGATCCGACGCCCGACGAGCCGGAGCCCGTGACGGAGCCAGAGCCCGCTCCCGCGCAGGAACCGCAGCCCGCCGCGCCGCCGCAGCCAGCCGGTCCGGTGCGCGTGGCGCCGGGCCAGGGGCCCGGATTGATCAAGCGCGTCGAGCCTCAGTATCCGGCGATCGCCCGCGCCGCCAACATGAGCGGCACGGTCGTTCTCGACGCGGTGATCCGGAAGGACGGCACCGTGACGGACGTCAAGGTCGTGCGATCGTCGAATCCGATGTTCGAGCAGCCGTCGATCGACGCCGTGAAGCAGTGGCAGTTCACGCCGTTTCAGTACGATGTCGTTCTGACCGTCACGGTGAACTTCGTGCTGCACTGATGCGTGGACCGCTCCACGCGCTCGGTCGTGACGGCCTATCTGCCGGGATCGGCCGTGAACGTGATCGTGTTGAGGATTTCCGCCTGACGCGACAGTTCGACCTTGCCGGCTGGCGCCTTGTTGGCGCGGAGGATGAACGTCAGCACGTCGGCGGTCTGCTGCCGGCTGAGCGACGCGGGCTTGTCGGCCGGCATGGTCAGACGGATGCGATCGACCATCGCGCCGAGCGGGACGCCGTTCCAGTTGCCCTTGAAGGTCGGGCCGGTGAGCGGCGTCGCGCCGTCGACTCCGCCCGCCAGCGTGCTGCTGTGGCAGCGCACGCAGCGCTCGAGGTAGATGGCCTCGCCGCGCCTGGCTTGTGCTTCCGTGTACACGCCGTCCCAGATCGTGCGCGTGTCCTGCGCGCGAACGAACGTCGCGGTCGCAAGGCACGCGACGGCGACTACGGTCGAAAGTGCTGTCGTGGCTCTCATCCTTCGTCGTTGGGCAGCGCAAACGCGATGTATTCGCCCGAGTAGGGGCCACCGCTCACCGCGACGACGATGAACTGTCGTCCCTTTGCCATGTAGGTCATCGGCGATCCACTCTGCGGCGCGGGGATGAAGAGCGCACCGACTTCCTTCCCCGTGGCCTTGTCGTAGGCGCGCAGCATCGCGCCGCGCGGGTGCTCGGGCGTCGTCGTGAACTGCGGATCGCCGAGCACCACGAGCGTCCTGGTGATGACCAGCCCCACGCTGCCGCCTTGCCCCGTCTTCGGGATGTCCCTGCCTTTCAGCAGCGGGGAATTGCGCACCGCGTCCGGTGTGTCGCCGTGCGGCACTCGCCACCGGATAGCTCCCTTGTCGAGATCGATCGCGGCAAGGACGCCATAGGGCGGCTTGAGGATCGAGAGGCCTTCGACGGTGAGGCCGCCACCCCTGCCGCCGCTTCTGCCACCCCTGCCGCTGCCGTTGCCCGCACTTGCCGCCGCCGCGCCGCGTCCTGCCGCGCCGGGCGTGGCTGAAGGCGCGCCGCCGTCCTGTCGGCCTCGCGTGGCGCGAGGAGGAGCGTCGGCGTACGTCCCGGTGCCGGCCGCGAGGCGCTCCCGGAAGTTCTCGCCGACGACGCCCGCCTGGTACGGCAGGTCGGAAAATCCTTCGGGCGGCGGCGCCACCGATTCGGCCGCGATCGATGACGTGTTCGCCTGCGCGAACACCGTGTGCGTTTCCGGATCGTAGCCGCCGCCGGGCCAGTTCGTGCCGCCGTTGGCGGCGCCCATCGTGATGGCCCCCAGCAATCCGTCGACATTCCCGACCATCGGCGGGTTGTAGACGACGCCGTTGTAGTAGCGGTAGCGCGCGATCTGCTTTTCGGCCTGCGCGCGCAGCTCCGGCGTGAAGTCGATGAGATCGTCGGGGAACGTGACGGAGTTGCGTCCGTACATGAGCGCCGCGGGCGGATGCGGCTGCGTCGGCGCATACCACTCGCCCGGGACGTCTCCTTTCGGCACCGATTTTTCCTCGATCGGCCAGATCGGCTCTCCGGTCACGCGATCGAAGACGTACAACCACGCCTGCTTGCTCGGCACCGCGACTACCTTGCGCGGCCGGCCATCGATCGTCACGTCCGCGATGAGCGGCGCCGACGACATGTCGTGGTCCCAGATCGGATGGTGGACGAACTGGAAGTGCCACCGCTTCTTGCCGGTCGCCAGTTCCACGCACACCAGGCTCTCGCCGTACAGATTGTTGCCGGGACGCTTGCCGCCGTAATAGTCGGAGGTCGGCGACTCCACGGGCAGATAGACGAGGCCAAGCTCCTCGTCGACGGAAATCTGCGTCCACACGCCGGTGTTGCCGTTAATCGCCCACGAGTTGTTGAGCCACGTGTCCCCGCCTTCTTCGTCAGGCTTCGGGATCGTCTTGAACGTCCAGATCAACCGGCCGGTCCTCGCATCGAACGCGCGCGCAAGCCCCTTCGAGTTATTGCTCGTCCGGACGGTCATGCCCTCTTTCATGGCGGAGCCGACGAGGATCGTGTCCTTGACGACGGTCGGCGCGGAATGCAGGCCGATCTCTCCGGTTTCGAGATCGATGGGCTTGCCGTCGCCGTACACGACGCCGACCTTGAGATCGACGACGCCGTCCTTGCCGAAGGTCTTCACCGGCTGGCCGGTCTTCGCGTCGAGCGCGATCAGGCGATAGCCGGGCGTCACGTAGATGATGCGCTCGTCGCCACGGCCGTCGGTCCAGTACGCGAGGCCACGGCCGGAGAGCTGGCGAGGCGCATTCGCGCCGCGGGCCCCTTCCGGATACCGGTGCACCCACATCAGTTCGCCGGTGGCGCCGTCGAGCGCGATGACCGCGCGCCTCGTGCCGGCAGTCGCATAGATCACGCCGTTGACGGCGATCGGTGTGCCTTCGAGCTTGTATTCCGGACGGGACCCGAGGTTGTCGGTCTTGAACCGCCACGCGACCTCGAGGTCGTTGAAGTTGTCGGCGGTGATTTGCGACAGCGGCGAAAAGCGGGAGCCACGCGTGTCCCCCGTGTAGCTGGGCCAGTCACCGTTTGCGGTGGACGCGACGAACCCGCCGCCGCCAGGCGATTGTCCCGCCGTTGGCAGGCCCGTCCACGCGGCGATCCCGGCGAGGACGAACACGAACCCGAACGCCGATCGTGGGGCGATGCGCATCGGTCTCTCCCTGAATGCCGGTCCCGCGACGCCGTGTCTAATCCCTCTTCGGGGCAGGGCGGATCCGGAGATCCCCCGCGCCAAGGCGGCGCCAGTTTACAGCGATCAGCCACGCAATGGCTGCCGCGCCCACCACGACGAGCAGCCACCGGACGAGCGTCAGCATGAGCACCGCGTCGGGAGTGGGCGCCTGAAACTGCCGAAGGATAGCCCACCGGTCGGCAGTCCAGTGCCACGCGGTGTGCGCGACGAGCGCCGACAGGATGACGATCCCCATGCGCTCGGCGACGACGTACCGGAACAGGAGCTGGAGCGCCGGCACGAGCAGCGCGAGCACCGCCAGCTGCCCGGCTTCGACGCCCACGTTGAACGCGAGCAGCGACGTCAGCAGATGCGATCCGGCGAACTGCAGCGTCTCGCGCAGGGCGAACGAGAAACCGAAGCCGTGCACCAGCCCGAACCCGAACGCGATCATCCACCGGCGGTGCAGGTTCGAGGATCCTGCGATGTTCTCGAGCGCCATGTAGACGATCGACGCGGCGATGAGCGTCTCGATCAAGGGCGTGAACCAGAGCGCGTCCGGCGCCAGGCCCGATGCCGAGGCGATGAGCGTCAGCGAATGCGCGGCGGTGAACGCCGTGACGACGACGGCCAGATCGCGGAAGCGCCGCAGCGGAATCACGAGACAGAGCAGGAACAGCAGGTGATCGGTGCCGTCCAGGATGTGCGCGAATCCGAACCGGACGAATCGCCACGCCGCCTGGTGCCATCTCGGGTCGAGCCGCACGAGACCGGGATCCCCCGAAAGCTCGAACGCCCGCTCCGGCGACTGCGGCGGTCGATAGCGGACGACCGTCATCACCCGGATGCCCAGCCGGGCGAGCGACGGCTGAATCGAAAACGTGGCGCGGTCGGACGCGATCGCGTACTCGAAGAGGACGTCGAGCATCGCCTGGTTCCACACGACGCGCGTGCCGGCCGGCAGCGGCCGTCCCGTGACGTGGGCCAACGCGGCTTCGTATGTTCCGAACGAACGGTCCGAGGGAAGCGAGGCACGGACGGCCGCGAGCCGTGGCGCGCCGAGCGGACGATCGTCCTCGTAGAACGCCAGGTCCTTCGCCAGCCAGATCCGGGCGGCATCGCGCAGCATCGGCTCGGCGCGAGCGAGATCGAGTTCGTCCGCCCCCGTCAGCGGGAACGCCACATCACGCATCGCCGCCAGCGGCACGCGGACGAGCACCGTGAGCGTGTGGCCCTCCGGCCGCACGTACGTCTGAACGATGACCGAGGGCGGGATGTCGTGCGCGAAGGCGCAGGTTGGCGCGATCGCCAGGAGAAGTGCGGCGGCAGCGACGGCGCGCGCGGCTGACACGCCCGGAGTATACTGCGGCCCGTCGCACGTCAAACCCGAAGAGGTTCAGATGAAGCGCCCCCTGACGCTCGCGGCGGTGACGCTTGCCGCCGCCGCGATGTTCGCGCCGACCCCCGCGGCCGTGCAGAGTGCACCGGCCTTCGCGGTGGACCCCCTCTGGCCCAAGCCCCTTCCGAACCACTGGCTGCTCGGATCGGTGACCGGCGTGGCCGTGGACGCGCAGGATCACATCTGGGTCGTCCATCGCGGCTACGACTCGATGACCGCACGCACCGAGATCGGCGCGGCGACGTCGCCGAAGACGTCCGATGAGTGCTGCGTGCCCGCGCCGCCCGTCCTCGAGTTCGACGCCGCCGGCACCTTGATCGGCCACTGGGGTGGACCGGGCGATGGCTATGACTGGCCCGTGTCGCCCGGCGGCATCGCGGTGGACGCGAAAGGCGTCTGGATCGCGGCGGCAGGGCCGCCCGACATTCCCGGCGTCGCCAGCCCTGGCGGCGGACGCGGACGCGGACGCGGCGGACGCGGAGCGGCGCCGAAGCCGAAGCCGGAGGACGCCCACGTGCTGAAGTTCTCACGCACCGGCGAGTTCCTCCTTCAGATTGGCAATGCCGGCGCGCCGGGCGGCGACGACTCCACGACAGCCCTCGACCGCCCCGCTGCCGTGGACCTCAGTCCGGACGGTTCCGAACTCTACGTCGCCGACGGTTTCGTCAACCACCGCGTCGTCGTGTTCGACGCCGCGACGGGCGCCTACAAGCGGCACTTCATCGGTCCCGCGAACGCGCCGCTCGCGACGGTGAGCTGCGCGGAAGTCGCGAAGGACGGCACCGTCTACGTCTGCGATCGCGCCCATAACGCGGTGCGGGCGTTCGATCGCACCGGCAAGCCGTTGAAGCAGGGCATCGTCTCGAAGAGTACCGGCGGCTCAGGATCGGTCTGGGACCTCGCGTTCTCGTCGGACCCGCAGCAGCGCTACATCTACGTCGCTGACGGGCACGATCAGAAGATCTTCATTCTTCGCCGC
>DASSOM010000369.1:0-25353 GCA_035700625.1 Vicinamibacterales bacterium
CGTCGCGCAGCCCGACGGACGGTTCGTCGTGGCGCGTCTGCGCCAGCGGACGGTCTCGCTGACGGCGCGCACGGACGTCATCTTCACCGTGCACACGCTGCTGCAGCTCTACGTCCAGCCATTCATCAGCGCCGGCGCGTACGATCGGTATCAGGTCGTCGCCGCGCCGCGCGCGGCGGATCCCGGCGTCCCAATCGCCACGCGCCTGCTGCCCGGGACGGATCGGATCGCCGCCCTGCTTCCGGACGGATCGGCCGTCTCGTTCGATCGCCCCGACGATCTTCGCGAGTCGCTGAACGCGACGGCCGTGTTCCGGTGGGAATACCGTCCGGGCTCGTTCGTCACGGCGGTCTGGACCCACCGCCTCGACGCCGGCACGGCCGTCCGGCGATCGCTCGGCGACGCGATCCGGGATTTCAGCGGCGCCGGAGCGAGTGCGTTCCTTCTGAAGACGAGCCTGCGGCTCGGCCGCTAGCGCGCCCTGCGGATCACCGCCCGGACGATGTCGACGTCGAGGACCGCTCCTTCCGGGCCTTCGTCACCATCGCCTTCACCTCCGCCATCAGCGTCGGGACGTGATACGGAATGCCGTCCTTGATCGTCCACTCGATGCCGCCGCCGTGGACGCTCGTGACGTGCGTGTCTCCCGGCTTCACCATGCCCGAGTAGCTGTCGATGACCTTGCCGTCGTACGCCATCAGGTCGGTGCCGTACGGGTTCATGATGTGCAGGTTCGCCAGCGGGTTGCCGTTGACGACGAGCAGGTCCGCGATGAATCCCTGACGCACGCGGCCGAGCCGATCGTCGAGGCCGAGCACCTTCGCGCCGTTCACCGTGGCGTGCTCGATCACTTCGAGCGGCTCGAACCCGGCTTCGTGCTGCAGCTCCAGCTCGCGGCTGATGCCGAAGCCGTACAGCGATCCGTACAGATAGCCGGCATCGTCTCCCGTGGTGATGATGCCTCCTTTGAGACCGAACTCACGGAGCGTCGCCATCCACACCTGGTAGTTCTTCCGCCACTGCAGCTCCTGCGCTTCGGTCCAGCCGATCCAGAACGTCGCGTGCCGCGTCATGGACGGCTTGTAGTACTCCGCGAGCGACGGGTGCAGGTAATCCGCGTACCACGGGAGGTTCTGCGCGCGAATGAGATCGCGCGCCGCCTCGTACGTGGACATCGTCGGACTCCAGGCCACGCCCTTCTTGACCATGTCGTCGAGGAGCGCGGACAGCTTCTCGTGATTCAGGTTTGGCTGGATGTACAGCTCGCCCGCCCGGCCGAAGCGATGAATCTCGTTCGAGAGATTCATGTCGGGCGGGAAGTGCTGAATGCCGTCGAGCGCCGCGTCGGCGACGCCGTAGAAGTGCTCGATGCAGTTCACGCCGTCATCGACGAAGTCGCGCGCGTTTGCCTCGCCGACGGCGATGTGCACCGTCGTCGGCAGGCCCACCTTCTTCGCCTCGTCGATGATCGCGGCCGCCTGATCCCTGTCGAGCGGGCCGATGATCTTGATGCCGTCGGCGCCGCGCGTCTTGGCGCGCTGGACGAGCGCGCGGAGCTCGTCGGGCGCGACGGGCGCCGCCTCACCCTCGGCGAGCAGGTTGTTCAGCATCGGGTAGACGAGGATGCGCGGCGCGACGATCTGGTGCGCCGCGCTCTCCGTCCGCCACTGCTTGCTCTTCTCGAAGTTGCCGCCCACCTCGCGCGCGGTCGTGACGCCCGCCGCGAGGTAGAGGTTGCGTTCGTACTGGATCGGGATCGGACCGACCCGTTCCTCGTGCCAGTGCATGTGCGTATTGACGATCCCCGGCATCACGTACTTGTCGGTGCCGTCGATCGTCATGTCGGGAGCCGGCCACTTGCCGGCGCGCGCGTTGCCGATGCGCGCGATCCTCCCGCCTTCGGTCAGGATGTCCACCGGACCGAACGGCGGCACCGCCGGTCCGGGGATCACCATCGCGTTCGTGATCAGCAGGCGGTTGACCTGCCTGCGGTGGACGGCCGGCTGTCCGGCCGTCCCGGCGGGCGACTGGGCGCGTGGGGCCGATGGCCAGCAGACCAGCGCGCCGCAGAGCAGAACGAACAGGATCGGTCGTCGCATGAGGAGACCTCAGAAGTCGATGCTGAAGCCGATACGGACGATGCGCGGCGCGACGATCTCGCCGGGCTTGAGATACGAGCTGCCCACGGCCGACGTGTAGCGGACGACCGTCGACGCGTTCGTGATGTTGAAGATGTCGAGCTGCGGCACGAACCGCCGCCCCTCGCCGAACCGGAACGGGCGCGAGAAGCGGAGGTCCACCATCGTGACCGTCGGCAGGCGCTCGTCGCCGCGAGAGCTGAGCAGCGCGGTCTGGCTCGATCGCGTCAGGCCGGGGAAGGCCGCCCGCGTGACGCTGTACGTCGAGACATACGGGTAGCCGCCGTTCGAGATGAGGCTGCCCGCGACGGTGATGTCGTACGGCGCGCGGTAGCTGCCCGCGAGCCGGAACGCGACCTTGGAGTCGTTGCCGATCACGCCGTCTGGAAACAGCGTGTTGTTCGGATCGTTCAGATCGGCGCTGTTCGACTGTCCGCCGCTGCTGTTGACGCCGCCGGTGTTCTTGCCGATGGTCAGTCCGGCCACCATCTGCCAGCGATCGGAGAAGCGCTTGTCGGCGGTGAACTCGACGCCGTTGTAGTCGGTATCGAGATAGGACTGGTTGTCACGGATCGTGTCCTGCAGCCCGAGGAACGCGGGATCGAGATTGAAGAACGTCGCCGTCCCGCCAGGTCCGTTCGCGCCGCCCGGGACCTCGATCGTCTCGCGCGTGTATGCGCTGGAGGGGACCGCGGCGTTGATCGTGCCGATCTGATCGCGGTTCGTGCGGTGGTAGTACATCACGCCGAGACGTACGGCACGGCCGACCTGCCGCTCGACGCCCGCGGTGATCTCGTCCGAGTAGGGCCAGTCGGGCCCGTCCGCGCTCGCGTAGCGCAGCGATGACGTCGGGAAGCCGGAGCACGCGCCGACCTCGCCCGGCTGGGCCACCCCGTCGCCGTTCGGATCGCTCCACGGGCACGTCTGGCTCACGAAGTCGAATGGATGGATCGTCTGCACGCGGTCGATGCCGACCTGTGTGCCGTAGCGGCTGTAGCTCGCCTTGATGGCCATGCGGCCGTCCCCCGTCGGGTCGTAGACGAGGCCGGTCCGCCAGACGGCGAGGCTCTGCTTGATGGGGGTGGAGGCGCTGAGGCTGCGTTCGCCGATGAAACTGCCGGCCGGATTCGACTGCGCGGGGATGCTGCCGCGGTTCACGTCGAACCGCATGCCGAGGTTCAGCGTGAGGCGGTTGCCGATCGTCCACGCATCCTGCGCGAAGAACCCGAGGGCCTTGTCGATGCTCAGATTCGACGTCGGCGTGTTGAACTGGCGCACCTGCGTGGGACTGCCGTTGTCGTACTCGAGGTACATGTCGCCGTTGACGTGGTACTCGTCGAGGAAGCGCAGCCGCGCGAACTGCACGCCCGCCTTGAACAGGTGGTCCCCCCCCCAGCCCGACTTGCTGTACGACAGCACGTTGTCGAACTGGATGCGCGAGTTCGGGTTGATCTCCTGGTACTGTGCCGCATTCGACGCCGTCGAGAGCGAATTGTCCTCGACTCGGATGGCGTTGCCGGTGCCGTCCTGGTAGAGGTATTCCGTCTTGCCGGACATCACGCTGAAGGACGACTCGAACACCGTCCTGTTGCGCACGGCCGTGTACTTCGCCTGCGTGCTGGTCGCGGGATTGTTCTGGTGCAGCGACGCGATGTCGGGCACGAAGTCCGGCGGCGTGTTGCGCCGGTGCCCTCGCACTTTGTTGTTGTAGTTCACCGAGACCGACACCTTCTGGTTCGTCGTCGCCTGCCAGACGCCCTTGCCCGAGTAGTTGCGGATCGTGTTGTCGTCGATCGCGCGGGTGCCGTCCTCGTTGAGCGCGTTGGTCACCTTGTCGACGACCCAGCGCCGCAGGGCGCCCGTCACCCACAGGCGATCCTGGATCAGCGCGCCGCCGCCGCTCACGTTGAAGTCGTAGAGGCGATCGATCGGGTTCCCGAGGAAGTTCCACTTGGTCAAATCGGGATCCTGCGTGTTGTCGCTCTGCAGGTGGTCGCCGTTCGAGTAGTAGTACTTCACGTTGCCGCGCCACTTGTTGCCGGCTTCCTTGGTGACCATGTTGATCGAGACGCCGCCGACCATGACCTCCGCCGGAATGGCCGACGTCGTGTAGTTCACCTCCTCGAACATCCCCTGGTCGTAATACAGCATCGTCGCGCCGCCGCCGCCGCCCGGCCAGTTCACCGTGCTGCCGTCGATGTTGTAGTTGACGTCGTTGGTGTTCGATCCGTGGGCGGAGAGCGAACTCTGCTGGTAGGACTGCGTGCCGCCGACGTCGTACGTCGAGATCTGCACGCCGGGGATGATCTTCGCGAGCGACCACGGGTCGCGCCCCGTCGGCACCCCTTCGAGAATTTCCTGGTTCATGACCGCCTGCTGCACGTTCGAGCGCGTGTCGATCGTCGGCGACTCGCCCGTGACCGTGACGGTCTCGTTCAGATTGCCGACCTCGAGCTTCGGGCTGACCGTCGCGACGAACGAGGCGCTGACGCGGATGCCCTGGCGCTCGATGGTCTTGAATCCCTGGAGTTCGAATCGGACGGTGTATTCACCGGGCGGCAGGCGGTCGAATCGATAGCTGCCGTTCGCGTCGGTGACCTGCGTCTGCAGGCCGCCGATCAGTTTCTCGCCGGAGAGCGATGCGGTCACTCCCGGGAGCACGGCGCCGCTGGGATCGGTGACGACGCCCGTGATGGATCCGGTCTGCACCTGCGCGCGAGCCGCCGATGCAAACGACGCCGAGAGGACTCCGACCAGAACGGCTCGACACAGCAGTCTCATACTGTCCCTCCGTTTTACGGTCCCTCCGAATGGCTCGGTCCGAGATGTGTCCCGTGACAATAGGAGCGCCCGGGACGCGCGTCCAGTCAGCTTTTTTTATTTGGTCATAACCTCCAGCGCGGGCCGGGCAGGCGCGCTTGACATCGATCGGGCGGGGTCCATAATCGGCCACCATGACTCCCATCCGCAACCTTTCTTTGCGACTCTTCGGTATTCCTCTGGCCGCGCTGACCGCGCTCCTTCTGGCAGCGTCGGTCAAAGCTCAGCCGCCATCGGCGCGCCCATCCCCCGAGATGCAGGCGCTGCGTCATCTCGCGTTCCGGAACGTCGGCCCGACGAATCAGGCGGGCCGTGTCTCGGTCATCGTCGGCGTGCCGGGCGACCCCTTGACGTTCTATGTCGCCGGCGCGAACGGCGGCATCTTCAAGACGACGAACGGCGGGACGACGTGGACGCCGATCTTCGACGACCAGCCGGTGCTGTCGATCGGAGCCATCGAGCTCGCGCCGTCGAATCCCGACATCCTCTACGTGGGGACCGGCGAAGGGAACCCGCGCAACAACGCGTCGTTCGGCAACGGCGTCTATCGGAGCGACGACGGCGGCCGGACGTGGCGGCACCTCGGCCTCGACGACAGCGATCGCATCGCGCGCATCCGGATCGACAACCGCGATCCGGACGTCGCGTACGTGTGCGCGATGGGGCGCGAGTGGGGACCGAACGATCAGCGCGGCGTTTTCCGAACCGAAGACGGCGGGAAGACGTGGCGGAAGGTGCTCTACAAGGACACGCAGACGGGCTGCTCCGACATCGACGTCAATCCGGCGAACTCGAACGAAATCTACGCCGGCATGTACACGTACCTGCGCCAGGCGTGGCACCTGCGCAGCGGCGGCGGGGAGACGGCGCTCTACAAGTCGATGGACGGGGGCGCGACGTGGACGAAGCTGACCAACGGCATTCCGGCGATGCTCGATCGCGTCGGCGTCGCGGTGGCGCCGAGCCAGCCCGACACGGTCTACATGATCAGCGAAACGCTCGATTACGAGGGAGAGCTGTGGCGCAGCGACGACGCCGGCAAGTCGTGGCGCGTCGTCAACAAGGATCCACAGCTGTCGTTCCGGCCGTTCTACTACGCCGACGCGCGCGTCGATCCGAAGGATCCGAACCGCGTGTTCGCGCTGGGGGGCTCACTGTTCATGTCCGAGGACGGCGGACGTACGTTCGAACGGATCGGCCGTGACGTGCACGGCGATCATCAGGCGCTCTGGATCGATCCGCGCGACCCGCGCCGGATCCTGAGCGGCAGCGACGGCGGCTTCCAGGTGTCGTACGACGGCGGCGAGAACTTCAACGTCCTCAACAACGTCGCGTTCACGCAGTTCTATCACGTGAACTACGACATGCAGACGCCCTACATGGTGTGCGGCGGCCTGCAGGACAACGGCACCTGGTGCGGGCCGAGCAACTCGCTGCTGAGCGAGGGGATTCGCAAGAACGACTGGTTCACCGTCGGCGGCGGCGACGGCTTCTTCGCCGTCCCCGATTTGAAGGAGCCGTGGCGCGTCTACAACGACCTGCAGGGCGGATCGATCAGCGTGACCGACGTCCGCAGCGGCACGTCGCGGTCGATCATCCCGTACCCGAACCGGATCGGATCGGTCGGCGACGCGATGGAGAACCACAAACACCGCTTCAACTGGAACTCGCCGATCGCGCTCGGGCCCGACGGCCAAACCGTCTACTTCGGCGGCGAGGTCCTCTTCAAGTCGACGAATCACGGGCAGTCGTGGGAGATCATCAGCCCGGATCTGACGACGAACGACAAGAGCAAGCAGAAGTCCTCGGGCGAGCCGATCGTCGTCGACAACACCGCCGCGGAGTTCCACTGCACGATCCTGACGATCGCCCCGTCGATGCTGGATCCGAACGTCATCTGGGTCGGCACCGACGACGGCAACGTGCAGGTGACGCGCGACGGCGGCAAGACGTGGACGAATGTCGTCAAGAACATCCCGGGACTCGCGCCGAATGCGTGGATTCCCACGATCGACGCGTCGCACGTGGACGCCGGGACCGCCTACGTCGCGGCGGATCACCATCAGGACAACGATTACACGGCGTACTTCTTCAAGACGACCGACTACGGAAAGACGTGGACGAAGCTGTCACTGGGCCGTCCGGCGACGGTGACCGGCTGGTCGCACGTCATTCGCGAGGATCCGAAGAACCCGTCCGTGCTCTATGCGGGCACCGAACTCGGCTTCTGGGCCTCGTTCGACGGCGGCGCCACCTGGGCGGACGCGAGGCTGAACATGCCGCGCGCGCCGGTCCGCGACATCCAGATTCAGCCGCGCGACAACGATCTGATCGTCGCCACGCACGGGCGCGGGCTGTTCATCCTCGACGACATCACCGCGCTGCAGCGCGCGGCGCAGGCGATCACGACGGACGCCGAACTGTTCGACATCCGGCCGGCGACGCGCTGGACGGTGTGGGGGAAGGACGGCAATCTCGGCCAGGCGGTCTGGAGCGCGCCGAATCCGCCCGAGGGGGCCATCATTACGTACGCGCTGAAGAGCGCGCCGAAGGACGGCGTGGTCATCACGATCAGCGACAAGGCGGGCACCGTCATCCGCACGATCCGCAACGCGCCGAAGGAAGCCGGCGTGAACCGCACGACGTGGGACCTGCGGTACGAGGGGCCGCGGCAGGCCGCCGGCGACGATGACGATGCCGCGCGGGCGCGATTCCGCCGGTTCGCCGGCGGGCCGTGGGCGCTGCCGGGCGAGTACACGGTGACGCTGAAGGCGAACGGACGCACGCTGACGAAGACCGTCGCGGTCGGGATGGATCCGCGCGTGCCGACGACGGACGCCGACCTGCAGGCGCAGTTCGACGCGTCGATGACGCTGCGCGACCTCATGTCGAAGGCCAACGCCGCCGTCGATCGCGCCAACAGCTTCGTCGATCAACTCACGGCGCTGAAGAAGCGGCTGACGACATCGACCCGCGTCCGCACGACGAGCACCCAGGCGGACGGTGACGGCGACGGCGCGGCGCAACCGGCGTCTGCCGACGTCAGCGCGCTCGTCGCGACCGCACTCGACGCGATCACGCGCGTCCGCGACGACGAACTGACACGCCCCTACCCGCGCATGGGCTACCGCCAGTACCCGCGCGTCCGGGAAGAAATCCAGTCGCTCTCGGGCGCGGTCAGCCGCGCGCCGATGCGGCCGACGGAAGGAGAGACGATCCGCATGAAGGAGCTCGCCACGGAGCTCGATCAGGCGATCGGGAAGATCGATCGGATCAAGGCGGAGCAGATCGACCGGATCAACGAGATGATGAAGAGCGTGCCGTATATCGCCGTCGGCGGCGGGGCGCCGAGGCTTTAGATGATCACACCTTCAGGACGTCCCCCTCGCGCGCCACCATGGCGTAGAGGACGGGCGAGAGAAAGAGCGACATGATCAGCGTGGAGATCATCCCGCCGACGATCACGATCGCGAACGGTTTCTGCGAGTCGCTGCCGATTCCGGTCGACATGGCGGCGGGCAGCAGCCCGATGCACGCGACGAGCGCCGTCATGACGATCGGGCGCAGGCGGAGGAGCGACGCTTCGTGCGTCGCGTTTCGGATGTCCTGTCCCTCGAGCCGCAGTTTGTTGATGAACGAGTACAGGATGACTCTCGCCTGAACGGCGACGCCCATCAGCGCGATGAAGCCGAAACCGGACGAGACGCTGAATCGCGTGCCGGTCAGTTTCAGCGCGATGAGACCGCCGACGGGCATGCTCAGCAGGACGCTGAACATGATGGCCAGCGGAAATTTCAGATTTCCGTACAGCGCGAACAGGATCAACAGGATCAGGATGATCGTGAAGGGGATGATGATCTTCATCTGGGATCGCGCCGCGAGATACTCCTTGTATTCGCCCCCCCAATCGAAGGTGTAGCCGAGGGGGAGCGGCACGGCCGCCGCGACGCTCCTCTGCGCCTCCTGTACCGCGCTCGCGAGGTCGCGCCCCGTGACGCTGAACTGGATGCCGATGAAGCGCGAGTTCGCCTCGCGGTAGATGAACGAGGCGCCCTTGTCGATCTTGATGTCCGCGAACTGGCCGAGCGGCAGATGCTGTCCGTCTGGCGTCGCGATGAGCAGGCTCTGGATCGCCTGCATGTTCTTCCGGAAGGGCTCCTGGAGCCGGACGACGAGACCGAACTGACGTTCTCCCTGAATCACGTCGCTGGCGGCCGTGCCGCCAATCGCCGTTTCGATTAACGTGTTGACGTCGGCGACGTTGAGGCCGTAGCGCGCGAGTGCTTCGCGATTCGGCGTGATCGTCAGGCTCGGCTGGCCGAGCTCCCTGACGAGGGTGATCCCGGTGATCCCCGGCACGGTCGTCAGGACCTTCCGCGCGGCATCCGCCTTGGCCTCGAGCGTCTCGAGATCCGGCCCGAAGATCTTGAGCGCGAGTGAGCTTTTGAGGCCGGTCGAGGCTTCGTCGACCGCATCCTCCGCCGGCTGCGTGAAGTTGAAGATGACGCCCGGAAACGCGTCGAGCTTCCGCTGAATGGCGTCGACGAGCTGCGCTTTGGTGCGAATCGGCCCGTTGTGCCAGGCAGCGTCGTAGTACGGCTTGAGTCCGACGAAGTACTCGTCGTTGAAGAAGCCAATCGGATCGGTCCCTTCGTCGTCGCGGCCCAGTTCGTCGGCCACCGTGGTGACCTGCGGAAAGCCGAGAAGGATCCTGCGAACCTGCGGCCCGAGCTTCGACGCCTCCTCGAACGAAATCGTGTAGGGCATCGTGGCGCGGACCCACAGCGATCCTTCGTCGAGGTGCGGCATGAACTCGGAGCCGATGAACGGCGCCAGGCCCAGCGATGCGGCGAACAACAGGGCGCTGACGGCCACCGTCGCACCCGGCCGCCGAAGACAGACGTGCAGCCAGCGATGGTAGGCAGCCTCGATCCGCTTGTAGAGCGCGACGTCGGGCTCCTTGACGTGTTTCCGGAGAAAATACGCGCAGAGCACCGGCAGCAGCGTCAGCGCGCACAGCAGGGACCCGGCGAGGGCGAACGACATCGTGTCGGCCATCGGCCTGAACAGGCGGCCCGACGCGCCGGTCAGGACGTAGATCGGCAGATACCCGGCGATGATGACCGCGACGGAGTAGAAGATCGGCCGCTCGACGTCGCGCGCGGCGGCCCGAATCACCTGGCCGATGTCGAAGCGTTCGCCGTGGCGCGCCGCCAGCTCGCGGAAGATGTTCTCGACCATCACGACCGCGCCGTCCACGATGACGCCGAAATCGATTGCGCCGAGCGACAGCAGATTCACCGGGATATTCGCCCAGTCGAGGCAGATGAAGGCGAAGAGCAATGAAAACGGAATGGTGACGGCGACGATCAGCGCCGTGCGGACGCTGAAGAGCAGCAGCCCGAGCACGACGAGCACGAGCACCATCCCGCGGACCAGGTTGCGCTCGACGGTGCGCGTCGTTTCGTGAATCAGGTCCATTCGATCGTAATAGGGGACGATCTTGACGTCGGGCGGCAGCACGCTGTGATTGAGCGACGCGGTCATCGCCTGGACTTTTTTGAGCACGACCTGCGCCTGCTCGCCGACACGCATCAGGATCACGCCTTCGACGGCGTCGGGCTGGTGCATGTAGCCGAACTGCCCGAGCCGCGGCGCATGGCCGAGCGTCACCTGGCCGACGTCGCGGATGTACACGGGCACGCCGTCGTGGGTCGAGACGACGATGTTCCGGATGTCGTCGAGGCTGTGGACCTGGCCGAGGCCGCGGACGTAGTAGAACTGCCCGCCCTGCGAGTAGAAGCCGCCCCCCGCGTTCGCGTTGTTCGCGGCGAGCTGATCGGTGATCTGCTGGACCGTCACGCCGTAGGCGAACAGCTTCCGCGGATCGATCTGGACCTGGTACTCCATCGTCGTGCCGCCGAGGCCCGCGACGTCGGCGACACCCTGGATCGAGCGGTACTTCCGGTTCAGGACCCAGTCCTGGATGATCTTGAGCTGCTCGGCCGATCGGTCGGGACTCTGCAGCACGTAGCGGTAGATGAGGCCGCTCGGCGAGAAGAGCGGCGACATCCCGGGCGAGACGCCGTCCGGGACCTCCGCGTCCGGCATCCGCTCGAAGACCTGCTGCCGCGCGAAGTACGGATCCGTGTCGTACTCGAAGTTCATCGTGATGGACGACAGGCCGTACAGCGACACCGAGCGCAGCGCCTCGAGCTTCGGGATGCCGTTCATCTCGACTTCGAGCGGGATCGTGATGAGGCGCTCGACTTCCTCGGCCGCGTGCCCCGGCCACTGGCTCACGAGCTGCACGCGCGGCGGCGCGAGATCCGGGTAGGCGTCGATCGGCAGGTTCGTGAACGAGACGATGCCCCAGACGGCGAGGCCGAGCATGGCCACGAGGACCATGAACCGCTGGGCGAGGGCAAAGGAGACGAGACGCTGGATCATCGTGGGCTGCTCACCCCTGATAACTGTTGGCGAACTGCAGGAACACGCTGCCCTGCGAGACGACGGCGTCACCCGATTTGACGCCGCCGGCGACCTCGGTCCGATCGCCGTGCTGCGCGCCGAGCGTGATGCTCCGCCGCGCGAATTTCTCCCCGTCCACCTGCACGTACACGAAGGGGAGGTTCTGCTCGTCGTAGAGCACGGCGGAGGTCGGGACGACGAGCGCGTCGTGGCTGGCCTTGTCGTGGATCGTGACGTCCACGAACTGGTCCTTCTTCAGGAGCCCGCGGGGGTTTTTCGTCACGACGCGGACCGGCGTGGTGCGCGTCGCGGGATCGAGCATGCTGCCGACGTAGGTCACGCGTCCGTCGAACGTCTCCGGCGAGGACGGGCTCTTGACGGTGACGGTGTCGCCGACGTGGACTTCGGGAAGATTGCGCTCGTAGACGTGCGCCTGCACCCACACGGTGGACACGTCGCTGATGACGAACGCGCTGGTGCTCCCCGCCTCGATCACCTGTCCGGGCGTGACGAGCTTCTCGACGATGGTCCCGCCGATCGGGGACCGCATCGGCAGCTCGGGCGAAATCGCCTGCGATTGCTGCTCGGCGGTCTGCACTTCCTGCGGCCTGACGCCGAGCACGCGCAGCGCCTCGAGCGCCGTCTTCACGTCGGTTTCCGCGTCGTTGTAGTCCGCTTCGACTTCCTCGAGCTCTCGCTGCGAAATGGCCTTGTGCGCGAGCAGGTCGCGATTGCGCGCGAGGTTGCGCTCCGCGAGGGCGCGGCGGTTGCTGGCTTTCCGGTACGTCGAAATCGCGCTCGAGACGTCAGGACTCGCGACGTAGAGCAGCGGCTGCCCGGCGCGGACGCGCGTGCCGGTGTCGACCAGGATGCGCGAGATCGGTCCGCTGACCTGGGAGATCGCCTGCGTGGTGTGGTCGTTGTCCCACGCCACCGTCCCCGTGGTCTGGAAGGACGCGGTGAACGTGTCCGACTTCACCGGCACGATCTGAAGGTGGGCGAGCTGCTCCGGCGCGACGGTAAAGTAGCCCGCCTGCGCGGACGGCGTCTCCGCCGGTTCCGGAGTGGGCGCGTCGCTCGATCCGCCGCACGCGCCAAGCGCGAGGAGGAGCGGGATCGCGGCGGCGAGAGCACGGGTCTTCATGGGATCACCTGCTTTCCGACGGCGAAGTTGATTTGCTGGACGCTCGACATGTAGGCGGCCAGCGCCTGCCGGTAGCCGAGCTGAATGTCGCGGTAGGTGCGTTCGGCGTCGAGCAGGTCGAGCAGCGTGCCGGCGCCCCGCTGGTAGACGTACCGGCTGACGTCGAGCGACTGCTGCGCCTGTTCGAGGTAGCCCGATTGATAGAGCGCGACGACTTTTTCGCTGCTCTGCCACGCGGCGTAGGCGTTCGCCACGTCCGTCATGACCAGATACCGCTCGGCGGTCATCGCTTCGTTCGCCTGACGGACCTGCACCTGGCTGCGGGCGATGTTCCCCTGATTGCGGTCGTGAATCGGGATGTCGATCGCGGCGCCGACCGCGAAGATGTTGTCGCTTCCCGTGTGCGCGTAGTCGACGTTGCCGACCACGTCGCGGGCGCGGTTGCTGCGCTCGAGCACGAGGCTGCGCTCGGCGAGCGTGATGCCGCTCTGCGCCGCCTGCAGGTCGGGGCGCGCGTCGAGCGCCTGATGCTGGAGGTCCGCGAGATTCAGCGTGAGCGGCGCGTACGCGAGCTCGCCGACGGCCTCGAAGTCCTCCGCGACCGTGTCGAAGCCGACCAGCTGCCGCAGCGTCGCCTTGGCGACGACGAGCGAGACCGTGGCGGCCGAGACGTCACGCTCGAACTGGAGCTTCTCGAGCGAGATCCGGTAGAACTCGGCCTCCGCGAGATCCCCCGACGCGACGCGCTGGCGGTTGACCTCGACGATCTCCGAAAAGTTTTCGAGGTTCTCCCGCGCGAGATCGAGCGACGATTTGGCGAGCAGCACGTCGATGAACGCCTGCGCCGTCTGCAGGCGGAGCTGCCGCTCGGCGTCGAGGACGTCCTTCGCGGTGACGTCCGTCGCGGCGCGGGCGGCGGCGATCCGGTTCTTCCGCTTGCCGCCGCGCTCGAACAGATAGCTCACCGAGCCGTCGTAGGTGGCGCTGTCCTTCAGGTAGTCCCACGACATCTGGTGCGGCGAGAACGGCGTCAGCCCGTTCACGTCGAACGACACGCCGAGGTTGGGTTTGAGCCCCGCCGTGATCTCGTCGGCGCGCGAAATCTCGACCGCCATGCGCTGCGCGCGGAGCGCCTGGTTGCGGGCGACCGCCATCCGCACCGCGTCGGCCAGCGACAGCCGCGCAACCGGCGCCGCCGGCGTCTGCGCCAGGGCCGCGGCGGGCAGTACGGCGGCCGCCGCGATCGCCAGGGCGATCCTGTACATCCCGGGAAGTGCCCGCATCGAATCCTCTCCTGCGTGAACGTCCGTCCGCGCGCGCATCCGCGGCGCCGCGGAACGGGTCGACGTCGCCCGGTGTGGCATGGATCACGACGCCAGCCGTCAGGCGCGGCGCCGCGGGTCGAGAGTCGACGGCGAAAAAAGGGGAATCAGCCGAGGACGGGCAGGGGCGGGCCGCAGAAGTCGGGGGAGAGCGCTGCAGGACGATCGGGCTTGGCGGTCGGGGCGAGCGCGACGGCGCTGTGCAGCGGCACGTCGGTCGGCCACAGTGTCAGCGGCACGTGGAGGCCGGTGCCGGTCCGCAGCCACTGGCAGATCACGCAGGGGGCAGCCGGCAGCGGGGCCGTATCGGCATCGGGAGCGACACCGGCGGACGCCGCCATCGGCGCGCCGCCGCCGATCCATGGCGGGTCGGCGTGGAGCGAGTCCACGAACACCGACAGGAACAGATACGGCAGGCACGCCGCGATGAACGCGCGGCGCCACCGAGACGAACGCAGGACTGTCGCGACCGTCACTGTCGGGGATTGTAATCGTCGGGGGCGGGGTGTGCAACCTGGCGGGCCGTCAGGGCTGAAGCCCTGACCCACAGACTCATGGTGGTCCGACACCCCGAAATGTGGGTCAGCCCTTTAGGGGCTGACGGGGGGGAAGCCGTGTGGGGTCAGCCCTTGACGGGCTGACCCAGCAGCCGCGCCGCGTTCCCCCCGAGGATGGCGGCGCGGTCCGCATCGGAGATCGACAGCTTCCCGATCGCCTCCAGCATCAGCGGGATGCTGCCGATCTGATGGGGATAGTCGCTGCCGGCGAGGATGTGGTCGGCGCCGGCGAACGCGATGGCCAGCGCGATGGCGTCGATGTCGAAATTCACCGTGTCGTAGTAGAAGCCCCGGAGGTAGTCGGTCGGCGGACGCTCGATGTGCGCGCGGCATTCGCGGAAGGCGTGCCAGCCGCGATCGAGCCGCTCGGCGAGATACGGAATCGCGCCGCCCATATGCGTGAGCACCCACCGGATGCGCGGGTAGCGTTCCACGACGCCGCTGAAGACGAGCGAGGCGGCGGCGAGCGTCGTGTCGAAGAGGAAGCCCACCAGCGGCATCAGCCAGTACTGCTGCATCGCCTCGACGTTGATCGGGTTCGTCGGGTGGATGTAGAGCACCGCGCCGGTCTCGTTCGCCGCTTCGTAGAGCGGCCAGAAGCGGCGGTCGCTGAGCGGCACGCCGTTGATGTTGCTGAACAGCATCGCGCCGGGCATGCCGAGCTGCTCGTGCGCGCGCCGGAACTCCTTCACCGACGCCTCTGGATCGTTGAGCGGCAGCGTCGCGAGCGCGATGTAGCGTCCGCGGTAGCCATCCATCGCTTCCCGGAACTCGTCGTTCACGAGCGACGCGAGCCGCACGGCATCCTGCCGTTCCTCGACGTGCGTCCCCGGCGTCGTCAAGGTCACGACCTGGACGTCCACGCCTGCCTGCGCCAGCACCTGGTCGCGGTACGCGAGGTCCCGGTGGCCGCGCACCGCGATGTTGTAGTCGCCGGGATAGTGCAGCCAGGGATTCCCTTCGTCGTCGATTGTCACTTTGACGCGGCTCGATCCCGTGCGCAGCGTCTCGAGATAGCGGGGAGGGTAGTAGTGGTTATGGAAGTCGATGATTGGCATGCGTCCGTCAGTTTACTTTCGTACGAGCTCGACGCGGCGGTTCCGCGCGCGCCCGGCGAGCGTGTCGTTGGATTCCTTCGGCCGCGACGCGCCGTAGCCGATCGTCGTGAGCCGATCCGCCGCGACGGAGTACTGGCTGACGAGCGCCTTCTTCACGGCCGCCGCGCGGCGGTTCGAGAGATTGAGATTGTAGGCGTCGCCGCCGATGTTGTCGGTGTGCCCTTCGATGCTCAGCTTCCAGGCGGCGTTCTTCGTCAGCAGGCCGGCGATTTCCTTCAGCACCGGCTCTGATTCAGGCTTGATGCGATCGCTGCCGAAGTCGAAGTAGATGCCATAGACTTCGGCGCGCCCTTCCTGTTCGAGCTTCTGTTCCAGATTGCCGGC
Organism: Vicinamibacterales bacterium; assembly: GCA_035700625.1. Taxonomy (GTDB): domain Bacteria; phylum Acidobacteriota; class Vicinamibacteria; order Vicinamibacterales; family 2-12-FULL-66-21; genus DASSOM01. The sequence continues at coordinate 15,895 of DASSOM010000369.1, forward strand.
ACTCTGGGTGCTGGTATTGCTCGCCTCCGGCGGCACTTCGATCTTCACGACGTCGAGGCGATGCTCGCTCAGCTTCGGGACCGTCTTGCCCGACTTCTTCGCCAGGGCTTCGAGCCGGGCGAGCAGCTCCGGCGGAAAATCACGGTACGCGTAGTAGCGCAGCGTGAGCGGCTGCTCGGGGTCGTCCAGAATCCAGAACTCGACCTTGTACGTGCCGAACACTCCCTCGGCCTTGATGGCGTCCAGCTCCACGCGGCTGCCGTTGAGCAACACTGGGTACTTGTCGGTGCCCGTCTTCTTCAGCGTGCCCGATAACGCATCGCGATCCGTTCCGCCGGTGATCTGGAACGTGAACGCCGCCTCGCCCGAGCCGAGGAGATCCTGCACCACGGCGCGCGACGGCCCGAGCGCCGTCCATCCGGGAAACGTCTTGTCCTGATTGCTGGTAAAGAAGTTGCGGTACTTGCGCGCGCTCTTCAGATCCTCGCGGCGCACCGTCCGCCCCGACGTCGCCGGATCGCCGCCGCGGTCGTTGTCGTACACGATGTGCACGCTGCCGGCCGACACGGCGTCGATTTTCTTGATCGACTCGAAATCACCCTTGCCCGGCTCGTGAATCGCCGTGACGACCGTCAGCCCTTCGACGAGCGGAGCCGCGCTCTGTTGCGATTCCTGCCCGGCCGCGATCACCCCCGCCGCCCACACCGCACACACGAAAGGAATCACGCCGCGCATCGATCCTTTACGTGCCGCGCGGCTTCGATGGGCAAGCGGACCTCCGACTTCACGCCCTTGCTCGGATTTACACCTCGTCACCTCCGACCTCCGACTCGGAACCCGTCACATCCGACATCCAACCTCCGACATCGAACTCCCAACCCCGACCGAGTATACAATTACCCCGCACCCCGCTCCCCAATTCCAGGAGGTCCCGTGAGGCACACCCGCGCCGCCGCGCGCGCCGGTCATCTGCTGCTCGCGCTCGCCTTCGTCGCCTGCGGCAGTGCCGCCGCGCGCGCGCAGACGTCCGACAAAGCCGAAGCGAAGAAGCAGCTGGAGTCGATCATCTCGCCGCACGCATTTCGCATCGAGTTCAAGAAGGTTCCCGAGCTGCCGAAGGGAAAGATCTCGATGGCGGAAGGCACCGCCGGCCCCCAGGGCGTCAGGTTCGTTGCCGAAAACCTGAGCATCCTTCAGCCCGTCGTCGTCACCGTCCTCGCGAAGAACGCCGACGACGACGTGCGGGTGCGGCTGTCGAAGTATCGCTACGACGAGGCGGATCGCAGCGGGACCACCAAGGGCAAGGGGATGTACACGACGCGGCTGCGCACGCAGGGGGATCTCAAGGTCGTCGTGGCGGCGCCGCAGCCCACGCCGTTTCAGCTCGTCGTGTGGGCGGGCGAGGAGATCCAGCCGGAGGTGCCGTCCGTTGTCATCAGCGATCCCTCCCGTGTGCAGGGAAAGACTTCGAGTCTGCCCGGCGGACTCGTGCTCTGGGTGATTGCCGGATCGCTCATCGTCATCGCGGGCCTGCTGGCCGTCCGCACGTTCAAGGGGAAGCAGTCATGATACGGGGAGTGTGGCTGATCGGTGCGACCGTCGCGTGCCTGTGCCTGGCGCCGTCCAGCGTATGGGCGCAGGCGCACGAGATCGGTACCGAAGATTTGTGGCGCGGGCGTTCGGAACAGAACGAACTGAATGCGAATCGGAACGCCGGCATCAGCAAGGGGATGGACTGGCTGTCGCTCGGGATCAACATCGCCAACGCCGCCGGCGAGCTCAATCAGGCCGACGAGGAGCTGTCGAACGACGATGCGGCGTGGCGCCCGGACTTCAACCCGCCGGGCATGCCGGAGGTCCCGATCTCCTGCGCGGAGAACGCCGAGTGCCAGTCGTGTTATGCCAGGGCGCAGCACGAGCTGAACTTCCTGCGCGTCCAGTTCGAGCGCCTGCGCGCGATCTACGGCGGGACGAAGAAGATGTCCGACAAGGCAATCGCGTTCGGTGACGCCGTGTCCGGCATTCACGGCATGATGGGGCTCGCCTGGATGTCGGCGCGGAAGGACATCCAGAACTCGGTGGAGCACCTGGGCAAGACGTACGACAAGAAGTACACGGATCTGCTCGCCGCGCTCGAGCGTCAGCTCAAGGCGATGGCGGTGTGCGAGGCGGAGCACTTCGACACGCCGGACTGGTACAACCGTTTCGGGTTCATCTACTACCAGTTCATGGCGGCGAGGTACAAGCGGCCCGACTGAGGAAGATCACGTCGGGGGATCGGTTCGAGCGGCATCGAGCACCAACTCCAGGAACGCCGTGCCCGCCACCGGGTTGAATCGGTACGGCTCGATCGAGTGGAACCCCATCGATTCGTAGAGTGCCCGGGCCTCGGTCATCGACGGTAACGTATCGAGCACGGCGCGCGCGTAGCCCAGTTGCTTCGCCTCCGAGACAACGCGCTCGAAGAGCCGCCGCCCGATCCCGCGGCCGCGCGCATCCGGGCTGACGTAGAGCCGTTTGATTTCCGCCGTCGCCTCGCCGAACCGCCGAAGCGCGATGCAGCCGCGATACCCGCCATCGACGTCCGCGAGAAAGCACGCCCCCGCCGGCGGGCCGTATTCGTCGGCCAGGTGCGCGAGCTCACGATCGAAATCCTGAAACGACAGGTCGACGGGGAGCGATGCGGCGTACGCCTCCACCAGCGCGCGTGCGGCGCGCCAGTGCTCGCCCGAGACCGCGCGGACGATGAGCAGCTCGCTGATGGGATCTCGTTCCACGGCGACGATCATCGACCGCGGTCAGGCGGCTCGGAGTGGCCGGGTGGCGGTTGGACTGGTGTCGACAGAGGTATTTCCAAAAGCTGGAGTCCATTCTGAAACCGTAAGCGCGGCGCGTCTGAAGAGCCGCCCTCCGTACCAGCTACCCTGAATTGGCGCGCAGATCTGCGCGCGCTCCCGTCGTCGCGCTGGCAGTGCGCTTGCCTGAGCGCGCCGCCGAAAGGAGCTCCCCATGAAACACCGTTTGTTGATGCTCGTGCCGGCCCTAGCGCTGGCGGCCGCGTGCGGTCAATCGGCCGGTACTGCAGAGTCAGCGGCAACCCCCATCAGTCCGTCGGCCGTCCCCAGCAGCGGCGCTCAGGCCGTCCGGACGGATGTGAGAGTGACGATGATGGACGCGTGCGATCCGGAGACCTTCAGTGCGGTGCTCGGACCGGGCGGCTGCGTGCGATCCGGCGGCGTGACGTTCGACGACTTCATCGCGCAGCTCACGAAGCAGGGATCGATCGGCGCGTGGCGGTTCGCGCCGGGCGTCGCGCGCGTGCAGGTCGGGCAGACGTTCGACGCCGTGAACCGCGGCGGCGAAGCGCACACGTTCACCGAGGTCGCGGAGTTCGGCGGGGGGATCGTGCCGGACCTGAATCGGCTCTCGGGCGTGCCGAACGTCGCCCCGGAGTGCACGGCGCTCGAACCGGACGACTTCGTCGCGCCGGGCGCGACGTATCACGAGGAAGTCGAGCACACGGGCGCGCTGAAGTTCCAGTGCTGCATCCACCCGTGGATGCGTCTCGAGGCGCAGGCGACGAGCCGCTGACGGTCCGTCTACGCGAGTCCGTCGATATCGCCGAGATCCTTCGGACGTCCGAGCGCCCGTTTGTTCCGGAGGAAGGCGTCGCGGCCGATGAAGTCGGCGTCGATGTTGCCGAACGGGCGTCGGAGCCGGTCCGGCCAGGCGTCGGCGAATGAGACGCCGGTCAGCTCGGTAAGAATGTCCACGCGTCCCGGCGGTACGCCGATTTGATAGACAACGCCGGGACGCGCGAAGTCCGCCTCGGTGATCTCGGTGAGCGGGACACCAAAGGCGGCGAGTGCGCGCATGACCCGCGCCGCGTTCTCGGCGGACGGCTCGACCCAGATGTCGAGATCGCCCGTTGCGCGCGGCCGCCCGTGCAGCGCGAGCGCGTACGCGCCGACGATCAGGAAGCGGACGTCAGCCGCGGCGAACGCGCGCAACAGATCGACGAAGTCCTCGTTCATCCACGCGCTCCCCGCGCAGGCGCCACTGTTCGACGCTGAGCCGCCAGACCTGCAGGACGCGCTCGGCGTCGGACAGCTGCCGCCAGTACGCGAGTTCGTCGCGATCCGCGTCGGATGCGGATTCGTAGCGGCGCACGGTCAGGCGGCGGGCGCGCTCGCGCCGGCGTTCGTCCATGCGCGCATTATCCTCCACGAGGGCGGCTGGCGTCAGGCGCCGAGCGTCTGCTTCAGTTGCGCCGCGAGGTTCCCCTTGCGGTGCACCGTGAACCGCTCGAGCGTCAGCCATCGCGCCATCGACTGCAGTTCGCCGCCGAGGCGGTCGGCCACCGTCCCGGCGTCGAACCCGGGTTCGACGTGCGCCGCGTGCACGATCAGCGTCGAGGCCTTGCGGTCCGCCTTGAGATCGGCGCGCGCGGCGAATCGGTCTCCCATGAGGAACGGCAGGACGTAGTAGCCGTAGATGCGCTTCGGGCGCGGCACGTAGATCTCGATCTGATAGTCGAAGCCGAACACCGCGCTCGTCCAGCGCCGCTCCCACAGCACGGGATCGAACGGCGAGACGATCGCGGCGGCGTCGATCGATCGCGGCAGCCGCGCGCCGGCGGCGATGTAGGCGTGCTGCGGCCCGCCTTCGACGCGCACGCGCGTCAGCCGCCCGTCTTCGACCAGCTCGTCGAACAGCAGTTCGGTCTTCGCCATCGGGCGACGGCCGTTGACGGATTGCCTGTCCCACCAGGCGTCGATGTGGAAGTACTGCGCGATGTCGCGCGCCGTGCCGACGCCCATCGCCCGCGCCGCGCGGACGATCAGCGCCTTCTTTGCCTCGGCGGGCGGCACCGGCTCGAGCGCGAGGATCGGTGCGGGAATGACGCGCTCCGGCAGATCGTACAGCCGCTCGAAATGGCGGCGGCCGGCGACGGCGACGCGTCCCTGCGCGAGCAGCAGTTCGAGCGCCTCTTTGCCCTTCGACCAGCCCCACCACGGTCCCGTGCGCCTGCCGGCGATCGACAGCTCGCGGGCCGCGAGGGGACCGTGTTCCTCGACTTCACGAAACACGGCTTCCATGAATCGCCGCTGCTTCGCGCTCAGCGCGGCCCAGGCCGCGCGCTGGTTGTCCATGCGCCAGCGCATCACCGGATACAGCGCCATCGGGAGCAAGCACGCGGCGTGTCCCCAGTACTCGAACAGCTCGCGGCGTTCGTGCGCCATCGCGTCGAGCGCCGTCGTCGGGTACGGCCCGTAGCGCGAGAACGTCGGCAGGTAGTGCGCGCGCGCGAGGATGTTGACGGAATCGATCTGGATGGCGCTCAGCCGCGCGGCCGTGGCGCGCACGTGCGCGAGGCCGGCGCGCGCCGGCTTTGCCACGCCGAACCCGAGCGCGTGGAGCGCGAGCCTCCGCGCCTCGGCCGACGACAGCTCGAGGTCAGGCATTCGTGGGGTCCGCCGGCAGCTCGAATGCATCGCCGAACGATCGGCGCATCAGGAACCCGCCGAGTCCTGGCGTGTTCATCACGTTCGTCGCGAGATTGCGCAGCCGGAGACGGAACGGCGTGCGCGGCGCGAACCATCCCCCGAATCGCTCCGCGGCGATCTGCTTGCGATCCACGAACGGCTTGAACCGACGCTGATAGTCGGCGAACGCCGCGCGATGATCGCCCGCGTGCGCCTTCAGCGCGTGCGCGAGGACGAGCGCGCCCGCCATCGCGAACGCCGATCCCTGGCCGGCGAGCAGCGACGGACAGTACGCCGCGTCGCCCACGAGCGCAACGCGTCCGCGCGACCACGTCCGCATGCGCGCCTGCGCGACGATATCGAAGTAGAAGTCGTCCGCGCGCGCCATCGACGAGAGGATCTGGTCGCACTCCCACCCCGCGCCATGGAACACGCGCCGCAGCAATGCCATCTGCGCCTCGGTGTCGTGAGGGTCGAACGCCGGCGGCGTGTCCTGCGCGAACACGAGGAAGAACGCCGTCCGGCCGCCGCGCAGCGCGTAGCGCGCCGCCTGCCGTCCCGGGATTGCGTAGCTGACATACGCGCCTTCGTCGCGATGCGGGTAGCCGTGGACCGTGAACGCCGCCGTGCAGTAGCCGAGGTGATGTTCGACGCGGCCGTCGCCGAACGCCAGCGCACGCACGTTGGAGTGCAGGCCGTCGGCGCCGACGACGAGATCGAAGCGCTGCGGGAGCGACCGCTCGAAGCGCACGTGCACGCCGTCGTTGTCTTCGTCGAGCGATCCAATCGTGTCGCCGAAGATGACGTCGATGCGATCCTCGACGAGCTCGTAGAGGCGCAGCGCCAGATCACCGCGCAGCAGGCCCAGGAAGCGGCCGCGCGTCGCCGTCCGGAACACCCGCGCATCGAAGCCGCCGATCCGCCGGCCGGACGCGTCCACGAGACGCAGCTCCTCGAGCCGGTAGCTGTCCGCTTCGAGAATCGGCAGCAGATTCATGCGCTCCGCGACGTCGTAGCCGACGCCCCAGAAGTCGATCATGTAGCCGCCGGGGCGCGGCGACGGGCTGCGTTCGACGATCGTGGGGATGAAGCCGTGGCGGAGGAGCCAGTACGCGAGCGTCGGGCCCGCGATGCCGAGGCCGGAGATGAGGACGGTGGTGTTGTGCACTATCCGTGATGCGGCATCACGGCGATCGGCGGCGACGGCAGCTCGACCTGCAGCAGCACCGCGCAATCGCGCGAGGGGCAGCGCACCGTGTAGCTCGCGAGCGCGCCATCATCACGCGCCGCGAGGCAGAGGACGTCCAGCACCGCGCCGCAGTGATCGCACGTGACCGTGACCGACCCCGAGGCCCGTCCCGAGAACGCGTTCGGCTGTTTCGTGTGCTCCGCCATGGCCGCGCTCCCATTGTAGGTTCAAACCTACCCCGGGCATCCGACCCGTTCGGGTGATGCGCGTCGGCGGCGGCGCGTGGAAGATGGCGTCATGAAGACTGATTCCATGCTGACCACGTTTTCGAACCAGATGGCCGACGCCGTCGCGGCCGCCGCCTCATCCGTCGTCCAGGTGCACGGACGCCGGCGTCCGGCGAGCGGCGTCGTGTACGCTGCCGATGTCGTGCTGACGACGGCGCGCGCGCTGGGCCGTGAAGACGGGCTCCACGTGCGCCGGCCAGACGGACAGACGCTCGACGCGGAGCTCGCGGGCTGGGATCCCGCGACGGGGCTGGCCGTGCTGCGCGTCGCGAAACTGGGCCTTCCGGCCGCCGCGCTCTCGGCCACGGCGCCCCGGGTCGGGCACCTCGCGCTCGCGATCGCGCGATCGTGGAGCAACGTGCTGACGGCGAGCGCCGGCATCGTCTCGGTGATCGGCGGACCACTGCCGACCGGGCGGCGCCGCGCGATCGACGAAGTGATCCGCACGACCGCGCCCATGCACGATGGATTTGCCGGCGGCGCGTTCGTGGATACGAGCGGCGGCGTGATCGGCATCGCGACGGCGACGGCCATCCGCGGTCTCGCCGTCGTGATTCCGGCACGGATCGCCTGGAAGACCGCGGCGACCGTCCTGGAGCACGGCCGCGTCGAACGCGGCTACCTTGGCATCGCCGGTCAACCGGTGCGACTGCCGGACGGGCAGCAGCCGTCGCCGGGGCGCGACAAGGCGCTGCTCGTCGTCGGCGTGACGAGCGGCAGTCCGGCCGCGCAGAGCGGCGTCCTCGTCGGGGATGTGATCATCGATTTCGACGGCCAGCCCGTGGAGTCGCCGGAAGATCTGCTGGACCTGCTGCTCGGCGATCGCGTCGCCCGGTCGGTGCCGATGCGGATCCTCCGCGGCGGCAAGACCGTCGAACTAACGATCACCGTGGGCAAGCGGCCGGCACACTGAATGCGCGTGATACTCGTGGGCTCTCTCGAGGGACGGGCGCGGCTGCGCGCGCACGCCGATGCGTCGCTCGAGATCGTCGGCGAGTCGGGCACGATCGCCGCGGCGCGGGCGGCGCACGTCGAGTACGATGCGCTGCTCGTCGCCGCCGAGGATCCGGAGGCGCCGCCGGTCGAGGCGCTCACCGGACGTGAGATCGAGGTACTCGAACTGCTCGCGGAAGGCTTGTCGAACAAGGCCATCGCCGAGCGGCTCGCCATCAGCGATCAAACGGTGAAGTTTCACGTTGCGTCGATCGCCGGCAAGCTCGGCGCACACAACCGTACGGACGCGGTGCGGCTGGCGGTGCGGCGCGGCCTGATCACGCTATAGTCGCCGGCGTCTGCCTGGGATGCCGGCGCCACGCCGACACGTCGTCGCCGACCCCGGCCTTGATGTAGACACCTTCCGGTGTCTTCCGCAGGCAGCGTGTTTCGACGAGCACCTCGAGCGCCGCCGCGCACGTCTCGCGGTCGAGCGACCACAGGCGCTGCGCCTGCGCGAGCGTCAGCCGCAGCGCGGGCATTTCTCGGTACTCGCCGCAGATGCGGCGGAGCAGGGCATCATCGGGAAGAACGGCAGTGGCGGACATGACATCTCCTTGGGTCTGACCCTACGGAGATGATGGCGCCGCCTGCGGAGGCGTTCCTTGCGGTGACGCAAAGAAGAAAATGTCCCGTGCTCTAGGCCGCACCTGCCGGCAGTCTCCGATTGTCGGCTTTGGCAGTACTCGCGCTACACAGCGAGCGACAGCCCGCACGGGACGTCTGGTGCACAGCGAAGCACTGTTACGACGTCGACTTTCGCGCCACGTTCACGCGCTATTTTGCCGCAGGTGCTGCGCAGAGAGCGTCGAGCGGCAACGTTGACGGGCGCTCGCCGCCGCGGTATATTCAATGTAGATACGGAGGCGCGATGACCACACGGGTGGCAATCTGGGGGAACAGTCTGGCCGTTCGTCTGCCACGTGCCGTCGCCGAAGAAGCGGAGGTGAAGGACGGCGACGCGGTCGAGGTGACGATCGAGCGCGGCGTCATCGTGGTACGTCCAGCGAAGAAGCGGTACACGATCGAAGAGCTGGTCGCCGACATCCGCCCCGAAGATCGCGGCGAGATTGACTGGGGCCCGCCCGTCGGCAAGGAAGTCTGGTGACTCGCCGGTACGTGCCCGACGCGGGCGATCTGATCTGGCTTACCTTCGACCCCCAGGCTGGACACGAGCAGCGCGGCCGACGGCCCGCGCTCGTGCTTTCGCCGCGCGTGTTCAACGCGAAGGCGAGCCTCGCCCTCGTCTGTCCGATCACCTCCAAAGTGAAGGGACGCATGTTCGAGGTCCTCGTCCGGGCCGGCAGAATCGAAGGCGCCATCCTGGTCAGCCACGTGAAGAGCCTCGATTGGCGGGAGCGGCACGCCGAGTTCGCCGGCAAGGCCGACGCGGTCGCGGTGGACGAGGTTCGGGAGCGCCTCCGGCCGCTGCTGGGCCTGTGAGCTCACTGGCCAGCCCTGAAAGGGCTGACCCACAGAGACCCGCGGTCTTCGAGCAATTCCC
>DASSOM010000370.1:0-2677 GCA_035700625.1 Vicinamibacterales bacterium
TTGCCCTGCCGCTGAAGCAGATCCGGCCGATTGACGCCGGCCGCCGCGACGCGCACGAGCACGTCACCCGCGCCCGCTTCGGGAATCGGCCGCTCCACGATCCGCAGCACGTCGGGTCCGCCCGGCTGCGCGATCTCGATCGCCCGCATCATCTGCCCGCAGGTCGTCACCGTCCCCGCCTCCATCTGTGTTTTTCAGTGTTTTTCTGTGGCTGCTCTTCCGTGTTCGTCTGTGGCCGTTTGTCTGCGTTCTTCTGAGTCTGTGTTCTTCTGTGTTCTTCTGTGGCTGTGTTTTTCTGTGTTCTTCTGTGGCTGTGTTTCTGCGTTCTTCTGAATCTGTGTTTTTCTGTGTTCTTCTGTGGCTGTTCTTCTGCGGCTGTGGCCGTGCGGGCATGTAGTAGCGCGTCAACCAGCGGCTCAGGCCATCCAGTCCGGGGAACAGGATGCGCTCGTTGACGTTCGCCTGATCGAGCTTGTCCCGGATTTCCCATTTCGCCCGCGCCGGGATGCGGACGGCCCGGCACATCTCCGGATGTCGCTTGATCCAGTCGTCCATCCGCGCCGTGGCGCTCGACATCAGGGCGAACAGCGCGAACTGATTGAGAATGCGCCGATCGAGCGCCGGCGGCTCGAGAAAGACGAGGAACGGTTCGCGGCTGAGCGCATCGAATTCGCGCAGCGCGCGGAACGACGCGAGCATGTCGACGGTGACCGTCTGCGACGCCTCCCTCTCGAGGATCTGCTGCAGGCGGCGCGGCAGCTTGCGATTCGCTTCGACGAAGTTCACGCACCACACGACGCCGTCGGCGTCGAAGTCCGCCGGATCCTCCGTCGCGAAATGCAGCGCCACGAGCGGCGAGTACGTCCAGTCCAGCAGGCGGGTGGGCAGGCCGCGGTGCTGACCAAGTGCGAGCAGATCCCAGACCGAGTCGGTCTGCGCGCCTTCCGACCGCGCGTACTTGCGGAAGTTGCGCAGGAGCGCCGACTCGAGGCGGCCGACATCCTCGCGGCCGTTCGCGAGCCGGAGCAGCGAACTGGTCAGCGTATGATCCGAACGGGCGAGGCCGCGGAAGGCGAACGGGGACCTGAACCGCTGCAGGGCGGAATCCCAGGATCCGGCATAGAGCTGGTCGAGGATGCTGGTCCAGGACATAGAGGTTCGAGGTTCGAGGATCGAGGTTCGGACGCACGAGTAGTGTAGCAACATGCCGGCCACGAGTTTGTCGACGGATCTCTACGAGCTTGCCATGATGGCGGGCTACGTGGCGGACGGCCGCCACGAGCGGACGCGCGCGACGTTCGAGCTGTTCGTGCGCCGCCTGCCACGCAATCGCAACTACCTGATTGCCGCCGGTCTGGAGCAGGCGCTGACGTATCTCGAGGATCTGCGCTTCACGGACGATGAAGTGGAGTGGCTGCGCGGGACGCCGGCGCTCGCGCAGGTCGACGAAGGCTTCTTCGCCTATCTCCGTGGCTTTCGCTTTACCGGCGACGTGTGGGCGATGGCCGAGGGCACGCCGGTGTTTCCGAACGAGCCGCTCCTGCGCGTCACGGCGCCGTTTCCCGAGGCGCAGCTCGTCGAGACGGCCCTCCTGGCGATCGTGTCGCTGCAGACGACGATCGCGAGCAAAGCGGCACGCATCGTCCATGCCGCCGGCGGACGTCCGGTGTACGAATTCGGCGCGCGCCGGGCGCACGGCCCGGAAGCCGCGTTGTTCGCCGCGCGCGCGGCCTACATGTCGGGCTGCGCCGGCACGTCGTACGTGGAAGCAGGCCGCCGGTTCAGGATTCCGCTGTCGGGGACGATGGCGCATTCGTGGGTGCTGGCGTTCGAAGAGGAGATCGCGTCGTTCCGTCGATACAGCGATCTCTTCGGCGATCGGGCGGCACTCCTCATCGATACCTACGACACGGCGGATGCCGCGCGTGCGATCGCGGCGTCGGGATTGCGGCCATCGGCCGTCCGGATCGACAGCGGCAGCCTGGGGGCGCTCGCGCGCGAGGTGCGAGGCATCTTCGACGCGCACGGGCTGCAGGACACGCGGATTCTGCTCAGCGGCGATCTCGACGAACATCGCATTCGCCGGCTGATCGCGGACGGCACGCCGGTCGACGGGTTCGGCGTCGGCACGTCGCTCGTGACGTCCGAGGACGCGCCCGCGCTGTCGTCCGTCTACAAGCTCGTCGAGCTTCACGAAGACCGTCGGACGCGGCGCGTGCGGAAGCGAAGCCCGTCGAAGGTGACGTGGCCCGGCGCGAAGCAGATCTGGCGCCGCCCGTCAGGCGACGTGCTCGCCCTCGCCGACGAGCCGCCCCCGGAGACGGCGCAGCCGCTGATCGAACTCGTCATGCAGGACGGACGGCGGATCTCCCCCGCGCCTCCACTCGACGCAATTCGGCGTCACTGCCGCGAGGCATGCGCGGCCTTGCCTTCTGCATTACGCCAGCTGGACACCGGGACACCCTATCCGGTACGCCCGAGCGACACGCTCGCAGAGCTGATCGCCTGACGCATGCGGGCGCTCTTCCTCTCGGTCCTTGGCTACTTCCTGACGCCGATCGGTCTGGTCGTCATCGCCATTCTCGACGCGTCGGTCGTGTTCTTCCTGCCGCTCGGGGTCGACTTCTGCACGATCCTCATGACGGCGCGCAAACCGGATCTGTTCTGGCTGTACATG
>DASSOM010000371.1:0-9375 GCA_035700625.1 Vicinamibacterales bacterium
TGCTCGCCTTGCGCCCGAGCGCCATCACCGCGATCGTCCCTTCCTTGGAGACGCACGGCACGAAGTAGTGGATCCCGGCGTCGCGCCAGAAGTCCACTTCGCGGGCATCGAGCCGGCGCAGCGCGAGGTCGTCCAGCGCCAGCGTATGCCCGGAAATCAGGCGGGTGCCGACCTCAGACGTACGCGGCAGCCGCGGCGGCGGTCCCTCGAACCCGGCGTGCGCGATCGTGATGAAGTGCCGATCCGCGCTCGACGGCGACACGGGCGCCAGCATCAGCGCCATCCGATCGACGAGCAGCGTCTCCGTCACGCGGTGCACGAGACGTTCGCTGAGACGCAGCAGATCGAGATCGCTGTTCAGGTCGCGCGCGAATCCCACCAGCGCGCGGCGGTAGTCGTAGCGATCCCGGTAGTACACGCGATCGAGCGCCGCCTGGATCGCGTTTTTCACCGGACGCGAGAGCAGCACGACGACGAGCGTGGCAAGCAGCGCGATGACGGGATTCCGCTGATCGGCGTCGCGCAGGAAGATCGCGCCAGCGACCCGGAGCAGGATGGCGTAAATCGCCGCGATCGCCGTCAGCGCCGCGGCGTACACGAGGCCGCGCTTGATGATGACCTCGACGTCCATCAGCCGGTAGCGCACGATCGCGGAGGCAAACGCGAGCGGAATCAGGCCGAGCAGGATTGCCGTGTACTCGAAGCCGGGAAGCGGCGGCAGCCCGGCCGCGTACGGCAGGCCGTACCCGAGCACGAACGGCACGGCCCCGAGCGCCGTTCCCCACACGATCCATCGAAGCTGGCGCCGCGATGTCACGGAACGCACCCGCCCGAGCGCGCGCATCATGATCGCGAGGCCGACCAGCAGGCTCACGCCCAGGTACACGAACTCCCCGCGCTCGATGAGCGGCACGATGCGCGTCAGCACTTCGCCATCGCGCGCGCCATCGAGGATGCTCGCCACGGTGCCGCCGCCGAGCAGAAGCGCCGGCAGGTACACCGCCGGCAGCAGCGCGCGGCCGGCGTCGCTCCGGACCCACGCGTCGGGACGATCCGGGAACACGAGCGCGAAATGCACGAACAACGGCGGCAGAAGCAGCATCGCCGTCACGTCTCCCCAGTAGAACACCCAGTCGAGACGGTCGAGCTTGCCGGTGTAGGAGAAACAGAGCACGCCGAAGAAGGCGACGGTCAGCCAGAAGAAGTGCAGCGTCGCCTGATGCTCGGGGCGGCGGAGACGCACCGATGCGCCCACCATGAGCGAGAAGAGGCCGACGGCGGCAAACACGTAATACAAGCCGCGCGCGCCGGACGGGATCGGCTGCACCGCGAGCTGCAGCATCTCCTGCGAGCCCATCCGCAGCACGGTGTAGGAGAGCGTCTGGCCACGCGTGGCCGCGTGCAGGGCCGTGGTCACATCGTCGACGGACGCGACGGGACGGCCGTCGATCGCCAGGAGGACATCCCCGCGCTCGACACCGCTGCGCGACGCGGCGGTTCCGGCGGCCACCTCTCGGGCGACGACCTCGTCGCCGACGATGGTCCACAGGACCCCGTCCTCCACTTCGTGCCACGCCGTCCGCTGGACGATGTTGGCGATGCCGAGGCAGAGCAGAACCGCGACGATGGCGAAGGGCAGCGCCATCCCGCTCCATCCGCGTTGTAGGGTCCTGTTCACCTGTTGACCTTTGGCCGTCAAAGCAAAGGGCATTCCGCGCGACCGGTCACCTATTGGTCCCTAATCACTCCAGATATGGGACTTACGGCGTACGAGCCCGGTCGGAACACGGGGCTGCTTCCAACCCGCCGGAGAGCCGATTCAAAAAACTGAAGGCGCTGGGGAGGCGCTTAGAAACGCACGAGTACGCCCCCCACGACGCGCGTGGGCGGACGCACGACCAGCAGCTCGTCGTAGATGGAACCGGCGTCCATGGGATCGCGGAACAGATTCCGCACGCCCACGAGCACCTCCCACTGCGTGCTGCTGAACGGCATGAACGGCAGCGACTGATTGACCTGCACGTCGAACCGCGTGTCGAGCCCCGGGCTCGCCGCTTCGTGTTCGCCGCGCGCGAACGCGGTGTTCACCTTGTAGAGCACGAACACGCGCGTCGCGGTTTCCGGAATCTCCGTTTCGACCGAGGTCATGACGTCGTGGATGTCCTCGGTCGCGGGACGAATCGCCTGCGGCGCCCACACGGCGACGGCGGCCATGTCGCCACGCGAAATCCACTCGGCGTGCGTCAGCGTGTAGCCGACGGTGCCGCGCACGCGGCGGCTTGGCGCGGTGCTCACGCGCAGGCCCCAGCCGCTGGCGTCGAGCGCGCCCGCGCTCGCGACGTAGTAGTGGCCTGGCGAATCGGGCGACCCGGGCACGGGCAGGCCGAACAGCGTGATCAGTTGGTCGTCGACGCTCTGGTAGAACCGCCGCACGCCGACGACCCACTGGTCGAAGTCGTGCTCGACGTCGACGTCGAGGAAGCGGCCGCGCTCGACGCGCAGATCTTCACCACCGAGCGGCGCGAACGTGCGCTCCGGCGGCAGCCACGGACCCACGATCGAGGGGGGCAGGAACTCTTCGGCTCCAGGCGCCAGCATCCGCTGCGCCACGGACGCGGTGACGCGCGTGCCGACAGCAGGCGTGACGGTGACGCCGAGCCGCGGGCTGAGCAGGCCTCGCGGGCGGAGATAGTCGTAGCGGGCGTAGCGCGCGGCGTATTCGAGCGCGACGTGCGGCGACACGATCCAGCGGTCGCTGCCGTACAACTCGCCGACATTGCGCGCGCCATCCGCGACGGCCGCGAGCGCGGCGGGGTTGCCCCCCTGGTATTCCTGCGTGGTGTACGAGACGCCGAACGCGTAGTCGTGGCTGCCGGGCGTACGCGACGCGTACGCGCCCGCGAGAATCCACGACGAGAGGTCCGACTGGCTCATCGACGCGCGCACGGTCCATTCACCGCCCGCCAGCGGCGCGCCAATCGACACGTACGCGACGCCGCGCGGCAGCAGATCGGCGGAGAACAACGGCCCCTGCCCGAGCGCGGACGTCGTCAGCAGGTTGACCTCGCCCGAAAACGGCAGATCGGTGAAGAGCGCGGTCGCCGCCGTCGCCGCGCCGTCGAGCGCGCGGCTGAAGACCGACGACTCGGGCGGCGCCGCCGCCTCGATCGCGTCCGCGATCGCCACGGCGTCCCCGGTGCTCTTGAGAATGCTGCGCTTGATGTGACGGAGACGCCACGCCGTCTCGCCGTGCGGGTGCGGCTCGTCGTCGCCTGCGGCCTCCGGCGCCGCACCGTCCGGCAGTTCGAGGCCGGCCGTGAGGACGGGACGCTTCGTGAGATCGGTCGCCGCGGCCGTGCTCAGGGAACGCAGCCGCACTTCGTGGGTCGCGGGGACGATGCCCCCGACGCGCACGAGTTCGCGGGGAGACGCCGCGTACCCGCTGTGATGCGCTCTCACGAAATAGTCGCCGGCGGGCAGCTCGTCGATCACGAACCGTCCGTGTTTATCGGTCACGGCCATCGCGATCGTCGCGCCAAGCGCCGACACCATGGCGCCGGGGAGCGGCCCCCCGTGGTCGTCGCTGACCGTTCCCTGGATGCGGCCCGTCGCGAACCGGGCGGCCTGCACCGACGAGGCCGTCGGGCGCTGCTGCGCCAGCGCGGGCGCACAGGTCAGCCCGATGAACGCCACCGCCGCCGCGGTCCGGATCAGCCGTCGCATCTGTCTCCTCCTACGACGTGACCGTGAAGTTCACATTCCGGGTGAGCGTCTTGCCCGAGACGAGGTCCGTCACTTTGATTTCCAGCCGGTAGTCCCCTTCCGGGAATCCCGCGAGCGGGACGGCCTGACCCGCGACGAGCTGATGTCCCGCCGCGAGATCGAACTGCGGCCCGAGCACTTCCTTGTTGAAGCGCTGCGGCTCGGTCCGGTTGAAGTACTGCTCGCCGTCCGACGTCTTGCGGTAGAACGCGTAGTCCGCCTGCAGATCGAACTTGCCGTCGGACGCAAACGCGGGGTTGTAGATGAGGAACACGACCGAGAGTTCCTCGTTCTTCGCGAACTTCGCATCGGCCGCGACCTTGATATCGGACTGGCCGAGCGCGTACGGATGATCGACCTGCTGGTCGCGCGAGAGCGGCGCCGAGAGCGCGTCCACGCGATCGGCCAGGATGACGCTGCTCGTCGTCAGGTCCGTGCTCCAGAAGTTCGGGACGGTGATCGCTTCCTTCAGGACGGTGGCGCGCGGCGCGGCGCCGTTGGCGACGTTGCGCTCGCGCATCACGAGATACACGTCGTAGTCGCCCGCTGGGACGGCGAACGCACGCGACACGTGCGCCGGCTGCCCTGGCGCCGGCGCCTCGACGTCGATGTGATGCACATCCTCGAAGGGATACGCGGGCGCGGGCGGCTGCTTGTCCTTGTCCTTCTTGCCGTCCTTGTCGGACGCCGCCGCGGGCGCGGTCGCGCCGCGCGGCGCCACGCGGACGTAGAGGCTCACCGAGCGGGTCGAGAGCGCCGCCGGGTCGAACGTCAGGATGAACGGCACGTACGTGCGATTCTCCTGCGCCTTCAGAAAGTCGTTGTGGAACTGCAGCGGGATGTCGGTCGGGACCGGTTCGCTCCGCATCGCCTGATCGGCGAGCTGCATGAGCGCCTGCAGATCCTGCCGCTGCGCCTGCTCCAGCCGCTGCTGCTGCTTCTTGTCGGGCTTCCCGCTCTGCTGTGCCGCCGCCGGAACGGCCGGCCAGGCAAACATCAGGGCGCCCGCCAGCATCGGGAGGAACGAGGCGGCGCGGCGGCGCATGGAGGTCATTCGACGGCTATCCTCGCGGCCGGCTATCGGCCTGAAAACGCTACGTTATCCGCTCGATCATACGGCCAGCCGTTCCCGCAAGTCAAAGAACGGCCGGCCCCGGGGCGGGGTGATATCATCGCCGGTCTATGCCCCGCCCGTCGCGCCTGATCGACGTCAGTGTGGTGCTGGGCGCGCGGGTCCCGACCTACCCCGGCAATCCCGAATTCGAGCTCCAGCCGGTCAAACGCATCGCCGAAGGTGGCAGTTCCAACGTCTCGCGGCTCGTGCTCGGAACGCACACCGGGACGCACGTCGACGCGCCGCGGCACTTCTTCGACGACCGCCCCGGCGTGGACGAGCTGCCGATCGATCTGCTGGTGGGACGCGCGCGTGTCATCGACCTCCCCCATCGCGGCGGCATCACCGCGGATCAGCTCGCGGCCGAAGGGTTGCGCGAGGATTTGCGCGTGCTGCTCCGCACGCCCAACTCGCGCCTGTGGAACGGCGAGCCGTTCCACACGGACTACACGTACCTGACCGAGGACGGCGCCCGGTATGTCGTCGATCAAGGGGTCAAGGTGATCGGCATCGACTATCTGTCGGTCGAGCAGTTCAAGAAGCCGGGCGCTCCGGCGCACCACGTGCTGCTCTCGAACGGGGTCATCATCATCGAAGGCCTCAACCTCTCGGACGCCGAGCCGGGCGCGTACGAGCTGTATTGCCTGCCTCTCCGGATCGCCGGCGCCGACGGGGCGCCCGCGCGGGTGGTCCTGAGGCGCTGAGGATCCGCGCGTGCTGGACGACGTGGTCGTCATGGTGCTCGCCGGCGGCGTCGGCGAACGGTTGTATCCGCTCACGAGGGAACGCGCGAAGCCGGCCGTGTACTTCGGCGGCCCGTACCGGATTATCGACTTCACGCTCAGCAACTGCATCAATTCCGGATTGCGGCGGATCTTCATCGCGCTGCAGTACAAGTCGCTGTCGCTGACGCGCCACCTGCGCCTCGGCTGGAGCGTCGTCGCCGAAGAGCTCGGCGAGTTCATCGAGGTGCTGCACCCGCAGAAGCGGGTTGGAGAGCACTGGTATCTCGGCACGGCCGACGCCGTGTACCAGAATCTGTACTCGATCCTGCGCGAGACGCCGCGGCATCTCATCGTCCTCTCCGGCGATCACGTGTACAAGATGGATTACGCGCGCATGCTGCGATTCCATCGCGAACGCGGCGCGGCGGCGACGGTGGCCGTCATCGAGGTGCCGTCCGAGGAGGCGCATCGCTTCGGCGTGACGCAGGTGGACGCCGGCGAGCGGGTCGTCGGATTTCTCGAGAAGCCGACCGATCTGCCGCCGGGCGGGCAGGTGCTCGCGTCGATGGGCATCTACATCTTCGATATGGCCCCGCTGGTGTTGGCGCTCGAAGAGGACGCGCGGCGCGACACGGCGCACGACTTCGGACGCGACATTCTGCCGGCGCTGATCGACGGCGGCGGCGTCTACGCCTACCGGTTCTACGACGAGAACAAGAAGGCCGCGAAGTACTGGCGCGACATCGGCACGCTCGATGCGTACTACGAAGCCAGCATGGATCTGTGTCAGGTGAACCCCGAGTTCAACCTCTACGATCCGGAGTGGCCGCTGAGGACATATCAGGTGCAGGCTCCGCCCGCCAAGTTCGTGTTCGCGGACGAAGGGCGCCGCTGCGGGCAGTCGGTCGACTCGGTGATCTCGGCGGGTTGCATCATTTCGGGCAGCCGCATCCGGGGCAGCGTGCTCTGTCCCAACGTCCGCGTGCACAGCTTCTGCGAAGTCGAGGGGAGCATTCTGATGCCCGGCGTGCGCATCGGGCGGCACGCACGGATTCGCCGCGCGATCGTCGATCGCGACGTGTTCATCCCGCGCGGCGCGCGCATCGGCTACGACGAAGGGGAGGATCGGCGCCGGCACACCGTCACGGAGCGCGGGATCGTCGTCGTCACCAAAGACGAGGAGCCGTTGATTGGCGACGTGACGGAACAGGCGTTGCTGGTCGAGGCGGAGTTCGATCGGCGCGGATCGGAATGATTGACGCTTGGCGATGATGATTGGAGGACGGCGTTGAAGATTCAGCGCGTGCACGGGCGGGAGATTCTGGATTCGCGGGGCAATCCGACCGTGGAAGTGGACGTCACGCTCGACGGGGGCGCCTTCGGGCGCGCGGCGGTGCCGAGCGGCGCGTCCACGGGACAGCGCGAGGCGCTGGAGCTCCGCGACGGCGACAAGCGGCGCTACCTCGGGAAAGGCGTCAGAAAGGCCGTCGAGCACGTCAACGGCGAGATCGCCTCGGCGGTGACGGGCCGCGAGGCGGACCAGCGGGCGGTCGACGCGCAACTCGTGGAGCTCGACGGGACGCCGAACAAGGGGCGGCTGGGGGCGAACGCCATCCTCGGCGTGTCGATGGCCATCGCGCGCGCGGCGGCCGCGGCCGCGAAGACGCCGCTCTACGCGCATCTGGCGCGGTTGTACGGACGCGCGCCCGATGCGGCCGGACGCGTCCTGCCGGTGCCGATGATGAACATCCTCAACGGCGGCGCGCACGCCGACAGCAGCGTCGATTTCCAGGAGTTCATGGTGATGCCCGCCGGCGCGTCGACGTTTGCAGACGCCGTCCGCACGGGCGCCGAAATCTTCCACACGCTGCGCGGCATCCTGAAAAAGAAAGGGTACGCGACCGGCGTCGGCGACGAAGGCGGCTTCGCGCCAAGCCTGAAGTCGAACCAGGAGGCGGTCGACGTCATCCTCGAAGCGATCGGTCAGGCGGGGTACAAAGCCGGGCAGGACGTGTACATCGCGCTCGACGTCGCGTCGAGCGAACTGTGGAACGACACCGAGCGGCGCTACGAGTTCCGCAAGTCGGGCGACAAGCCGCGCTCGTCCGAGGAAATGGTGCGTCTGTTCGAGGACTGGGTCCGGCAGTACCCGATCGTCTCGATCGAGGACGGCCTCGCCGAAGGAGACTGGGAAGGCTGGGCCGCGCTGACGTCCGCACTCGGTCAGCGTATTCAGCTGGTCGGGGACGACATCTTCGTGACCAATCCCGCGATCCTCGAGCGAGGCATCAAGCAGCACGTCGCCAACGCGATTCTGATCAAGCTGAATCAGATCGGCACCGTGACCGAGACGCTGGACGCCGTCGCCATGGCCGCCGACGCCAACTACGCGAGCGTGATCTCGCACCGATCCGGAGAAACGGAAGACACCACGATCGCGGACCTCGCCGTGGGTACCGGTGCGGGCCAGATCAAGACCGGATCCGCCAGCCGCACCGATCGCGTCGCGAAGTACAACCAGCTGCTGCGGATCGAAGAGGAACTCGGCACGCGCGGGCGGTACGCGGGACGCGGTGCCATTCAGCAATTGGTGAATTCGTGAATTGGTGAATTGGTGAATTGAAATTCACCAACTCACCAATCCGCCAACTCACCAATGACAGGGAACGAACGTGCATAAGCTGGTATTACTCCGCCACGGCGAAAGCACCTGGAACAGGGAGAACCGGTTCACCGGCTGGACGGATGTGGATCTATCGGATCGTGGACGCGAAGAGGCGCGGGAAGCGGGACGTCTGCTGAAGGAGGGCGGCTACCTCTTCGATGTCGCGTACACGTCCGTCCTCAAGCGCGCGATCCGCACGCTGTGGATCACGCTCGATGAACTGGACCTGATGTGGATTCCGGTCGAGAAGAGCTGGCGCCTCAACGAGCGGCACTACGGCGCGCTGCAGGGGTTGAACAAGGCGGAGACGGCGGCGAAGCACGGAGACGCGCAGGTCAAGATCTGGCGGCGCAGCTACGACATTCCACCGCCGCCCCTCGAGCCAGGCGACCCGCGGCATCCGTCGCGCGACCCGCGCTACGCGGGACTCGCGCCGGACGAGCTCCCGCTCACGGAATCGTTGAAGAACACCGTCGCCCGGTTCCTGCCGATCTGGCACGAGACGATCGCGCCGGACGTCCGCAGCGGACGGCGGGTGCTGATCGCCGCGCACGGCAACAGCCTCCGAGCGCTGGTGAAGTACCTGGACAATGTCGGCGAGCAGGAGATTGTCGAGCTGAACATTCCGACCGGCATCCCGCTCGTGTACGAGCTGGACGACGAGCTGAAGCCGATCCGTCACTACTATCTGGGGGATCCCGCGGCCGCCGCGGAAGCAGCGGCCCGGGTCGCGAATCAGACGGCGCAGCGTCCGTAGACGCTACTCGACTTCTTTTTCCTGGGTCTCGTCGGAGGAGGCGATGCGGAGCGACCGCAGGAAGCGGCGGTCGTTCGCGCTGATTTCGAACGTCCGGCGCTGCGTGAGCGCCTTCTGCTGGGGTGCGGGCGTCCGGACGAGCGCCCCGGCCGCGGTCCGGTTCACGAAGCCGATGACCGCCTCGAGCGACACCTTCATCTCGAACCCGGCGGCGCGGGCACGTTCACGGCAGGCTTCAACCCTGGGGTCCTCTGCGACGGCGGCAGCAATGGCGTCGGACAGCTCACGGGCCAGACGGTTCACGACGTCATCCATTTCGAGACCTCCTCACCGCCGCCGGAGCTGGGAAAAC
>DASSOM010000372.1:0-15484 GCA_035700625.1 Vicinamibacterales bacterium
GTCCTGTGTCCGGCGCTTGCGCGGATGTCGCGTCTGGACGGGGCGTCGGCGTTTGAGCCGTAGCGAAGACAGGGATGAACACGAGCCAGATCACGGCGGCCGCCAGGCGGACACCTCCGGAAGGGAAATACTGCAGCACGACACCTCCTCGCGCGCGCGAAGGAAGAGAAGACACACCGGAGCGGCGCAACGCCGCCCGTCTGTCAGAGGGAAATGGAGGCTGGCGCGGGCGGAGGTGAACGTCCGGGCGAGAGCGCCGGGGACGCGGACACGAGGCGCAGCACCGCCGGCGCTTCCACGCGCCCCGCGTCTGCGAGGACGATCGGCGCCGCGCCGGCCTGGGTGCCGCTGTTATCCGCGGCGGAACTGAAATGGCAGTTGGCGCAGTGCGTGCTGGATGTGACGTGGCAGACGAGATCGTGATGGCCGAACGGCAGCCCGATCAGCGCGATCACGTAGATCGCCGCGACGATCATCAGGCGCGTGCCGCTCCGCATCCACCGCAGTATACACGCCCTGCCGGGCCCGGAGTTGATAGGATCGGCCGAGCGCATGTTCCCGCTCAGCGACGTCATCCCGTCCCGCACATTTCCCATCGCGACGATCACGCTCATCGTGATCAATGCGCTCGTGTTCCTGTACGAAGCCACGCTGCCCGATCCGGTGCTGCGGCAGTTCGTCGCGCAGTACGGGCTCGTCCCCGCGTACTTCAGCTGGGGCGCCGTCCTGACGAGCATGTTCCTGCACGGCGGCTGGCTGCACGTGATCGGCAACATGCTCTACCTGTGGATTTTCGGCGACAACGTGGAGGATCGGCTCGGTCATGCCGGCTACATCCTCTTCTATCTCGCCGCCGGCACGACGGCGGCGCTGCTGCAGGTGATGATGGCGCCCGGCTCCATGGTGCCGATGGTCGGCGCGAGCGGCGCGATCGCGGGCGTGATGGGCGCGTACTTCGTCCTGTTTCCGCAGTCTCGCGTCCTCACCGCGGTGCTCATCTTCTTCTATCTCGAGCTGATCGAGATCCCGGCCATCTTCTTCCTCGGCATCTGGTTCCTGATGCAGCTGTTCAGCGGTGTGGGATCGATCGGTGCGGCGGCGGATACCGGCGGCGTGGCGTTCTGGGCGCACGTCGGGGGGTTCGTCGCGGGGTTCGCGGTCGGGGGGCTCGCGCGCCTGGCCGGGCCCAAGCGGTGGTGATCGCACGCCAAGAGATCTCACGCCAAGGAGCCAAGCCGCCAAGCGATCTCACGGGAACGGATCTCACGCCAAGGAGGCCAAGCCGCCAAGATCGCACGCGAACGGATCTCACGCCAAGGAGCCCAAGCCGCCAAGGGATCGCACGCGAACGGATCTCACGCCAAGGAGCCAAGCCGCCAAGGGATCGCATGCGAACGGATCTCACACCAAGGAGCCAAGGAGCCGAACGATCTCACGCGAAGAGATCTCCTGGCTCCTTGGCTGGTGGTCTCAGGTGGTCGATGCAATGCCACATCGTTGGAGGTGGCGTATGCAAGCATGGGGCATGAGCGAGGCGGCACGGGTGAGATTGTGGGCGTACTATCGCGCGGGCCATCCGTATCGCGCCATCAGTCAGATGCTGGGCTGTTCGGGCCCGTCGGTCTGGCATGTGGTGCGGGCGCATGGCGGGATTGCCCCACCGGTCCGGCGTCGAGCCCGGCGCACGTTGTCGCGCACGGATCGAGAGGAGATCTCGCGCGGCCTCGCGCGCGACGAGACGTTCGCGGCCATTGCCGTCCGCTTAGGTCGTCCCACGTCGACGGTGAGCCGAGAGGTCTCGCGGCATGGGGGCCGCCAGTCCTATCGAGCGGAGGCCGCCGACGCGCGCGCGTGGCGGCGGGCACGCCGGCCCAAAGTCTGCCGGTTGGCCACGCGACCCCGCTTACGCGCGCTGGTCGCCCGGCGGCTCGCCCAGCGCTGGTCCCCGCAGCAGATCGCCGGCTGGCTCCGGACGCAGTACCCCGATAATCCAGAGATGCAGGTCTCACACGAGACGATTTACGTCAGCTTGTTTGTGCAAAGCCGCGGCGTGCTGAAACGCGCGTTGCTGCAGTATTTGCGGCGGCCGCGGCGGGTCCGTCGCCCCCCGCACCGCGTCCACAATCCCGAGCGGATCCCCGACGCGGTCTCCATCCGCGAGCGGCCCGCGACGGCCGAAGACCGGGCGATTCCCGGGCATTGGGAAGGCGACTTGCTGCAAGGCCGCGATCGGTCGTTTATCGCCACGTTGGTGGAACGCCATTCGCGCTACGTGATGCTGGTCCGGATTCCCCGGTTCGAGAGCGCCACCGTCGCGCAGGCCTTGGCCCGTCGCGTGCGCACCCTCCCCACGGCGCTGCGCCAGTCGCTCACGTGGGATCGCGGACGCGAGCTCGCCGCGCACCGCACGTTTACCGTCGCCACCCATGTGAAGGTCTATTTCTGCGACCCGCGCAGCCCGTGGCAACGCGGGTCGAATGAGAACACCAACGGCTTGCTGCGCCAGTACTTTCCGCGGGGCACCGACCTGCGCCGCTTCAGCCAGGCGCAGCTGAATGCCGTGGCGCGGCAACTGAATACGCGCCCGCGCCGGACCTTGGGCTACGAGACACCCGCGGCTAGACTAGCCGCCTGCGTTGCATCGACCGTCTGAACCCGCAAGCCAAGGAGCCAGGGGATCTCACGCCAAGGAGCCAGGCAGCCAGGGGATCTCACGCCAAGGAGCCAGTGAAACGGAGCGGAACATGCGGCGACGGCAACGCGAGCGGCGATCAATCGCAGGAATCGTCCGAGCCGGCCACGAACAAGGCGGCGGACGCGATCGCCTCGCTGGTCACGGGTGGCGAGGTTCCGGAACAGTACAAGTCCGCGGCGGGATCCGTGGTGCACTACGCGATGGGAGCCGCGACCGGCGCGCTCTATGGCGCGATCGCTGAGCGGAAAGATGGCGTGACGGCGTGGGCGGGTCTGCCGTTCGGGGCGACCGTCTGGCTGCTCGCGGACGAGATCGCGGTGCCTGCGGCGGGACTGGCGAAAGGGCCGACGTCGTATCCGCCGTCGACGCACGCGTATGCGCTCGCCTCGCATCTCGTCTATGGAGCGGCGACCGAGAGTGTGCGGCGCGGATTGCGCGCGCTGTTACGGTAGACGCTGAAAGCCGACCAGCGTCCACCGGCCGCCGGCGCGTCGGAACCACGCGTGCACCGGCTGCGCCCAGGAGGGATGCGGGCCGCCGTCCGCACGGATGTCGACCTGCACGAAACTTCCGTCCGCGGCCGGCAGATCGCGCGGCACGGCCATCGACGTGGCTCCGCTCGTTTCCCCGATGCGCGTCGTCTCACCCGTCGCGTTGTCGAATCGCGACCAGACGGCGGTGTAGCTCGCAGGAGCCTTCGCGAAGTCGTACGTGACCGCCGGGTTCTCGAACGTGAGCATGCCGTCTTCGATGGCGGGGTGATCGATCGGGTTCACGCCGGTGAGCCATGCGCGGCCGATCAGATCGCGCCGTTCGATCAGCGCCTTCGTCAGCGCCTCTCCGGTGCGCGGATCGCTGTAATGGCCGGCGCTCACGGCTGCGCGGATCAGGTCGTCGGTGAAGCGCATGACCAGGCGCGCGCCCCAGAAGAGATCGTCCGGTCTGGCGCGGAGAAACGCCGGGTTGGGCACGCGCGGACGCCACGCCTCGGGATCGAAGTGCGTCCCCTCGAAGCGGCCGATCAGCCGGTAGTCCGGATAGCGATAGAACATCCACGCGCGGGGCGCGAAGCCGAACGCGGGCAGCGCGTGCATCGCCGCACTGACGTCGACGAGGTACTCGTAGCCGTCGCGGCGATCGCGCGGACCGATCCCGGCGCTGCCGAGCGTGGATCCGAAGTCCAGCAAGTGGTGGCGAACGAGCTCGCGGCCGTCCACGGCGACGAGCGTGTCGAGCGAGTTGATCGCCTTGGCGTCAGTATGATTGACCCACGCGCCGAACACCCGCAGTGCGCGGAGGACGCGGCGATTTTCGTGCAGCACGACGTCGTTCGGATCGTCCGGACGCGTCCCCACGTACTTGAAGCCGCCGAGCGGCTGCCCCGGCAGCGCCTGACTGACGATGACGCGATAACGGCCGTCCGGAAGCCGCGCGGCGCGATCGAGATTCGACTGAATGTCCTTCTGCCGCATGCGGCGCGGTTTCCCGTCGAGCCCCGTCGTCGTCGCGTTTGACGCAAGCCGCAGATCTTCCGGACTGAGATAGGCGATGTTGGTCTGCGGCACGTTGTACCCGAGCGCGTGGTACAGCCGCGTGACGACGACCTCGGCGCCGGTGGCCAGCTCGTTCCACCCCGGCGGATCGAACTTGACGAAGTAGCGCTCCCCGCGCGAGTCGAGGATCGTGAAGCCGGGAGACACGCCGTTCCCCTTGCCGCTGCGAATCGTCCACGGGCCTCGCGCCGGACCGGTGTCGTCGTTGACGCCCCGCGCGACCTCGTCCGGCGTCATCGTCCCGGCGCCCAGGCGATTCGTGAACCAGCTCGAGTCGGGAACGTCGCCGATGCTGTTCAGATCCTGCGCGCGCACGACCTCGCGCGTGCCCGGGTGACCGAAGAGGTTGATCAGCGAATCGTACGCGAGCGAAATCTCGGAGGGCTGAACGCCCGACGCGTCCTGCGTTTCCGGTGCGCGGCGGATCGGATCGTCGGGAAAGAAGCGCGGCGAGGCGGCGGATGTGAGGAGCCCGCCGCACGAGGCGACGCACAGCGCGAGCATCAGCAGCCGTTTCGTCATCGACGCCTCACAGCCCGCCGCCAAATCCGAACCCGATGATGAAGTGCAGTCCTTCCCGGCTGCGCGCCAGCTGCAAACGCAGCACCGTGGAGGCGGGCGTGTGGAAATTGAGACCGCCGCCGTAGCTGTTCTTCAGGCTGTCGAGATCGAGATCGTCGCGCCGCGACGCGACCGTGCCCGCCTCGTAGAACAGCACCCCATCGACGTACTCCTGGACGTACCAGCGATATTCCCCGGTGAGCAGCAGCGCGTGGCGATCGCGGAAGCGATAGCTCGGATAGCCGCGCAGCAACCTGCCGCCGCCGAGCTGCGGCATCAGGAAAAACGGCACTTCGTGGCCGTCGCTCGCGCTGGTCGACCACGCGCGGGCGGAAAGATCGATGACCCAGTTGCCGTGAAGGAGGGGGATGAGCTGCTGGACGATGGCTTCGGTGCGCTGGAAGGTGTAGCGGCCGTCGCTGCGGTCGCGGTAATCGTGGAGCGTCGCTTCCAGCAGCGTGCCGCTTCGGCTGTACCCGGGAGAGGTGCGCGTGTCGATGCCGGCGCGCGCGAAGCTGTGCACGAAGGTTGTCGTCGTGCCGGCGCCCGGGGCGCGCGGCGGCGGGAACAGGTCGGCGATGGACGAACGGATGGAGCGGCTCGCGCCGAGGTTGAACCGCTCGTAGCCGGTGCCCACGCCGAATCGCAGGAAGCGGATCGGTTCCATGAGCGCCTGCGCGCTCACCTCCGTCTTCTCTTCCGAGTAGTCGGCGCGCGGACTCTTGGTCGAATCCGGGCCCACGCCGTAGAACGGCAGCACCGGCGCGTCCTGCCAGCGTCCGCGCGTATCGATGACGAAACGATTGTCGCCGAGCGGCTCGAAATGATGGTGCAGCTGCAGGAGCTTGAAGTTCCGGATCGAGTAGACCGCCTTGGCCTGCACGAAGGAGCCGCCCGGGAACTGGTGGCCGAACGCGGCCCCCATCGCGGGGCCCGATCCGGATTTGATCCCGCCGAACGTGACGGACAACGGCCGCACCGCGCCGAAGCCGCCGCTGCCTTCGAGCGCGAGGAACCGGCGCTCGATGAAGTTCTTCTGTTCGGGCGCGAGATGCTCGGCCTTCTCCGCCTGTGCCGCCGCAATCTGCGCCTCGCGCGACACGGGCGGCTCCTGCGCCCACGCGCCCGTCGCGCACGCGATCAGAGCTGCCGCCAGCCCTAGTGTTCGTGGAAATGAAGGGATGACCATAGATAGGCGCGTGCCGGTCATCTTCAGTCAGACGGCATGCACTGTCAAGCCACAGACATTCCGCTTTCTGTGTTCATCCGTGTTGTTCTGTGGCTGATATTCTTCTGTGTCCTTCTGTGGCTCTGATCAGTATTGGCGGCGCGGCGATTCTCGCCTCGATGGCGGTGCTCGCGTGGCTGCAGGCGCCGCTCGGCTCACCCGTTTTCTTCGCGGTCGCCGCGATCACCGTCGCCGTCTACGCGGCGCTCATGTACCGTCTGCTGCGGCACGGCGCGCCGCCGCTGCCCCGCCGGTGGCTGACGACGGCGCTGCTGCTGGCGGTCGCGTTCCGGGTGCCGCTCGCGATCCCGCGCGTGAACGCGCAGAACGACATGATCCGGTACCTGTGGGACGGACGGGTCCAGCGGCTCGGCTACAACCCGTATCTCGTCGTCCCTGCGGATCCCGCGATGGCGTGGACGCACACGCCGGAGACGCGCGCGATGCCGTCCCGCCGCGCGCACACGCCGTATCCCGCCGCCGCGCAGCTGTTCTTCAGGCTCGTGGTCACGGTCCGCGACTCGCCGCGTGCGATGAAGTTCGCGCTCGTGCTGTGCGACCTGTTGACGATTTTCGCGCTGCGCGCGTGGCTGCTCGCGTCCGGGCGATCGCCGTGGCTGACGCTCGCCTACGCGTGGAATCCGCTCGTCCTCTTCGAAGTCGCACACAGCGGCCACATCGACGCGCTCGGCACGCTCTGGATCGTCGTCTCCGCCTGGATGCTGGCACGCCGGCGACCCGCGCTGGCGTCGGTCGCGTTCGTGCTCGCGGTCGCGACGAAACTGCTGCCCATCGTGCTCGCGCCGATCTACTGGGGGCGTATCCGGGTGCGCGACGCGGCGATCGCCGGGGCCGTCCTTGCGGCGCTCTATCTGCCGTTCGCCTCGCCCGGCGCGGGCGCGCTCCCGCTCGGCGCCGTCCCGAACGTCGTCGACTACATCCGCTTCAACGGACCGGTCTTTCACGTGCTGGCCGACGTCATCACGCCGCGCGGAGCGGCGGCGGCCGCGGTGTTGGGAGGATTGCTGGTCGCGATCGTGATGCGGTGGCGGCGCGAGGTGGACGATCCGGCGGCGTGGGCGTGGCCGATGGCCGTCGCGCTCGCGGCGGCGCCCGTCATCTACCCATGGTACCTGCTCCCGATCACGCCCTTCCTGTTCACGGTCGAAACGGTGCCGCTGCTCGTGTGGTCGCTCAGCGTGATTCCCGTCTACATCGTGTGGGAGCGTTCGCGCGCCGGCGCGCGCTGGCGTGTCCCGCTGTGGACATCGGCGCTCGAGTATGGCGCCGCGCTCGTCTCCGCCGCGTGGCTGCGGGTTGGCCTCTTCCCCTCTCTATCGGGGTTCCAACGGCATCGCGATCCACAGCACCAGATACACGATGGTGCCGGGAAACGCGGCGGACAGAATGGATAGGAGCACGTAGAGGATCCGGACGGTCGTCGGGCTCCATCCCAGGGACTTCGCGATCCCGCCGCACACGCCGCCCAGAATCTTGTGGTCGCGCGAGCGTAACAGGGCCATGGGCCACTATACGGCAAGTCGCACGGGTCGGAATGGCCGAGGTCGGTCCCCCCTGATACACCACGTTCCCCAATCGACCAAATCGCCAATTCACGCGCCGCGGATCCGCAGGATAATGAGTCCGCGCCCGTGCTGCCATCCATCCTGTGCCCGGAGTGTCATACGGCAACCCCGCTCACGACGGGGCGGTGCGTCGCCTGTTCGGCGGACCTGTCCGGGGCCATCCAGTCCCTGGTGACGGGCGCGGGGCTGTCGGGTGTCGGGACGGCGGCGCCTACTCTTGGCGCGACGCAGCCGCCGCGCGTCGTGGCGGCCGCAAGTCACAGCACGCTGACGCTGGGTGAGCTGTTCGCGGGCCGGTATCGGATCGAGAAGCTGCTCGGCGCCGGCGGGATGGGCGCGGTCTACAAGGCACTCGATCAGGAACTCGGCATTCCGATCGCCCTCAAGGTCATTCGATCGGAAGTGCTGTCGAACCCGGAAATCGGCAGCGACTTCGAGCGCCGGTTCAAGCAGGAGCTGCTGCTCGCGCGGCAGGTCACGCACCAGAACGTCCTGCGCATCCACGACCTCGGCGAATCGAACGGCGTGAAGTACATCACGATGCCGTTCGTCGAAGGATCGGATCTGCACGCGATCCTCCAGGGCGGGCACCTGCCCTTCGACCGCGTGCTGACGCTCGCACGGCAGATTACGTCGGGCCTGTCGGCGGCGCACGACGTGGGCATCGTGCACCGGGATCTGAAGCCGCAGAACATCCTGGTGGATGCGGCCGGCCGTGCCTACATCTCGGACTTCGGCCTCGCGAAGTCGTTCGAGGCGAGCGCCGCCGGTCTGACGCGCCCCGGCGATTTCATCGGGACGCCGCGCTACATGGCGCCCGAGTCGATTGAAGGACAGCCGGTCGATCATCGGAGCGACCTGTACGCGCTCGGCCTGATCCTCTACGAAATGGCGTCCGGTTCAACGCCGTTCGCGGGAGACTCGGCGCTCGAAGTGCTCATGCAGCGCGTGAAAATCGCGCCGCGCCGCATCGAGGAGGTCGCGCCCGATCTGCCGCCGTACTTCAGCCGGATCGTCATGCGCTGTCTGGAGCGCAGTCCCAACGCGCGCTATCAGACCGCGCGCGAGATCCTCTCCGATCTGGAGAGCGCGACGGCGCCGCCGTCGAAGCGCGGACAGGCGTCGGTGTCGATCACGCTGCCGCTGCCCGCCTCACGGCGCGGCCGAATGGCCGCGATCGGCGCGGCCGCGCTCATCGTGGCGCTCGTCGCGATCCCGCCCGTCCGTCATCTGTGGCTCCCGGCGCGCGCCGGCACGAGCCAAGGCCTTCCGAGCCCGAGCGAACGGAAGCTGATGGCCGTGCTCCCCTTCAAGGTGCTCGGCGCCACGCAGAATCTCGATCACGTCGCGACGGGCGTCGCCGAAGCGCTGTCCGCGAAGCTGTTCGGGCTCAATCAGGTCACCGTCGCGCCGACGAGCGCGATCCAGGGGCTCGATTTGAGCGAGCCGCTGCCGCGCATCGCGCGTGACCTCGGGTCCAACCTGCTCGTGACCGGCAGCGTGCAGGGGGATGCCTCGCGCATCAGCATCATCGTCGCGCTCGAAGATCCCATCACGCCGCGCACCGTGTGGACGAAGGAATTCTCCGGCAGCCCGAACGATCTGCTCACGCTGCAGGATCAGATCTTCGACGGCCTCGTCCAGGCGCTCGACGTGACGCCGACCACCGAAGAGCGCGCGCGGACGGTAGCGCGCCCGACGGAAAACATCGCCGCGTACGACGTGTACCTGAAGGGGCGCAACGCGATGCGCGGCCAGCAGGACAAGCGCAACGTGGAAAAGGCGATCGACTTCTACAACCAGGCGCTCGCCCTCGATCCGCGCTTCGCGCTTGCCTACGCCGGCCTGGCGGATGCGTCGCTCCAGATGTATCGCGAAACCCGCGAAACCATCTGGGCGGACAAGGCGGTCTACGCGGCGCAGCAGGGCCAGCGGATCGACGATTCGCTGCTGGAAGTACGCGTCGCGGCGGGCAACGCGTACCTGGCGACGGGCAAGACGAACGCCGCGATTGCCGAACTCCAACGCGCGCTCGAGATCTCCCCGAACTCGGACGAAGCCTATCGCCGGCTGGCCGCGGCCTACGAGACGGCCGGACGCTGGGACGAGGCCGTCAAGATGCACCTGCAGGCGATCGCCAAGAACCCGTACTACTGGGTGAACCACAATGCGCTCGGCGCGACGTACTTTCAGATGGGCCAGTACGACAAGGCCGCCGAGCAGTTCACGCGCGTCATCGAAATCGAACCTGACAACGTCAACGGCTACAACGATCTCGGCGCCGCGTACCTGCAGACGGCGCGGTACGCGGAAGCAGCGGACGCGTTCGAGAAGGCGCTGAAACTGGTACCAACGTCCGACACGTGGACCAATCTCGGCATCGCCTACGCGTGGATGGGACAGTTCCAGCAAGCGCTGCCCGCGTACCAGAAGGCGGTCGATCTCAGCCCCTCGTCCGATGCGTGGTTGTCGAATCTCGCGGATTGCTATCGCTGGGTGGGAAATCGACAGAAAGCGGTCGAGACGTACGATCGGGCAATCGCGCTGGCGTACAAAGCGCTGACCGTCAACCCGAACAACTGGACGACGCGGCTGAACCTGGGCACGTACTACGTGAAGAAGGGGGACGCCGCGCAGGGATTGAAGTTCATCACCGCCGCGCTCGAGCACGATGCGTCGAACCCGGGGTACCTCTACAACCTTGCGGTCGCCCACGCGCTCACGGGCGACAAGCCTCGCGCGCTCGACGCCCTGCGGAAGGCGTTCGACGCGGGCTACCCGGCGGGATTCGCGAAGGACGATCCGGACCTGCGGACGCTGGCGGATGATCCGGCGTTCTCGGCGCTGCTGCGCCGGGGTGCCCGTTAGGATTGGTCAGGGCGTAAAGCCCTGACCCACATCCTGCGTTTGAGTGGCTAGGACGCGCGCAACCGGAATCGGCGGCCCGCCAGGCCCGCGATGCCGATGCCCATCAGCAACAGCGTGCCGGGCTCCGGTACGGGCGTGTTCTGCGGGTTGGTGACCGACACCGAATACGTCGAGCCGGCGAACGGATCCTTCAGAAAGACGATCGCATCATCGCCGGGCGAGTACGCTTCCAACGAAAGCGCCATCAGCGAGAACGCGCTGATCTCGATGCCGCCATCGTCCTCCGGCCGGCCGATGCACGGCTCGGGCGGTCCTTCGATGGCCGGCCCGCACGCGAGCGCACCGTCCGGCGCCGCTCCACCGAACAGCCGAATCGTGAACTCATCCACGTTCTGGAACTGCGTGAAGCCGGCGTTCGGATCGTCGATGGTCAGGTTCTGCTCGCCTTCGACCGTGGTCGGGATGAACTGGCCGTCCTTCTGGAAGGTCAGGTCCACCGCGTAGAGGCCGTCGGCGAAGCTCTCCGGCAGGTTGAAGGCGGCACAGATGTAGTCGCTCATGTCATCGAAGAACGCCGAGCAGTCACCGAGCTGCTGGAACGTCGAGTCGGTAATCTGCTGTGACCCGGCTTTGGCCCCGCGAACGCCGATGATCGGATCCAGGATGGAGTCTGCGCTGGCCGGCCGCGGCACCAGCGAGACCAGGGTGAGCACGCAGCACGTCAACAGTACTCGCTTCATTCCGCACTCCTCCGAAAAAATTCGCAGCAATCTAGCAACGGACATACCCCAGCCAAGACCAGCGGCCAAAATGAAGGCAACCTGCGTAAATGTGTGTAGTTGGCGGGAATCTGCCGATCGCCCCAATTACGCACGAGTCTGCGCCGGCCGCGACTTTGATCTGATTTCCCGCGCACTATCCTCTGTGGGAACATCCAGCACGCGGCTTGCACCGTTGCGCGCAGGATGCGGCGCCAGACACTACGGTTGAGGTCGGGCATCTCGCGGCTGGCGGTCTTCGGGGCGCTGCTCGTCTGCGCCACGGCCGGCAGCGTCGTCGCACTCGCGGACGGCGGCACCCCCGGCGACATCTCGCCGACGGTGCTCCAGCCGCAGGAACCGCTGCTGCAATACCGGGCCTTCCGGCGCATGCACGCGTGGAGTCCGCGCGTCGACAAGGAAGCGTGGCTCGACGCCTGGACCGAATTACGCAACGGCCGGTTCCGCTATCAGGTCGTCGCCGAGCGGGGCGCCGGCTCCGTCCGCGACCGCGTCCTCCACAAAATCCTCGAGCATGAGCAGCAGTTCGTCGCCGAGGGACGCATAGACGACGCGGATTTCACGCGCGAGAACTACGAGTTCGCCGACGGCGGGACGGCGGCAGACGGAAGCCGCTACCTGTTGCTGAAGCCGCGGCGTAAGGACGTCCTGCTGGTGGACGGCCGAATGGTCCTGAGCCCCGACGGCCGGGAACTGCTGCGC
The DNA here is from genome assembly GCA_035700625.1 of Vicinamibacterales bacterium. Classification (GTDB taxonomy): domain Bacteria; phylum Acidobacteriota; class Vicinamibacteria; order Vicinamibacterales; family 2-12-FULL-66-21; genus DASSOM01. The sequence continues at coordinate 11,973 of DASSOM010000372.1, forward strand.
GTCGAAGGCCGTCTCGCGAAGAATCCGTCCTTCTGGACGACGCGCGTCGACGTCGTGCGGCACTATGCGACGGTCGACGGCGTCCGCGTGCCGATTGCCGTCGAGACGACCGCGAAGATCCGCTTCGTGGGTCTCTCCCGCCTTCAGGTCGACTACGAGTACGAGTCCGTCAACGGCCGGCCGCTGAGCGTCGCCGACCGACACACCCTGGCCGACGCCGGCCGCTAACCAGCAATCGGCAATCCGCTCCCCTTGACAATCTACAAGACCGGGCGTAGGCTCCCTCTTGTCGGTAATCGACAGGAGGATGGATGGCGCCGAAATCCGATCTGCTGCAGGGCACGCTCGATCTCCTGATCCTGCGCACGCTCGCCGCGGCACCGATGCACGGCTGGGGGATCTCCCAGCGGATCCAGCAGGTGTCGAAGGACGTGCTGCAGGTGAACCAGGGATCGCTGTATCCCGCACTGCACCGGCTCGAACAGCAGGGATGGATCGCGGCGGAATGGGGAAGCTCCGACAACAACCGTCAGGCGAAGTTCTACCAGCTCACGCGCGAAGGGCGGAAGCAGCTCTCGGAGGAAACGCGCAACTGGGAGCGGCTCTCGTCGGCGGTCGCGCGCGTGCTGGCCGGCGGCTAGCGCGACGCGGCACCCCGTCGTCGAAGGAGATCGATCATGATGCGCCACCTCCGCACCCGTCTCCGCTCGCTGCTGCGGCGTGACCGGCTCGAACAGGAGCTCGACCGCGAGCTGCAGTTCCACATCGACATGTTGACGGACCAGCACGTCCGCGAGGGAATGGCGCCGGACGCGGCACGCCGCGCCGCGCGCCAGTCGTTCGGCGCGATTGACGCGATCAAGGACGACGTGCGCGATACGTGGCTGTCGCGCCTGTTCGAAACGGGCGTGCAGGACGTCCGATACGGCCTCCGCAATCTTCGCCGCAATCCCGGCTTCGCGCTCGTCGTCATCCTGACGATGGCGCTGGGCATCGGGGCCAATACCGCGATCTTCAGCGTCGTCAACGGCGTGCTGCTGCGGCCGCTCCCCTACACAGATGCCGGCGAGCTCGTCGTCCTCCGCCAGGGTCCCGGCGACACGATCGCCAACGACATCGGGTTTTCCTACAAGGACATCGTCGACTACCGCGGCGCGCGATCGCTCAGCGACGTCGTGGAGTTCCACGACATGTGGTTCATCCTGCTGGGGCGCAGCGAACCGGAGCGGCTCGCGACGGGCGTCGTGTCGGCGAATTACTTCGACGTGCTGGGCGTGCGTCCGCTGTACGGCCGCGGCTTCGTCGACGCGGACGATCGCCCCGGCGCGCCCGCGGTGCTGATCCTCAGCAACCATTACTGGCAGACGGCCTTCGGCGGCGACCCGACGGTCATCGGACGCGTGTTCCGGATGAACGATCGTCCGCACACGGTGATTGGTGTCCTGCCACCCGTGCCGGGTTATCCCGTGCCGGTCGACATCTACATGACGACCTCGTCGTGCCCGTTCCGATCGTCGCCGCGCATGATCGAGTCGCGGCAGGGGCGCATGATGACGGCGTTCGCGCGGCTCCGGCCCGGCGTGACGGTGAAGAAGGCGCAGGCGGATCTCGACATCCTCACGACGCATCTCGCGCAGACGTATCCGGACGACTATCCCCGCGAGCAGTTCCACGCGTCGGCAACGCCGCTGAACGACGACCTCACGCGCAATTTCCGTCCCACGCTGATCATCCTGCTCGCGACGGCCGGCTTCGTCCTGCTCATCGTCTGCGCGTCCATCGCCAACCTGCTGCTGGCGCGGATGGTGCGGCGTGAACGGGAACTCGCCGTCCGCGCGGCGCTCGGCGCGAACCGGCGTCGGCTCCTGCGGCAGCTCCTGACCGAGAGCCTTCTGCTGGCCGTCACCGGCGGGCTGCTCGGCCTCGCGCTCGCGGCCACGACCACGCGCATGCTGATTGCCTTTGCGTCGCGGTTCACGGCGCGCGCGTCCGACATCACGATCGATCCGACGGTGCTGATCTTCACGCTCGCGCTGTCGGTCCTGACGGGCATCATCTTCGGCAGCGTGCCGGCGCTGACCGCGAAGCTCGACGTCGCACCGGCGCTGAAGGACGGCACGCGCGCGACGCACGGATCGCACGGCCTGCGCAGCGCGCTCATCGTCGGCCAGGTCGCCGTCTCGTTCATGCTGCTCATCGCCGCGGGGCTCACGCTGCGCAGCGTGCTGAAGCTGCAGAGCGTCGACCCCGGCTTCCGCACCGACAACATCCTGACGATGCGGATCGATCTCAATTTCAGCAAGTACCCGGCGAGCCTCGGCCAGGAGGCGCGCAGTGCGAAGATGGCGGCGTTCTGGGCGCGGCTCGAGGAGCGGTTCGCCGCGATGCCGGGCGTCGTCACGGCCGCCGGCGGCGGCACGTTCCCGCTCAACGAGCGCGGCGCGTTCTCGACGGGGCTGCTCATCGAAGGGCATCCGCTGCCCCCCGGCGTGCAGCCGCCGCAGGTCGCCTATCACATCGCCACGCCGGACTACTTCCGCACGATCGGCCAGCCGCTCGTCGCCGGCCGCCCGTTCCGCGCGTCGGATACGCTCGCCTCCGACGGCGTGGTGATCATCAATCAATCCATGGCGCGGCACTACTGGCCGAACGACAATCCGATCGGCAAGCACGTCGCCGGAGCGGCCGACGATCCGGAGTGGCTGACGATCGTCGGCGTGGTGGCCGACGCGCGCGACCGGCTCGATCAGGCGCCTGTCGACGAAGCCTACGTGCCGCTCCAGCAGAGCCCGCTGCTCTCGACGAACTGGATGGTGCACTCGAACCTGCCGGTCGAGCAGATGATCCGGCAGGTGAAGGCCGCCGTGTACAGCCTCGATCCGGATCAGCCCGTCCACAACTTCCGGACGCTCGCGGAGGTGCGATCGGAAACACTGGCGCCGCCGCGGCTCACGGCGACGCTGATCGGCATCTTCGCGCTGCTGGCGCTCGTGATCACGGCCGCCGGGATCGCGGGAGTGATTGCGTTCTCAGTGAACCAGCGAACGCAGGAGTTCGGGATCCGGATGGCGCTCGGCGCGCGCCGCGCCAGCGTGCTCGGCATGGTCGTCCGGCAGGGCCTGCGGCTCGTCGCGATCGGGCTCGTCATCGGCCTCGCCGGCGCGCTCGCGCTCACGCGCCTGCTCGCGCAGCTGCTGTTCGAGGTCCAACCGACCGACACGCTGACGTTCCTGGCGGTCTCGACGGTGCTGCTGATGGTCGCCGTGCTGGCGTGCTTCGTCCCGGCCCGTCGCGCGGCGTCCGTGGACCCGATGGTGGCGCTGCGCGCGCTCTAAAGATCTCACGCCAAGGAGCCAGGGGATCTCACGCCAAGGAGCCAAGAATTGATGAAGCGGCTGGCTGTCCTCGAGTGGTAGCGTGAGCTCCACCAACAGATAACGCGCTCGAGGCGCAGAGGAGCAGCCAGCCATGGAATATGGTGCCATCGATTTGCACAAACGCCGCAGCCAAAT
>DASSOM010000373.1:0-20114 GCA_035700625.1 Vicinamibacterales bacterium
GGAGGCGCCGACGCGCGCGAACACGCGATCGACGACGGGCAGCTTCGCGCTCCGCGCCGGCACGAACGATCCCGCCTGGGCCATGAGGCAGAGGAGCGCCGTCTGGCGCAGATAGGTGGACTTGCCCCCCATGTTCGGCCCCGTCAGGATCATCACCTGCGCGGTCGCATCGAGGGTGACGTCGTTGGGTACGAACGCCGCCTCGACGTGGCGCTCGACGACGGGATGGCGCGCATCGACCGCGACCAGCTCGTCGCCGGCATGCATCAGCGGCTTGGTGTAGTTGCAGACGGACGCGGTCTCGGCGAGCGACGCGAGCACGTCGAGCGACGCCAGCGCGCGCGCCGTATCCTGCAGCCGCGACGCTTCGCCGGCCACACGGGCGCGCAGCGCCTCGAAGATCTCGACCTCGCGCTCGACGATCCGTTCGTCGGCGCCGAGCACCTTCTCCTCGAACGTCTTCAACGCCGGCGTGATGAAGCGCTCGCCGCCCGCGATCGTCTGTTTGCGATGATAGTCGGCCGGCACGCTGCCGAGGTTCGCCTTCGAGACCTCGATGTAATAGCCGAACACGCGGTTGTAGCGGATCTTGAGCGACGCGATCCCGGTGCGCGCGCGCTCGGCATCTTCCATCTCGGCGATCTTCTGCTTGCCGGATCGCGAGACGCCGCGCAGATCGTCCAGCTCGGGATCGACGCCGTCACGAATCATCCCGCCGTCGCGCGCCACGGCGGGCGGCTCGTCGATCAGGGCCGCGTCGAGCGCGTCGCGGACGTCGGCGAGATCGTCCAGCTCGCCGGCGAGGCTGCGGACGAGCGGCGCCTGGAAGTCCTCGAGGATCAGCCTGACGCGCGGCACGGCCGCGATCGACTGGCGCAGCGCGACCAGATCGCGCGGGCCGGCCGTGCCGAGCGCGGCGCGCGCGACGAGCCGTTCGATGTCGTGGACGCTCTTCAGCGTGTCGCGCAGCTTCGCGCGAGCCGTACCCCGGAACGCGAAGTCCTCGACGGCGTCGAGCCGGTCCTGAATGCGTTCGAGCGCGACGAGCGGCCGCAGCAGCCAGCCGCGCAGCATCCGCCCCCCCATCGACGTGATCGTCCGATCGAGCTCCGCCAGCAGCGATCCGGCGCGGCCGCCGTCGGTCGATTCGACGACTTCCAGATTTTTCAGCGTCGTCGCGTCCACGATGAGACAGTCGGCGCCGGTGCGGAACGCGATCTCGCGGACGTGGGCGAGGTCCGCCTTCTGCGTATCGCGGAGGTGATGCACGAGCGCGCCGGCGGCGGCGGTGGCGGCCGGTTTTCCCTCGAGACCGAAGCCCTGGAGCGACTGCGCGCGGAGCTGCGCCAGCAGCGTGCGCCGCGCCGACTCGTACTCGAACGTCCACGGATCCGCAGAGGTGACGCGCGCCTCTGCCCGCGCACGGCGCACGAGCGCGCCCGCGTCGTCGAATCCCTCGGGCGCGACGACCTCGCGGGGCCGCAGCACCGCGAGTTCCTCTTCGAGCGCCTGTCGTCCCGCCGCGCCGGTGTATTCGGCCGCGGTGAATTCGCCGGTCGAGAGATCGAGCAGCGCGACGCCGAAGCCGTCGCCGGCGGGGGAGGGGGCGAGCGCCAGCAGAAACGCCGGCTCGCGCGCGTCGAGGTACGCGGCGTCCGTCAGCGTCCCCGGAGAGACGACACGGACGACCTCGCGTCGAACGAGGCCCTTCGCCTTCTTCGGATCCTCGACCTGTTCGCAGACCGCGACGCGGAAGCCTTTCCTGACGAGCCGCGCAATATACCCGTCTGCGGCATGGAAGGGCACCCCGCACATCGGAATTGCGCCGCCCCCGGCGTCCTTCGAGCGCGACGTGAGCGTCAGCTCGAGCGCACGCGCCGCGGTCAGCGCGTCCTCGTAGAACATCTCGTAGAAGTCCCCCATGCGGAAAAAGACGATCGCGTCGCGATAGGCACGCTTCGCGTCGAAGTACTGCCGCATGGCAGGCGTCGCGCCTGCAGGAATCTGGGAAGCCGGGGGAGAGGACATCGGACGGAGCAGGTCGAGTATAGCATCCGGTGATCCGTCCGGCCGACCGCCTGGGCGCGAGATCCTTTGGCTCCCTGGCTCCCTGGCGTGAGATCCTTTGGCTCCTTAGCTCCTTGGCGTGAGACTCTTTGTGCCCTTGGCTCCTTGGCGTGAGATCCGTGGCACCCTGGCGTGAGATCATGATCATCCTGTCGCTCGACACGACCACCGCCGCCGGCAGCGCCGCCGTCTGGCGCGACGGCCGCGTGCTCGAACGCGCCGGCGACGGCACGCACACGCACGGCGAGCGATTGCCGCGCGAGCTGATGCGCGTCCTCGAGGAGGCGTCGATTCCGCTCGACGCCGTCGATCGGTTTGCGGTCGCCATCGGTCCCGGATCCTTCACTGGCCTGCGCGTCGGCATCGCGACGATCCAGGGGCTCGCGCTGGCGCACGATCGCCCGGTGGCGCCCGTCAGCGCGTTCGAGGCGCTCGCGTGGAGCGTGCGCGACGCCGGGACGCCGATCGCCGCCTGGATGGATGCCCGTCGCGGCGAAGTATTCGCGACGCTGTTCGCACCCGACGCGCGCACCACGCTCCATCCGGCCACGTCGCTCTCGCCAGGGGCGACGCTCGACGCGTGGCGCCAGACGCTTGCACGGGCCGGACGGGTGACCTTCGTCGGGGACGGTGCGGTCAAGTACGCGGCCGTCATCGCGGGCGCCGCCGGGATCGACGCTGATGTCCGGGCGGTGCCCCTGCTGGCCGGCGCGATCGCGGCCATCGCCGCAGAGGACGAGGGGCGTGCGGTCCCCCCGCACGCACTGGTGCCGTTGTACGTTCGCCGGCCCGACGCGGAAATCGCGCGCGAGCGCCGGCACGGCGCCTGAGCCATGCGCATCGAGCGCGTCACGAGTGAGGCGGACATCGACGCCATCGTCGCGCTCGAGGCCGCGTCCTTCACCAACCCGTGGTCGCGGGACTCGCTCGTCTGGGAGCTCGGCCACTCTGACGTCACCCGCGTCTACGTGCTGCGGCTCGACAACGGTGAGGTCGCGGCGTTCTGCGCGTGCTGGCTGGTCTTCGACGAACTGCACATCAACACGATTGCCGTGCATCCCGACTGCCGCGAGCGGGGCCTCGGCACGGCGCTCCTCCGGCACGTGCTCGCGGAGGCGGACGAGGCGGGGGCCCGCCGCGCCACGCTCGAAGTGCGGGCCTCGAACGAGCCCGCGCTCCGGCTGTATCGGGGCCTCGGCTTCGTCGTGACCGCCACGCGGCCCGACTACTACACCAACCCGGTCGAGGACGCGCTCATCCTCTGGCGAAATCCGCCGGAAACGGCTCGCGGATCGCCTTGAAGCGGCTCCGGTCTTGTGGTAGCGTGCGCCTATGAGCTAACAGCCATTCGGCAGACCTCAGGTCTGCGCTCCACCAGTCCTTTCACAAGGAGGCGCACATGCCGACAGACTTCGAAGAGCTGAAACGGCGGCTGCTGCAATCGGATGAGGAGTACCGCCGGCTCGCAACCCAGCACCACGATCTCGATGAGCAGATTCAGAACCTGTCCTCCCGCGCCTACCTTTCGGAACCCGAGCAGCTCGAAGAAGTCACTCTGAAAAAGCGCAAGTTGCGTCTCAAGGATCAGATGGAAAGCATCCTGCGCCGCTCGACGTCCCCCGAGGCCATGCCCCACGAGGCGGCCACGCGGAGCTGACAGCCGCGCACGAGCGAATCCTGCCGAGGGCCAGCAACCGGACCGAGGTCGGGCCGGCTGGCCCTCGTGCTGTTTACGGACCGATGACCATCGACAAAGCAGGCGTCCCGTTCATCGCCGGGGCTCTCGCGCCGGCCGCGGCCCTGGCCGCCGCCCGCCGCTACGGCTGGGCGGCCGCGTTCGCCGCACTCGGCGGTTTCCTCGCGTTCTTCTTCCGCGATCCGGACCGTGCGGTCCCGTCGGATCCGAATCTCGTCGTCGCACCGGCCGATGGCCGCGTGATGATCGCCGGTCCGTCGGAACCACGCTGGAGCCCCCCCGGGGACTGGCTGCAGATCGCAATCTTTCTCTCGCCGCTCGACGTCCACATCAACCGATCGCCCGTGGACGGCCGCATCACGCGCGTCGACTACCGCCAGGGGCGCTTCCTGCCCGCGTACCAGCCGCACGCGAGCGAGAACGAACGGAACGAGATCTGGATCGATCATCATGGCGAGACGGTCGTGGTCCGGCAGGTGGTGGGCGTGCTGGCGCGGCGCATCGTCTGCCGCGTCGGCGAAGGAGACGCGCTCGCGCGCGGGGAGCGGATCGGGCTGATGAAATTCGGGTCGCGCATGGACGTGTTCCTGCCGCGTCATGCGCACCTCGCCGTCTCGGTGGGGGAGCGCGTCGTCGGCGGCGAAACCGTGCTGGCGACGCTGGAGACGCGCGCGCGTGCTTGAGAACTTCCGGCGGCGGCGTGAAGACCAGCCCCGCCGGTTCCGGCGCGGCGTCTACCTGCTGCCGTCCATGTTCACGATCGCGAATCTGTTCTGCGGGTACGCGTGCGTCGTGTACTCGACGCGGGGAGACTTCGACACCGCGGCGCTGCTCATCGGCATCGCGATGCTCCTCGACACGCTGGACGGATTCTTCGCGCGGCTCACGCGATCCGCGACGGCCTTCGGCGTCGAGCTGGATTCGTTGGCAGACGTCATCTCGTTCGGCCTTGCGCCGGCGATTCTCGCCTTCACGTGGGGATTGTGGCCGCTGCGGCGCCTTGGCTGGGCCGCGGGCTTCATCTACGTGACCGCCGCGGCGATGCGCCTCGCGCGGTTCAACATCCAGACCGGCGCGCATGTCGACAAACGGTACTTCGCGGGGATGCCGAGCCCGGCCGCGGCGGCCGTGATCGCCTCGACGGTCTATCTCTACCCGTGGGGCCTGCAGGATCCGCGCGCGGCCGCTCCCGCGCTCGCCATGGTGCTCGCCCCCGCGTTCCTGATGGTGAGCACCATCCGGTTCCGCAGCATCAAGGCGATCGACGTCGGCTGGCGCCGGTCGCCGATCGCGCTCTTCCTCGCGGCCATCGCGCTCGCGCTGATTACGCTGCACCCGCGTCTCGCGCTCGTCGTGCTCTCGTACGCGTATCTGGTCTCCGCGCTGATCAGCCTCGCGTACTCGCGTCTCCGCCGGCGGCCGGCGACGCCGCCGGCTCAACCGCCACCGGCAGCCTGATCGTCACGGTCGTCCCCCGGCCCTTGGCGCTGACGACCGCGACGGTGCCGCCGTTCAGCTCGATGTTGCGCCGCGCGATCGGCAGCCCCAGTCCGGTGCCCGTCGTCTTGGTGGAGAAGTAGGGCTCGAACACGCGCGCGAGCGCGTCGGCGTCCATGCCGACGCCGCTGTCCTGCACCTGAATCCAGACGAACCCGTCATCCACGCCTGCCGTGAGCGCTATCCGGCCCGAGCCGGGCATCGCGTGCAGCGCGTTCTCGACCACATTCGCGAGGGCGCGGGCCACGAGCGTGCGGTCCACCAAGACGCGCGGCAGCGGCGGCTGCACGGCATTGTCGATGTCGATCCGTCCGGCGAGGCCGGCGCGGTACGGCTCGACGACTCCGCGGACGAGCTCCACCGGATCGACCGGCGCCCGGCGCGCCGTCGGCGACGAGGCGAAGCTGGAGAACTCGCCCGCGATCTGCCGTAGCAGCGTCACCTGCCCGAGGATGGCGTCGACGCATCCCTCGAGCACGGGACTGAGCGGTTCGCCGCGGTCGGCGTGCACGCGCCGCAGGTGCTCGGCCGAGAGCTGGATCGGCGTGAGCGGGTTCTTGATCTCGTGCGCGACCTGGCGGGCCATCTCGGCCCAGGCCTCGATGCGATGCGTGCGCTCGAGCTGTGCGCGCTGCGCCTTGAGCTCCGCGGCCATGCTGTTGAAGGCGTCGACGAGCCGCTGCAGCTCGTCGCTCGAGCGGACCGCGATCCGCGCGTCGAAATCGCCGCGGGCGATCCGCCGCGTCGCGCGCGTCAAGCGGCTGACCGGATCCGCGATGCGTTCCGCCATCGACAGCCCGATGCCGGCGCCGAGCAGGATGAAGAACAGCGCGGCGAGGTGGACGCCGCGATCCAGATCGTCGATCTCGCGCTCGATCTCCTGCTGGCGCGTCGCGAGCGGGACGGTGAGGACCGCGTCGCGTCCGCCCGCGCGCACGGGCGCCGCCGCGAGCATGTAGGAAAACGTCCCGATCGAGTCGTTGCCCACGAAACTGGGCAGCCGTTCGAGGACGATCGCGCGATACACGTCGTCGGGCGTCCGCGTCGGCAGGAGCCCCGACGCGAACAGATCGCGCTCGCTCGTCGCCCACAGGCGCGGCCCGTCGAACACGTTGACGTCCTGATCGATCACCTGGCTGATCCACACGAGCACGTCGTCGCCGAGCGGCGCGAGCGTCGCCGTCCCGCGGCGCAGCAGGGCATCCGACTCTTCGATCACGCGCTGGGCGACGGCCGCGGTGCGCGCCGCCTCGGCTTCGACGTCCGCGCGCAGCAGCCCCGCGAAGTAGGCGCGGATGACGAGCGCCAGCGTGAGCACCGGTACGATCGAGGCGAGCACGAAGGCGAGAAACAGCTTCCGGTAGAAGCTGACGCGAATCTCTCGCAGCAGCGCCCGGCCGACGCGCGGACGGCCGCGCGCGACGCGTGCGAAGAGTACCGCCACGACGACGATCAGGACGTACAGCACACCGGCAAGCGTCGTCAGTTCGGCAAGCCGCACCAGATGATCGAACACGCCGGGAGCGGGGTAGCCGATGGCGTAGATCCCGGCGCGGTCGTTCGACACGTAGACGTGGTACGCGACGTCCTGTTTGCGCAGCGTCGTCCAGAACGGCGCGCGCGACGCGTACGCGCGGGCGAACACGTCCTCTTCGAGAGGCCAGGCCGACCGACTGGAAGAGTAGATCGGACGGAGCCCCCAACCGTAAATCACGACCTCGACTTCGCTGGCCGGCGAATCGTCTGCCTGCCCGCCGCCTCCTGCGGCCGACCGGAAGATTTCGAAGTACGGACTCTGTGACGTGATGAACGGCAGCGTGCGGTAGTCGAACACGACGTGCACGACGATCGTGCCGGTGCGCACGCCGTCCGCGCAGATGTTCCGCTCCGCGTGCAGCATGCGCCGCTCCTCGGAGCCGAACGGCTGCGCCTCGCCCCAGACGTCCCACCGGCATCCGCCGACTCCCTGCGGCTGCTGCGGGGCGCCGGTGTACTCCGGAAAGTTCAGCGCGAACCGGCTGACCAGGCCGTTGGAGCGGTCGTACAGCTCGATGCCGCTCGTGAGCCGCGCGCGCGCGAGCACCGTCTGGCTCCAGACCGCGAACGCCGCGTCGGTGCGCGGCGCGCCGCCGATCGCGTCCAACGGGCCCGCCGCCAGCTCCGGCAGGAACGGCAGCGCGTCGATCTCGCGCAGCGCCTCGTTGAGGCGATCCTGCAGCGCCTGCGGATGCCGCATGGCTTCGACGGCGTAGCGATCGGCGATCAGTTCCCGGGTCGCGCGCTCCGTGAAGAAGTGGATCGAGGGATACAGCAGCAGCGCCGGCAGCAGGAACGCCATGAACAGCGCGAGAATGCGCGACGCGACCGTCGTCAGCCGGTACCAGCGGGCAATGTGGGACGCGAAGACGGCGGCGGCGCCGCACGCCAGGGCGTCGAGGAGCAGCGCCGATGCGGGAATGGGCCAGCCGCGCCCGATCGACGCGGCCGCCAGCGCCGCGGCCGGCGCGATCCACAGTCCGAATACCGCGACGTGCACGCCGCTGAGGCGGCGCGGCAGCCGCCACGCCGCGAGGCTCGCGACACACGCCATCGCTCCGGCCCACAGCACCGCGGCGTGACAGAGCACGATGGCGATCAGCGTGACGATCCGCGGCGCATCCCAGGGGTTGAGCGAGAAATGCCGCACGTCGGCCGACGCAGGATCGACGGCCGTCTGCAGGAAGCGCTCGAACGCGGCGAACATCAGGGCGATCACGACGCCGCACGCGACGTGCTGCAGCACGAACATCGCCGGCGCGCGGGCCGGCGCGCGGCGCCGATGACGGCTCGCGACGCGCAGCCGTGCGACGAGCCTCACCAGAGTCGCGGCGACAGCCGTTCCGGTCAGGCCGGCCAGCAGCAGCCGGGCGGGGCCGCGCCACACCGTCAGATCTGCCGTGACGAGCGCCAGCCACATCAGCGCGGCGCCGGCCAGAACCAACACCGTGATCGCGAGCGACAGCCGGATGTCGGTTCGCGTGTCCGGCGCCGCCGACCGCCGATCCAGCAGCGGCCCTGTCATGAGCCACAGCGTCAGCCCGAGGATGAGCGTGACGAGCGCACGCACGCGCGCGCGCCACCGCTGCCGCGCCGCGGTCACATCGCCGGGATCGACCGAGGCCGCGAGCAGCGGACGCCCGTCCGGATCCGTGATGGTGAACACGCCGGCCGCGTCCGGCGGCGCGGCTCCGGGCGCGAGGACGCGCAGCGACACCGGCGCGAGCGGCGTCGGCATGACGTATTCGGAGGAGGTGATCGTCGAGGCCGCCGGCGCGGGGGAGAGCACGTGCTCGACGGCCACGGCGCCGATTCGCGCGCGGTCGCCCTTGTCCGTGAGGATCGGTTCGACGTAGACGAGGCGCAGACCGAGCGGCGAGGGGGTCGCAAACAAGGCGGACGGCCCGTTGATGCGATCGGACGGAATATCGGACGGCCGGCCGGCCCACGCGCGCGCGGACGCGGTGCTGTAGATGGTGATCGCCAGGCGTGACGCGTCGGGATCGGGCAGCGCGCGCGCCGTGATGTCGAACAGCATCGGGGCGGCGTCCTGATCGGCAGCCGCCAGGGCGCGCGGGACCGCGGGATCCGCCGCGAGATCGCCGGCAATCTGCCGCAGTTGCGCGATCATCGCGGCAAATTCGGCGCGGACGCGCGCCTGCAGTGCGGCGGCCGCGGCCGCGTCGGTGCGTCCGAACCGCACCAGCTCCAGCGCCCCGCCAGCCACCGCCGCCAGCAGCGCCACGATGAGGCCGCCGCCGGCGATCCGCCGCACGGACGCCGTTCGCGGCCGGATGATCGCAGGGGAAAGGGTGTCCAGCACCTGATGGCAGGATACCGCCAATCGGGCGCCGGCCTGGGAGGCGCGACGAGGGACTTGCTATAGTGGCATCATGACGAGCGACGCGCCGGGGCTGCGATCCGCGCTCAAGCGCGGCGCGCTGGTGACCGCGGCGAACTGGCCGCTCGTGGCCGCGCAGTTCGCCGCCGAGGCCAGCCTCAAGCTGCTGCTCGCCGTGCCGCTCGTCGGCGGCGCCTTCCTCGTCGCGCTGGTGCTCGACACCAGCCTCACGGATTTGCTCGACGGCGACCTCCGCGAGATGGTGACCGCCATCGTCGGCGCGCTGACCGCCAGCCCGATCGCGCTCGCCGCCTTCGTCGCGGCGTTCCTGCTCGTCCTCATCGGCGGATCGATCCTCACGTTCATCGTCAAGGGAGGCACCGTCGGAATGCTCGCCGAGGCGGAGCGCGCCGCGGGTCCGATCGAGCGCCCCCCGCTGCGGCTCGACGCGCTGCGCCGCGCCTCCGTCATCAGCATCGACGGGTTTCTGGGCGGCGCGACGCATCTCGCGCGCCGGTACATCCGCGTCGGCCTCGGGCTGCTGCTCGTGTACCTGCTGACGGGCGGACTCTATCTGCTGTTCATCGTCGGCGGCTACACGCTCGCGGAGAACACCGGCATCCTCCTCGCGTGGACGGCGGCCGCCGCGCTCGCCTCCAGCGCGCTGATCGTCTGGATCACGCTCGTCAACTTCTTCTATCTCATGGTGCAGATGGTGGTCGCGGTCGAAGACGTCAGCGTGCGCGCGGGCTGCGAACTCGCGCTGCGCTTCGTCTGGCATCATCTGCGCGACGTGGCCGGCGTGTTCGGCGTCGTGCTCGCGCTCGCGGTGGTGGCGACGGCGGCCTCGATCCTCGCCACGGCCGGCCTCGGGCTGATTGCCTTCGTGCCGCTCGCCGGCCTCGCGGTGCTGCCGCTGCAGCTCGCGGCCTGGCTGGTGCGCGGCCTCGTGTTCGAATATCTCGCGCTGACCGCGCTCGGCGCCTATCTTACGCACTATCGCTGGTTCACCCGCGGCGTGGCGCACACGCCGCCGCTCAGGGAGATCCCCGGAAAGCGTCTCGCATGACTACTTACGATCGGTTCCTCTCGCACGCCGCGGAGCGCATGAAGGAGTCGGCGATCCGCCGGATGGGCACCGTGCTCGCCTCCGGACGCGATGTCATCTCGTTCGCGCCGGGGTACCCCGCGCACGAGACGTTCGCCTGGAAGGAGTTCGGCGAGATCGCACGCGAGCTGTTCGAGGCGCGCGACCCGCACGCGCTGCAGTACGGTCCCACGCGCGGGTTCCGGCCGCTCCTCGAGGCCATCGCCGGCATCCTCGACGCCCGCGGCATCCGCACGTCGATGGACCAGCTGCTCGTCACGACGGGATCGCAACAGGGGCTGGACCTCGTCGCGCGCGTGCTGCTCGATCCCGGCGACATCGCGCTCGTAGAACTGCCGACCTACACGGGGGCCATCACCGCGTTCCGCAACGTGCAGGGCGACATGGTCGGCGTCCCGCAGGAAGAAGACGGCATCGATCTCCAGGCGCTCGACGACATCTGCGAGCGTCTCCGCCGCGACGGACGCCGGGTGAAGTTCCTCTACGTCGTCCCGAACTTTCAGAATCCGACGGGGCTGTTGATTGGCCTCGACAAACGCCGCCGCCTGCTCGACTGGTCCGAGCGGCGCGACGTCCTTCTCGTCGAGGACGATCCGTACCGCGATCTGTACTTCGAGGATTCGGCGTCCGAAGCGGACGTCCGTCCGATCAAGGCGGACGACGACCGCGGACGCGTCGTCTACTTGAGCAGCTTTTCGAAAACACTGGCGCCCGGCTTCCGTGTCGCGTGGATCGCCGCTCCCGCGCCGCTCGCGGCGAAATTCGAAATGGCCAAGCAGGCCGAAGACCTGCTCACCGGATCGTTCGATCAGCGAGTGGTCCACGAAGCGTGCCGCCGAGGGGTGCTCGATCGACAGGTGCCGCTGTTGCGGCGGCACTACCAGGACAAGCGCGACGTCATGCAGACGGCCCTGCGCACGGCGCTCGACGGAACGCTGACGTGGCCGACGCCGAAGGGAGGCTTCTTCCTGTGGGCGACGCTCCCGGCCGGGCTCGATGCCGACGCGATGCTCGCGCGCGCGGTCGAGCACGGCGTGATTTACGTCGCCGGAGAGGCGTTCTTCGTGAACGGGCAGGGGCAGAACACGCTGAGGCTGTCGTTTTCAGCGCCCACGCCCGAACGCATCCGCGAGGGAGTCACGCGGCTGGCGGCGGCGATTCGCGGCGAACTGGACGCGCTCAAAACCGGAGCGGGATCGGCTGTCCGGGAAGCGCGGTAAGCGGCACGAGCGCCGGCACCTCGAGACTGCCCATGCGCGTGAGGCGCCACTCGTTGGACAGGCTCCCGACGACGACGAGCACTCGCAGCGAATCGGCCGCTTCGGTTGCGACGTCGGGAGATACCGCGGGATCGCCCGGCAGCCGCAGACTGGCGGCGCGCCGTCCCGTCGCGGCGTCGAAGCGCCACACTTCGGCCGACGTCGAAGGAACGAGGACGGTCGCACCGTCGAGCAACGGGCCGGCGTCGGGCCGCCGGCTCAGCTCGGCTCGCCATCGCTGAACGCCCGATCGGCGATCCTGCGCGTGCAGGACGTTGTCGAGCGCCGCGAAATAGACGCGGTCGGCATCCGCCGCCGGCCGTCCTTTGATCTCCGCGCCGATCCGCCACACCCAGTCGATGCCGCCGTCGACGGTCTTCAGGCAGAACAGCCGGCGCGCGGCGCCGACGAACACCCGGTCCGGCAGCGCGAGGATGGCCCCCGGCGCGGCATCGAGCCGCTGTTCCCAGATCGGCGTGCCCGACCGGACGTCGAGCGCGACGATCCGCCCGTCAGCCGTCGACGCATAGAGGCGATCCCCCTCGATTGCGGGTTGCTCGTGAATCGCGCCGATCTGGCGGCGCCAGACGACGGCGCCGTCTGCGGCCCGAAGCGCGACCAGGCCGGCCTCGGTCGCGACGACGAGCCAGCCGGCGCGCGCCAGCAGCGGCGCGGTGGGGACGAGGTCGGGCGCGCGCCACACGGATGTGCCGTCGGCGGCGCGCAGCGCGTGCACCGCACCTCCAGCGGCGACGAAGATCGTGTCGGACGCGACGGCCATCGGTTGATCGGTCGTCAACTCGCTGCGCCATCGCTCGTGGCCGTCCTCGATCGAGTAGGCGACGATCGTCCCCGCGCGCAGCGCGACGTACACCTGGTCAGCGTCGCTGAGCGTGGGAGCCGCCGGCGCGCCGGCGAGCGCGACGGACCAGCGAGGCACGACGGGAGCATCGGCGGCGCGAACGGCCGCCGGCAGCGCGGCGGCGAGAAGAAGCGTCATCGCGGCCAGTGGCACACGACAACATCTGGTGGTGCGGCGCGCCGGCACACCCTATAATAGCGTGACACGTCGGCGCATCCTTCCGTCCCGTGAATCATCAAACGCTTGTCGTCCTCGATTTCGGCTCGCAGTTCACGCAGCTGATCGCGCGGCGTCTTCGCGAGCTGTCGGTCTACTCGGAGATCCTGCCCTTCGACACGCCGGCCGCGGAGATCGCGCGGCGTCAGCCGGTCGGGATCATTCTGTCCGGCGGTCCGCGCAGCGTCCGCGAAGCCGGGGCGCCGCGCTGCGACGTACGCGTCTTCGACGCCGGGGTGCCGGTGCTCGGGATCTGCTACGGCATGCAGCTCATGACGGACGCGCTGGGCGGGCAGGTGGCGCCGGCGCCGCACCGCGAGTACGGCCACGCGCAGATTCACATCGAGCCGGGCGCGCCGCTGCTCGGCACGCTGCCCGCCGACCTCCGCGTCTGGGCGAGCCACGGCGATTTCGTGCAGGCCGCTCCCCCGGGGTTTGCCGTGACGGCGACGAGCGCGAACGCGCCGGTGGCCGCGATGGTGGACGAGGATCGCAGATTTTACGCGCTGCTGTTCCACCCGGAGGTGGCACATACTGATCGCGGCACCGAGATCCTTCGTCGGTTCGCGTTCGACGTCTGCGGCTGCACCGGCGACTGGACGATGGCGTCGTTCGTGCAGGAATCGATCGGGGCGATTCGCGCGCGCGTGGGAGAGGGACGGGTCGTCTGCGGCCTGAGCGGGGGCGTCGACTCGACGGTGGCCGCGCTGCTGATCCACCGCGCGATCGGCGACCGGCTCACGTGCATCTTCGTCGACAACGGGCTGCTGCGGCTCGACGAGGCGGATCAAATCCGCCGGCGCTTCGAACGCCTCCAGCTGCCGCTGGTGTTCGTCGATGCCTCGGCACTGTTCCTGGAACGGCTGCAGGGGATCACCGATCCCGAGCAGAAGCGGAAGATCATCGGTAGCCTGTTCATCGACGTGTTCGAGACGAAGTCGAAGGAGATCGGCTCGTTCGACTTCCTGGCGCAGGGCACGCTGTACCCGGACGTGATCGAGAGCGTCTCGGTGATCGGACCGGCGCACGTGATCAAGAGCCATCACAACGTCGGCGGCCTGCCGGAGCGAATGCGCTTCACGCTGGTCGAACCGCTGCGGCAGTTGTTCAAGGACGAAGTCCGCGCGGTGGGGCAGGAGCTGGGGCTCGAGGACGAGTTCGTCTGGCGGCAGCCGTTTCCGGGACCGGGGCTCGCGGTGCGCATCCTCGGCGAGATCACGCCGTCGCGGCTGACGCTGCTGCGGCGCGCCGACGCGATCGTCGCGGAAGAGGTGAAGGCAGCGGGCTGGTACCGCCGGCTCTGGCAGTCGTTCGCGGTGCTGCTGCCCGTGCAGAGCGTCGGCGTCATGGGGGACGCGCGGACGTACGAATACACCGTCGCAATTCGCGCGGTCGAGAGCCGCGACGGCATGACTGCCGACTGGGCGCGGCTGCCGCACGACCTGCTCGCCTCGATCTCCTCGCGGATCGTCAACGAGGTGAAGGGGATTAACCGGGTGGTCTACGACATCAGCTCCAAGCCGCCCTCGACGATCGAATGGGAGTAAATTGACGCGCTGAATGGTTGACTTCGTCCACCTCCACCTGCACTCCGAGTATTCATTGCTCGACGGCGCGTGCCGGATCGAGGAACTGCTCGACCGCGCGGTCGAGCTGAAGATGCCGGCGATGGCGATCACCGAGCACGGGAACATGTTCTCGTCGGTGATCTTCCACGACCAGGCGCGGAAGCGCGGGATCAATCCGATTCTTGGCTGCGAGGTCTACGTCGCGCCCGGCGACCGGCGCACCAAGAGCGGTACGCCAGGAGAAACGGCCAACCATCTCGTGCTCCTCGCGGAGACGAACGAGGGCTACCACAATCTCATCAAGCTCGTCTCGGCCGGGTACACCGACGGTTTCTACTACAAGCCTCGCATCGACAAGGACCTGCTGGCGCAGCACGCCACGGGGCTGATCGGGCTGAGCAGCTGCCTCAAGGGAGAGGTGGCCACCGGCATCCGGACGGAGCAGACCGAGAAGGCGATCGCGGCCGCGGCGGCGTATCGCGACATTCTCGGCCGCGACAACTTCTTCCTGGAGATGCAGTACCAGGGGATTCCGGAGCAGCGCACGGTCAACACGGGACTGCAGCCGATCGCGCGCGACCTCGGCCTCGATCTCGTCGTCACGAACGACGTCCACTACCTTCAGAACTCGGATCACAAGCCGCACGACATCCTGCTCTGCATCGGCACGGGCAAGGCCGTGACCGACACCGAGCGACTCCGCTATCACGGCGATCAGTTCTTCCTGAAGACGCCGGAAGAAATGGCGCAGGTGTTCCCGGATTATCTGGACGCCCTGGCGCGGACGGCGCGGATCGCGGAGCGCTGCAACGTCGATCTCTCCTTCAAGGAAAACTACCTGCCGAACTTCGACGTGCCGGCCGGCTACACGCTGGACGGCTACTTCGAGCACGTCGTCCGTCAGGGATTCGAGATGCGGCTGCCGCGGCTGCGCGAGCTGGCCGCCCGCGGAACGTTGAAGCACACGATCGACGAGTACGAGCGGCGGCTCTCGTACGAGATCGACATGATCAAGAAGATGAAGTACCCGGGGTACTTCCTGATCGTGTGGGACTTCATCCGCTACGCGCGCGAGCGCGGCATCCCGGTCGGGCCGGGACGCGGCTCGGCGGCCGGCAGCCTCGTGGCCTACTGCCTGCGCATCACGGACGTCGATCCGATCGAGTACGACCTCATCTTCGAGCGGTTCCTCAACCCCGAGCGCGTGTCGCTGCCCGACATCGACATCGACTTCTGCGAGCGGCGACGCGGCGAAGTGATCGAGTACGTCACGCAGAAGTACGGACGCGAGAACGTCGCGCAGATCATCACGTTCGGGACCATGAAGGCGCGGGCCGTCGTCCGCGACGTCGCGCGCGTCATGGACATCCCGTATGCCGACGCGGACAAGGTCGCCAAGGCGGTGCCCCCGGCGCTCGACATGACGCTCGACAAGGCGCTCGTCGAGAGTCCCGCGCTCAAGGAGATGGAGCAGAAGGACGAGCGCGTCCGCGAGTTGCTCGCCGTCGCGCGCCGTCTCGAAGGCATGACGCGCCATGCGTCGGTTCACGCCGCGGGGGTCGTCATCGCCCCGCGTCCGCTCACCGAGTTCGTCCCGCTCTACAAGTCGCAGAAGGACGAAATCGTCACGCAGTGGGCGATGAAGGAGGTCGAGCGGGTCGGCCTCCTGAAGATGGACTTCCTCGGCCTGAGCACGCTGACGCTCATCGACGACTGCCTGGCGGAGATCCGCCGCACCGAGGGGATCGATCTCGACATCGACGCCATTCCGCTCGACGACGAGAAGACCTACAAGCTGTTCGCGGACGGGCAGACGTACGGCGTGTTCCAGTTCGAAAGCTCGGGCATGCGCGAGCTGCTGCGCAAGGCGCGCCCCGAGCGTCTGGACGACCTCATCGCGCTGAACGCGCTCTACCGGCCCGGGCCGTTGAAGTCGGGCATGGTGGACGACTTCATCTCGCGCAAGCAGGGCCGCACCGACGTCAAGTACGAGCTGCCGCAGCTCGGGCCGATCCTCTCCGACACGTACGGCGTCATCGCGTATCAGGAACAGGTGATGCGGATTGCTGCCGTGCTGGCCGGCTTCACCATGGGCCAGTCGGACGTGCTGCGCAAGGCGATGGGCAAGAAGAATCCCGCCGTGATGGCCAAGCAGCGCGAAGCGTTCATGGCAGGCGCGACGGCGAACGGCATCAACGAGAAGAAGGCGAAGAAGATCTTCGACCTCATGGAGTTCTTCGCCGGGTACGGCTTCAACAAGTCGCACTCGACGACGTACGCGTGGGTCGCGTATCAGACCGCGTATCTCAAGGCGAACTACCCGTCGCACTTCATGGCGTCGCTGCTCACGATCGAAGCGGCGAACACGGACAAGCTCGCGATGTATCTGGGCGAATGCCGCGAGCTCGGCATCCGCATCCTGCCCCCCGACATCAACCAGAGCCAGCTGCGCTTTACGGTCGAGAGCGACCAGCCGAGCCAGCCGGCGTTCGACGGGATGGCGCGCCCGCATCCGCCGGTCCGCTTCGGCCTGTGCGCCGTGAAGAACGTCGGCGAGAGCGCGATCCTGTCGATGCTCGGTGTCCGCGAACAGCGCGGACGGATCGATTCGCTGTTCACGCTCTGCGAAGACGTCGATCAGCGCCTCGTGAACAAGCGGCCGCTCGAAAGCCTCGTCAAGGCGGGCGCGTTCGACGATCTCGCGGACGGACCGGTGCCGCTCCGGCGGGCGCGGCTGTTCGCGGCCGTCGACAAGGCGATCGAACACGGCGGCCGCCAGCAGCGCAATCGGGAGAGCGGGAACGTGTCCTTCTTCGACATCGCGGCCGACGACCAGGAGCCGATCGCCATCCCGCTGCCCGATGTGCCCGCCTGGTCGGAGCAGGAGCAGCTCGCGTACGAGAAGGAGTCGCTCGGCCTCTACATGAGCGGCCATCCGCTCGAACGCTTCAGCGCGGATCTCGCGGCCGTCGGCGCCCGGCGCATCGGCGAACTCACACAGTCCGAAGCGGACGTCTGGGTCGCGGGCATCGTCAGCGGCCTGCGTCCGCTGAAGACGAAAAAGGGTGACCGGATGGCCGTCTTCATGCTGGACGACGTCGGCGGGGCGCTCGAAGTCGTGGTGTTCCCCGAAACGTTCGCGAAGCACGGCAGCCTCGTCGTGGCCGACGCGATGGTCCTCGTCCGCGGCAAGTTCGAGAAGGACGACGAGTCGGCACGGCTCGTCGCGACCGAACTGCTGCCCATCGCCGCGCTCAAGGAGCGCACGACGCGCGAGGTGGCGATCCACCTGTCGGTCCCGCCGCACGGGCGCCCGACGTTCGAGACGCTGGCCGAGCTGTTCTCACGCCACCGCGGGGATCGCCGCGTCGTCCTCGAGCTCGACGTGAAAGGATCGGACAAGCCGCTGCGGGTCCGGGCCGATGTCTCGCAGCGCGTGCGCCCGTCGGAGCGGCTGGTGAGCGAGGTGGAACAGATTTGCGGCAGCGGCAGCGTGTCGTTGAGATGACGAGAGAAGAGAAGGGAAGAGGGGCTTGCCCGAATTACTCGATTTCGAAGAGCCGATCGGCGTTCTGCTGAAGGAAATCGAGGCGCTCAGCATGCTGCCGCGGACGGCGGAGCGGGAGCGGTCCATCGAGGCGCTGCGCCGGCGGGCGGACGAGATCCGCGGCGAGCTGTATGCGTCGTTGTCGCCGTGGCAGCGCGTGCTGGTGGCGCGGCATCCGAACCGGCCGAACACCCTCGACTACATCGAGCGCCTCTTCACCGGCTTCGACGAGCTGCACGGCGATCGCCGCTTCGCCGACGATCACGCGATCGTCGCGGGCATCGCCGAGTACAAGGGATCGCCCGTCGCGATTGTCGGCCATCAGAAGGGGCGCGACACGAAGCAGAAGATCTTCCGGAACTTCGGGTACGCGCGCCCGGAGGGCTACCGCAAGGCGCTGCGCGTCATGCAGTTCGCCCAGAAGTTCGGCCGGCCCATCGTCGTGTTCATCGATACGCCCGCCGCGTATCCGGGCATCGAGTCGGAGGAGCGCGGCGTCGCCGAAGCCATCGCGTTCAACCTCCGCGAGATGATGATGATCGAAGTGCCGATCGTGGTGATCGTCTGCGGCGAAGGGGGGAGTGGCGGTGCGCTCGGGATCGCGATTGGCGACCGCGTGCTGATGCAGGAGTTCGCCGTCTACAGCGTGATTCCGCCCGAGGGCTGCGCCGCGATTCTGTGGCGCGACGCGAACCGCAAGGTGGAGGCGGCCGAAGCGCTGAAGATCACCGCGCCCGATCTGTTGCAGCTCGGCCTCATCGACGCGATCATCCCCGAACCGCTCGGCGGCGCCCACAACGATCTCGACGCCGCGACCGCGCTCGTGGACACCGCGCTGGCGCGGGCGCTGGAGGAGATCCGGCACCTCTCGCCGGCGGCGCGGCTCGACGCCCGATACCAGAAGTTCCGCCGCATGGGGCGCGAAGGGCAGGCATTCGTCGACACCGCGCCCGCCCCGGAGCGCTGATGGCCATCCGCGCGCTGCGCTGGCAGCACTCGCCGTGCGACGACGGCGCCACACGCGCGCTGGCGTCGGCACTGGACCTTCATCCGACGATCGCTCGGCTGCTGTGCCTGCGCGGCTTCGCCGATCCCGATGCCGCGCGCCGGTTCCTCGCGCCGGCCCTCGACCAGCTGCACGACCCGTTCGCGCTCGCCGATATGCGTCCCGCCGTCGATCGCGTGGAACAGGCGATTGCGCGCCGCGAGCGCATCGCGATCCATGGCGACTACGACGTCGACGGCGTGACGTCGACCGTGATTCTCCGGCGCGCCCTGGAGCTGCTCGGCGGGGACGTCGTCCACTTCATCCCCGAGCGCCTGCGCGACGGCTACGGCCTGCAGTCCGCGGCGATCGAGCGCCTGCACGCGGACGGCGTCCGTCTGATCGTGTCGGTGGACTGCGGCATCCGCAGCCTCGACGCCGCGCAGCGCGCCCGCGACCTCGGCGTCGACCTCATCGTCACCGACCATCACGAGCCGGACGGGACGCTGCCGACGGCGCTGGCCGTCATCAACCCGAAGCGGCACGACTGCACGTATCCCGACAAACACCTCGCCGGCGTCGGCGTCGCGCTGAAAGTCGTCCAGGCGCTGTGCCAGCGCGCGGGGCGGACGGCGTGGCTGCCTGCGTTCGTGAAGGTTGCCGCCATCGGCACGCTCGCGGACGTCGTGCCGCTCGTCGGTGAAAATCGCGTGATTGCGAAGCTCGGCCTGGCGGGCCTCAGCGCGGGCCGCCATACCGTCGGCCTGCGGTCCCTGCTCGAGGCATCCGGCCTCTTAGGCAAGACGATCGACAGCTATCACGTCGCGTTCATGATCGCGCCGCGCGTCAACGCGGCGGGGCGCATGAGCACGCCGGACATCGCCACGCGCCTGCTGCTCGCGACCGACGAGACGCTCGGCGACGAGGCGCGCGCGCTGGCCGAGCAGCTCAACGTCGAGAACCTGCGGCGTCAGCAGGAGGAAGCGGACCTCGTCGCGGAGGCGCGCAAGGCGATCGACACGGACCCCGCCGTCGGCGCCCACAACGTGCTCGTCGTCGGAGGAGACGGCTGGCACCGCGGCGTGATCGGCATTGCCGCCTCCAAGCTCGTCGACGCGTACCACAAGCCGGCCATCGTGCTCTCGGTGGAAGACGGCCTGGCGCACGGATCCTGCCGCAGCATTCCGGACTTCGACATGCTCGGCGCGCTCGAGCACTGCGCCGATCTGTTTCTCCGCTTCGGCGGCCATCGTCAGGCCGCGGGTCTGACGATGGAGGCGGCGCGCGTGCCGGAGTTCCGCGCACGCGTCAACGCTCTCGCCGACGACGTGCTCGAGCCGGATCAGCTGAGGCCGCGCCTGCGGATCGACGGGCCGCTGCACCTCAAGGCGATCACGCACGATCTCGTCCAGGGGCTCGACGCGATGGGCCC
>DASSOM010000374.1:0-11531 GCA_035700625.1 Vicinamibacterales bacterium
GTGAACATCACGCCAGTTGCCTCGACCCACGCCGCCGCGAACGCCGCCTGCAGCTGACGGACCGCCGGCCCCTCGAACCGGACGTTCGTCTCGCGCCAGGATCCGCTCGTGTGTCCGTCGCCGAGCCACTTGTCGTCGATGCCGAACCCGCCCGTCCACCCCACGCGGCCGTCGATGACGATGCCGCGGACGTGGGATCGGTTCTGCGCGAGATGCAGCGTCGACAGACGGATGGGACGGAACGGCTGGACGACGATGCCGGCCGCGCGCAGCGCGTCGCGATGCGCCGGCGGGATGTCCACCGTGCCGAACGCGTCATACAGGACGAACACCCTGACGCCCGCTCTCGCGCGCTCGCTGAGGATGTCGCGCAGCGTATCCGCCATCCGGCCGGGCGCCCCGTAGTACAGCTGCAGTGTGATCGATCGACGCGCCGCGCGCAGATCGTCCCAGAGCCGCGGAAAGGTGCCCTCGCCGTTCTGCGTCACCTCGACGCGGTTGCCCGGCGCGAGCCACGCGCCGGTGGCCATCGTTGCCATCAGCGGAAATTCCGGCTCGCTGACGCTGATCGGCACGCCGTCGGCAGCAACGCCGCGGACGTGTCGAACCGCGGTCCCGCGCGTGAGGTGCAGCGCCCCGACGATGGCAAACGCGATGACGACGACGCGGATCGTCCAGATCATGACCCTGCCCGGAGCCATCGCACGAGTATGGCGTACGCGGGTGCGCAGGGTATCCTGCACTTGCTGCAGTCCGTGCGCATGACGACTTTCCTTCACATCGCCGTCGTCCTGTCCCCATTTCTCGCGCTGCCTCTGACGGGCTGGCTCGCGAGCCGCGGCGCGGCGTCGGCGCGCCTGCTCGCTCTCATCCCCGCGGCGCTGACGGCGTACTTCGGCTACGCCTACCTCATGCTGCTGTCTGCCGGCCCGTTCACGGTGACGTCGACGTGGGCGCGCGAGTTGAACCTGTCGCTTTCGTTCTACTTCGACGGCCTGAGCACGCTGTTCGCGTTGCTGATCGCGGGAATCGGTACGCTCATCGTGCTGTACGCCGCGCGGTATCTCGACAAGGGCCGCGGCAAGTTCTTCGTCGCGCTGTTCGCGTTCATGGGCTCGATGCTCGGGCTCGTGCTGAGCGACAACGTCATCGGCCTGTTCGTCTTCTGGGAGCTGACCGGATTCACCTCGTTCCTGCTCATCGGCTTCGATCACGAACGTCCGGCGGCGCGAGCGGCGGCGATCCAGGCGTTGATCGTGACGGGGGGCGGCGGCCTCGCGCTGCTGGCCGCGGCGGTGCTCCTGACGCAGGCCACGGGGACGGCCAGCCTCGCGCTCATGGTCCAGGGCGGATCCCTCGCCGGCGACCCGCGGTACGTCGGCATCGTCCTGCTGCTGCTGCTCGCGGCGTTCACGAAGTCCGCGCAGTTTCCTTTTCACTTCTGGCTGCCGAACGCGATGGAAGCCCCGACGCCGGTCAGCGCGTATCTGCACTCCGCGACGATGGTCAAAGCGGGCGTCTACCTGATTGCGCGCATGACGCCCATCGCCGGCGGCTCGACGATGTGGACCGGCACCATCCTCGTGTTCGCGGCGCTCACCATGGTCATCGGCGCCGTGCGCGCCGTGACCGAGACCGATCTCAAACGCGTGCTGGCGTACTCCACCATCGGCGCGCTTGGCATTCTCGTGCTGCTGTTCGGCATCGGGACGACGCAGGCCGCGGCGGCCGGGCTCGTGTATCTGATCGCTCACGCCTGCTACAAGGGATCGCTGTTCCTGGTGGCCGGCTCCCTCGAGCACGAGACGGGCACGCGCGACGTCGCGTCGCTCGGCGGCCTCAGGCGCGCGATGCCGATCACGACGGTCGCCGCCGTCCTGGCGGCCGCGTCGATGGCGGGCATTCCGTTGTTCTTTGGATTCATCGCGAAAGAATCGTTCTACGAGACCGTGTCAGCGGTGAACACGGCGGGCGGCCTGCTGATGACGCTCGCGGTGATCGCGAGCGTGTGCCTCGGGACCGCCGGGTTCGTCGCGGGCATCGCGCCGTTTCACGGCGAGCCGAACCCGACGCGGGGCGCGCACGAGACGTCACCCGCGATGTGGATCGGACCGCTGCTGCTCGCCTGCGCCGGCGTGGTGCTCGGCATCGTGCCGATGCTCGCGGCCGGTCCTGTTTCACTCGCGACGGGCGCCGTCACGGGCGCCGCATCGGCGGTCACGCTGGAACTGTGGCACGGCTTCACGCCGACGCTGCTCCTTAGCGTCGTCACGCTCGCGGGATCGCTGCTGCTGTTCGTCCAGCGGGGGCGTCTCTGGCGGCTCCGCTGGCCGGCCGCGCTGCACAGCGAACGCCTCTACTCGGGTACGTTATCCGGCATCGACGGCATCGGACGCCGCATCGCCCCAGCGCTGCAGAGCGCGTCGCTGCGTTCGTACGTGCTGACGGTCCTGGTGACGGCCCTCACGCTCGCCGCCATTGCGCTCGTCGCGAACGGCGTCCTCCCGACGCCGCGCCGCTGGACGCCCATCGTCTTTCACGAAGCGATGCTCGTCCTGATCGTCGTGGCCGCCGCGATCGCCGCAGCGCTGGCGCAATCGAACATGGCGGCCGTGCTGTCGCTCGGCACCGTCGGCTACGGCGTCGCCGTCCTGTACGCCCTGCTGGGCGCTCCGGACCTCGCGATGACGCAATTCGCCGTCGAAACGCTGACGGTCGTCATCTTCGTGCTCGTGTTCTACCGGCTGCGCGGGTTCGCCGATCTGTCGTCGCGCATGGTCAAGCTGCGGGACGCAGCCGTCGCCCTCTGTGCCGGCGCGCTCGTCACGACGCTGGTGCTGTTCGTCGGCGCATCGGGCACCACGTCGCGGCTCGCGGAGTACTTCGCGGAGGCGGCGCCGCGGCTCGCGCACGGCCTCAACGTCGTGAACGTGATCCTCGTGGACTTCCGGGGCTTCGACACGCTCGGTGAAGCGACGGTGCTCGTTACCGTCGCGGTGGGCGTGCGCGCCCTGCTGCTGATTGGGAGGGAACGGCGCCCATGACGTCGACGATCCTGCGAACTGCCGCGCGCGTGCTGATGCCGCTGCTGCTGCTCTTCGCCTTCTTTCTCCTCCTGCGCGGCCACAACCAGCCGGGCGGTGGTTTCGTCGGCGGTCTCGTCGTCGCCGCGTCGTTCGTGCTGTATTCGATCGCGTACGGCGTCGATGCGGCGCGCCGCGCCCTGCTCGTCGATCCGTCCACGCTGCTCGGCGCCGGCCTGCTGACGGCGCTCGCGAGCGGCGTTCCCGGCGTCCTCGCCGGCGGCCCGTTCATGACCGCCGTCTGGATCCAGCCCGGCGCGGCGTCGCGATCGATCCTCGTCGGGACGCCGCTCGTCTTCGACATCGGCGTGTTTCTAGCGGTCATCGGCGTGGTGCTGACGATCGTCTTCACGCTGGCCGACGTCAGCCTGAGCGAGGACTGAGATGGAGGTGCTGCTCGCCGTCATGGCCGGCGTGCTCTACGCGGCGGGGCTCTACCTGATGCTGCGGCGCCGCCTCGCCCAATTGATCATCGGTCTTGCGCTGCTGTCGAATGGTTCGAACATCCTCATCCTCTCCGCCGCCGGCGTGACGCGCGGCAGGCCGCCGCTGATCGTCGATCCGTCCGCGGCGCCCCCCGCGTTCGCGGATCCCGTTCCGCAGGCGCTGATCCTGACCGCCATCGTCATCGGATTTGGCGTGCTGGCGTTCGCGCTCGTGCTGTCGCATCGCGTCCATGCGTCCTCCGGTTCGGACGACATCGACACGATCAGCCCGGATCGCGTGTGATGGGACTCGCGCTGCCCATCCTCGTACCGCTCGCGACCGCTGTCGCGCTGCACCTGCTGCCGCAGCGCAGCCAACTGCTCCGCCGGGTCGCGTTTGCCGGTGCGCTGATCGCGCTTGCCGCGGACGTGTCCATTCTGGTGAGCGTGCAGCGGCACGGGATTCAGGTGCTGCAGGTCGGCTCCTGGCCGGCGCCGTTCGGGATCACGCTCGTTGCCGATTTGTTCAGCGCGCTGATGATCGTCATGGCCGGTGTCATCGGCGTGGCCGTCACCGCCATGTCGTTTGCGGGGGTGGATCCGCGGCGCGAGGCGTTCGGGTATCACGCGCTCATTCACGTGCTGTTGATGGGGGTGTCGGGCGCATTCCTGACCGGCGACATCTTCAACCTGTACGTCTGGTTCGAGGTGATGCTGATTGCGTCGTTCGTGCTGATGTCGCTGCATCGCACGCGCGCCCAGCTGAACGCCGCGTTCACCTACGTCGGCCTCAATCTGCTCGCGTCGGCGTTTTTCCTCACGGCAATCGGGCTGCTGTACGGCCAGGCGGGCACGCTCAACCTCGCGGATCTCGCACGCGTCTGGCCGGAGCGCCACACCGCCGGACTCGACGCGGCGCTGTCGATGCTGTTCCTCACGGCGTTCGGGATCAAGGCGGGATTGTTTCCGCTGTTCTTCTGGCTGCCCGCCTCGTACCACACGCCGCCGGCGGCGATCGGAGCGCTCTTTGCCGGGCTGCTGACGAAAGTCGGCGTCTACGCGATGATTCGCGTCTTCACGCTGCTCTTCCCTGATCCCACGGCCGGCCTGTACACCGCGCTGCTGGTGATGTCGGCAGCCACCATGCTCGTGGGACTGATCGGCGCGCTCGCGCAGCACGATCTCCGGCGCGTGCTGTCGTTCAACCTCGTGGGACACATCGGCTTCACGACGGTCGGGCTTGCGCTCTGGACGCCCGCCGCGCTCGGCGGGTCCATCCTGTACGTGCTGCACCACATCCTGGTGATCTCGACGCTGTTCCTCGTCAGCGGCCTGTTCCTCCGGCAGCGTCGCACGACGGACCTGCGCGTCCTCGGGGGGGTGTACCGCACGCAGCCGCTCGTCGCGTGCCTCGCACTCGTGCCACTGTTTTCGCTCGCGGGCGTGCCGCCTCTTTCCGGCTTCATCGCAAAGCTTGCCGTCATCGCCCCGATGCTCGACGCTGGCCAATATTGGGTCGCCGCAATCGCCCTGGCCGTGAGCCTGCTGACCCTGCTGTCGATGGCACGAGTCTGGGAGGAAGGCTTCTGGAAAGCAACGCCGGCGCCGGCGTCCGGCCCCGTGCCGACACTCGGGGGACGAATTCTGGTGCCGATCGCCTTTCTCGTGACGCTGACGCTCGGCCTCACCGCCTTCGCCGGGCCGGTATCGAGCATGACGATGAGCGCGGCGCGGCAGCTGCTCGAGCCCGACGGGTACGTGCGCGCCGTGCTCGGCGAGGAGGTGCGTCGTGCTGCTCGCTAACCTGCTGCTCGCGCTGGCGTGGGCCGGACTGAAGGGCGAGTTCTCGCTCTCCACCTTGATCACCGGGCAGGTCCTCGGCTATCTCATTCTGCTCGGGCTCGTGCGCGGCGGCGTGCTCGCCACGTCACCGTACATAGGGAGGATTCACCGCGCCGTGGGGCTGGTTGCCTATTTCCTCTGGGAACTCGTCCTCGCGAACTTCCGGCTGGCGATCGACGTCGTCACGCCGAGTTACCACATGACACCCGGCATCATCGCGCTGCCGCTGGACGCAACGCGCGATGGCGAGATCCTCCTGCTGTCGATGCTGATCAACACGACGCCGGGGAGTGTCGCGCTGGACGTGTCACCGGATCGCAAGACGCTCTACGTGCACGTCATGTACATGACGACGCCGGAGGCGGCGCGACAGCAGATCAAGCAGGGATTCGAGCGCCGCGTGCGCGGCGTGCTTGGTGAGGCCTGACATGCCGTACCTCGATGTGGCGTCCATCATCGCGCTGGCCATGCTGGCACTGTCGGCGGCGCTGACGTTCATCCGTGTGATCACAGGTCCGACGCTGCCGGACCGCGTGATTGCCGTGGATCTCATCGGCGTCCAGTTGGTGTGTCTCCTCGTCGTGACTGCCGGCGCAACCGCGCAGCAGGCGCTGCTCGACGTTGCGATCGTCGTCGCGCTGATCAGCTTCGTCGGTACGGTGGCGTACGCGAGCTATATCGAGCGGAGCCGTTCATGAGCGCATGGGTGTCGGCGGGACTGCTCATTCTCGGCGCGACGCTGGCCCTGCTGGCCGGCATCGGGGTGCTGCGGATGCCGGACGTGTTCACGCGCATGCAGGCGTCGACCAAGGCGTCGACGCTCGGCCTCGGATGTCTGCTGGCGAGCCTCGCGCTCCGAAACCCGGACCTGTCGTTCGTCATTCGCGCCGTGAGCCTCGGCGCGTTCATGCTGCTCACGAGCGCTGTGGCCGCGCACGTGATTGCGCGGGCCGCGGCGCTCGGAGGCGCGCCGCTCTGGTCAGGGACGCGGGTCGACGAGCGTCCGTCGAAGCCTCCGGCGCCGGACGCGTAGCGCCGGTCACGCTTCAACGCCTCCGGGCTTGTCGTCGCGGAGCCGCACGCTTCCGGCGATGCCCCCCGCGGCCACCACGGCCGCACACATCAAGACCGCGCGCCGAAACCCGTCGGCCGAGATGACGTCGGACGCGCCCGGCGCCGCGATCGACCCGAGCAGCGCGACCGCGATCAGACCGGCCGCGCGCACCACGGCATGATTCAGCCCGGACGCCGCGCCCGCGCATGTCTCGGGCACCGCGGCCACCGCGGCGTGGGTCAGCGCCGAGACGGCCGCGCTGATGCCCAATCCCAGACACGCCGTGCCCAGAATGATGTGCGACCAGAACGGCACGGGGTGCGGCGCACTGCCGATCCAGGCAAGACTGCCGGCCGCGAGCAGCGCGCCGCCGAGCACGACCCACCGGGTTCCCACCGACGCCGTCAGCCGGCCGAAGCGTTCGGCGAACAGCAGCATGATCGACATCGGCAGCAGGACCACCGCGGCCCACATCGCGGAGTAGTGCAGCACCTGCTGAACGTAGAGCGCCAGGAGAAACGACAACCCGAACATGCCGAAATACAGCGCGAACGTGATGCCGTTGGCGGGAAGGCAATTGCGCGACGTCACGAGCTCGCGCGGAAACAGCACCTGGCGCTGCGGATCGCGGCTGAGTGCCACGCCGGCCGCGACGGCCAGCGCCGCGGGGATGAGCAGCAGCCCATCGTTCAGGCCGCTTCGCGACGCATGCATCACCAGATAGGCGAACGCGCCGAGCACCACCATCAGGGCGGCGGTGGCGAAACCGGGGACGGGGGACGATCCGCGTGCCCGGCCCGCCGATTCCCGCTTCAGCAGCATCACAGCCGCGGCGCCAGCGACGATCGGCGGGATGAAGACCGCTCGCCAGGACAGCACATCGACGAGGACGCCGGCGAGCAGCGGTCCGGCGGCGCCGGCCGCCCCGGTCCACGCGGCCCAGATGCCGAGGACGCGCGTCCGCTCCGCGGCGTCACCATAGGCGCTGCGCAGGACGGCGAGCGTCGCGGGAAGCACGAGCGCGCCTCCCGCGCCCTGCCCGAGCTTCGCGCCGATAATGGCCGCGTCCGACCACGCCAGCGCACAGGCGACCGACGCCGCGACGAAGAGCATCAAGCCGATACGGACCAGCCGCACGTGTCCGAAGCGGTCGGCCGCCGTGCCCGCCGGCAGCAGCATGGCGGCCAGCGCGAGCAGCGGCGCGTTCGCGATCCACTGGAGCCGCGGCATCGAGGCGGACAGATCGCGTCCGATGGCCGGCAGCGCAATGTTCGTGGCCGTGCCGTCCAACGTAATGAGTGCCGAGGCAAGGATCAACGCAGCGAGCTGGCGAGATGGCATCGGTGGTGCGTGGTGCCTTCACGTTGCGTACCGTCCTTCCGGCAATGTCATTGCGTCCTGGACTCACGTGCTGGCCCGTCTCGGATTCGTCGCGTCGGTACTGAGCCGGGATCTCTCCGCCAGCCGGACGTGCCGGCTGCGCAACGCGACAGAGGGTCGCCTGCGCGAGCTCATCGCCGAAAACCTCGCCGCGCTCGAGCAGGTCACGGCGTTCCTCGAGGAGCATCGCATCCTTCTTTATCGGATCAGCAGCCACCTCATTCCGTTCGCGTCTCATCCCGTCAACACGATCCGGTGGTGGGACGACTACGCGGATCGGTTCGCTCGCGTCGGCGCGCGGCTGCGAGCGCGGCGAATCCGGGTGTCGACGCATCCGGGACAGTACACGGTCCTCAACTCGCCGCACGCATCGATCGTGAGCGCGGCTGTATGCGAGCTCGTCTACCACGCCCGGCTGCTCGACGCATTGGGCGCTGACACGACCTGTAAGATCATCGTCCACATCGGCGGCCTGTACGGCGCGTCGGAGCGACTGGCCATGGATCGGTTCGTGGCGACGGCAACGGCGCTGCCCGACGCCGTGCGCCGGCGTCTCGTGGTGGAGAACGACGATCGCCTCTTCGACGCCGACGAAGCGCTGGAGGTGGGCCGGGCCGCGGGGCTCCCGGTCGTGTTCGACTGGCTGCATCATCAGGCGAACCCGTGCCGGCGTGAGATTCGGGACGTCCTGCCGGAGATCTTCCAGACGTGGACTTCCACGGATGGCCGCCCGAAGGTGCATCTGAGCAGCCAGGCGGACGGGGCGCCCGCCGGAGCCCATGCGCCGTTCATCGACACGCGCGACGCCGCCGGCTTGCTCGAGATCGCGCCGGCGGTTCCGTTCGATTGCATGCTCGAGGCAAAGGAGAAGGATCGCGCGCTCCTCCGATTGCGCGACGAGCTGCGTGTGCATGGCATCGTCGAGACCGATCTCGCAAACCGCCGTGCCGACGATCGCAGGGCACCGCCGTTGCATCGCCGCAGGCGACGTGTCTGTGAGTGATGACCTGTGATCGAAGGAGGCAATGAATGGCGACAGAACTGGCCCGGAAGGACTACGCGCATTCGGAAGGCACCGTCGCGAAGACGATCGAGGAGCAAACGGCAAAGCTGCCGTCCGACGCGTTCCTCTGGATGGCAGTGGGAGCGATGACGGCGTCTGCGACGCTTCAGATGATGGGGAACCGGCACATCAGCCTGTTCATCGGCCAGTGGGCGCCGACGTTCCTCATCCTCGGGCTCTACAACAAACTCGTGAAGCAGCTCGGGTCGGATCGCACCGAGAACGCGATCTAGCGCGCTGCGGCAACCTCAATCTGGCGCGCGCCTGCCGGCGCGCCAGAGCCTGCCTCACCAGCTCGGATTTCCCTCCGGCATAATGTTGCGAGACGACTGTGTCCAAGCTTTGCGTGAACGCTCGTCCTGACGCACCATCTGCGCCCGCCTCTGGAAATGGACGGCGGCACCGTCTTCCATTTTCGTCACCGACGGCATCGAGTCGGCGTTGACGCGGGCGCGTGCGGCCGCCGGGAGCAAGGACATCCGGATCGGCGGCGGCGCCAGTACGATCCGCCAGTACCTGAAGGCGGAACTGATCGACGAGATGCACGTCGCGTTGTCACCGACTCTGCTCGGCCGCGGCGAACCCTTGTTCGAGGGCATCGATCTCAGCGTGCTCGGCTACCGCGTGACGCAGCATGCCGCCACCGAGAAGGCGTTGCACCTGATGGTGGAACGATGACGGCTGACGTTCAGGCCGACGCTTGATGGCGGCCACGAACCTCGCGTGACCGTGTTACCCGACCAAACTGCGAGCGTGGATCGGGGCGTCGGCGCGAGGCATCCGCCATGCGGGACGGTCGCCCGGGACGGCGCGAACCTGCGTCGTGCTGAGACGCGCCCGGCGTCCTCGGCTCGAATCCCGTGACGGTGACGTGTTCGAGCGGTGTGGGCAACAGCCGCTGAATCGCCAGGAGCTGCGGCCGCTCCGCCGTCGTCACCAGCGAGAGCGCACGTCCGGCCGCACCCGCGCGTCCCGTGCGCCCGACTCGATGAATGTAGTCTTCCGCCACCAGCGGGAGATCGAAGTTCACGACCAGCGGCAACTGGGCGATGTCCAGCCCGCGCGCGGCAATATCCGTGGCGACGAGAGCTCGCACTCGCCCGGCCTTGAAGTCCGCCAGCGAACGCCCGCGTGCGCCCTGTCCCTTGTTGCCGTGAATGACGGCCGCGCGGATCCCTGCCTTGTTCAGGTGCAGACCCACCCGATCGGCGCCGCGCTTGGTCTTGCAGAAGACCAGGGCCTGGCCCGCTGAGGCGTGCGCCAGCAGGTGCTCGAGAAGCGCGCGCTTGCGGTCGGGATCGACCGCGTGAATGCCATGCGTGATGGTCGGGGCGACCACATCTGCCGGCACCACGTCGACGCGCAGAGGCTCACGGGTGAACTGCCGGGCGAGCGCGACGACGGCATCCGACAACGTGGCGGAGAACAGGAGCGTCTGGCGGATCGGCGGCACCGCGTGCAGCACGCGGCGGAGCGGCGGCAGGAAGCCCATGTCGAGCATGCGGTCCGCCTCATCGAGCGTGACGATTTCGACGGCCGACAGGTCGATCGTGCGACGCTGCAGATGGTCGATCAACCGGCCGGGCGTCGCGACGACGATATCGGTGCCGCGGCGGAGCGCGTTGACCTGCGCGGACATAGACGCGCCGCCGACGATGGCGGCCACTCGAACACCGACAGGCGCGCCATACGCCGAAAGCGCGAGCTGCACCTGGATGGCCAACTCCCGCGTCGGCACGAGGACGAGCCCGAGCGGGTGCCGATGCGATGATCGCCGACGAGGAAGCACCAGGCGCTGGATCATCGGCAGTCCGAACGCCGCCGTCTTACCCGTTCCGGTCTGCGCTCGGGCGACGACGTCCGCGCCGCGCAGCGCAAGAGGAATCGATGCGTGCTGAACCGGTGTGGGTTGCGTGTACCCCATCGTCTCGAGGGGCGTACACAGCGAGGGCGCGAGCCCAAGCTCCGAAAATGACATTTTCAACAGTCTCCTGAAATTCCGAGCGCGACCATCGCACGTCGGATCGAGTTCGTCGACGCACATGACGCGGAAGTGGCGTCACGGGACGGATTCGTTCGTGGCTATGGACGCGAGGAGGAACGAGTCAGGACGGGCTCGATACGCCTGGACGGCAGAGCGCAGTGGAAGATCCGAGAAAGGATTTTACCACGTTCTACGCGTCGCGCCGGGATCGCTGCGCGGGGGCAGCAGGGGCGGAGTATTTTCGGCGTCGTCACGAGGACGTATACTGATCGCTCATTCCAGCTTTCCTGAGCCCTGCGGCCATCTCGGCCCCCAGCCCTCACCAAAGCACACCGAAGGAAGGGCTCGTGAGAGATTTCAAGTCAGTTCCGCCAGCATCGCCTGCACCGGTCGTGGTGCCGAGTTGTCCGAGTTGCGGGTCGAAGACATCGGTGACGACGAGCGGCACTCCGTCTCACGACAGCTACTGGCGCTGCACTCAGTGCGGCGACGTATGGAACGTGTCGCGGCGCGACGCGCGCCACGGCGGGCAGCGATGGCGATAACGTCTCCGCAACTGATTCGCGTGCTTCGCGAGCTCGTCGCGGCGCTCGACCGCCGCGTGCCTCAAGTCGATCGCGCGGGTGAAGCGGCGATCGCCAGCGACGCGGCGGCGCTGCGCGCTCGCGCGTTGGAGCGCATCCAGGAGCTCGAACGGCAG